>CAXTHY010000018.1:2529-30548 GCA_964244175.1 uncultured Jatrophihabitans sp. | reverse complement strand
AAAGGCAGTTCGAGCTCGTCGCAGATCAGTTTCCACCGGGGGATGTCGTCCCAGTCGACGAGCGTGACGGCGCTGCCCTTCTTGCCCGCGCGCGCCGTGCGGCCGATGCGGTGCACGTAGGTCATGCTGTCTTCCGGTGCCTGGTAGTTGATCACATGCGAGATACCGTCGACGTCCAGACCGCGAGCGGCGACGTCGGTGGCGACCAGCACGTCGATCTTGCCCGAGCGGAACGCGCGCAGGGCCTGCTCGCGGGCGCCCTGCCCGAGGTCGCCGTGGATCGCGGCGGCCGCGAAGCCGCGGTCGGCAAGCTCGTCGGCGACCTTGGACGCGGTGCGCTTGGTGCGGGTGAAGATCAGCGCGAGGCTGCGGCTGCGGGCCTGGAGCACGCGGGTGAGCAACTCGACCTTGTCCATGGCGTGGGCGCGGTAGACGAACTGATCGACATGCGAAGTGCTGGGCAGGCCGCTGCCGTGCTCGGCCCGGATCTGGATCGGCTGGATCAGGAACTGCCGGGCCAGCGCGACGATCGGGCCGGGCATGGTCGCGGAGAACAGCATGGTCTGGCGGGCGGCCGGGACCATGGTCAGCAGCTTCTCGATGTCCGGCAGGAAGCCGAGGTCGAGCATCTCGTCAGCCTCGTCGAGCACCAGGATCCGGGCGTCGGACAGCGTCAGGTGACCCTGCTGCGCGAGGTCGAGCAGCCGCCCGGGCGTGCCGACGACGACATCGACGCCCCGCTTGAGCGCCTCGAGCTGCGGCTCGTAGGCGCGGCCGCCGTAGATGGTGAGCACGCGCGCGCCGAGCCGCTTGCCGGCGCTGGCGAGGTCGGCCGAGACCTGCACGGCCAACTCCCGCGTCGGCGCGACGACCAGCGACTGCGGCTTGGCGCCGTCGCCGCCGGGCAGGGTGAGGCGGTTGAGCAGCGGCACGCCGAACCCGAGTGTCTTGCCGGTGCCGGTGCGGGCCTGCCCGATGAGGTCGTTGCCGGCGAGGGCGATCGGCAGCGTGAGCTCCTGGATCGCGAACGTCCGCACGATGCCCACGTCGGCGAGGGCCTGGACGATCTCGGGCTTGATGTCGAACTCGCTGAAGGCCGGGCTGTCCTCGCGGACGGGCGCACGCGCGGCCAGCGCGTCCGGCTCGGGGGTGGGGACGACGGCGTCGTCGAGGTCACTGCGGTGGTCTGTTTCGGCAGGCGAGAGCGAGCCGGTGTCGTTGGTCATGCGATCCCATCAGTACGGGTGCGCTGACCGTGATGCTGGGTTTGCGCCTGCGACCCACAGGGAGGGAGGCGCCCGATCGACGTGCAATCAGAGCGGTCAACGCGCAGATTCGAAATACGTGTGCCGCCCCAGTCTAGCGGGCGCGCCCGCTAACCTGCCGGACGTGCCGTCCCGTGAAGCCGTTGTCGACCTGCTCGGCGCTCTCGCCTACGGCCAGCTCAGTGCCTTTGACCACCTGGCCGACGACGCCGGGCTGGCGCCGACCCTCGCCGGCCGGGCGGAGATGTCGGCGATGGCGGCGCGCGAATTCGGCCACTACGAGCAGATCGCCCAGCGCCTGCGCGAACTCGGCGCGGCGCCCGAGGATGCGATGGCGCCGTTCGTCGCCGCCCTCGAGAGTTATCACGCCATCACGCAGCCCTCGACCTGGCTGGAGAGCGTGGTGAAGGCCTACGTCGGGGACGGGATGGCCGCGGACTTCTACCGCGAGGTCGCCGTATTCGTCGATGACGGCACCGGTGACCTGATCCGCGAGGTGCTCGTCGAGTCCGGACGGGCCGAGTTCGCGGTGCGGGAGGTGCACGCCGCGGTGGCCGAGCAGCCGTCGGTGGCCGGTCGCCTGGCGCTGTGGGCCCGGCGGCTCGTCGGGGAGGCCATCAGCCAGACCCAGCACGTGCTCGCCGACCGCGACTCGCTGACCGTCCTGCTCGTCGAGGGTGCCGGCGACCTGACCGGGGTGGCCGGGTTGATCACGCGCATTACCGATCGGCATGCCGAGCGGTTGGTCGCCCTCGGTTTGGACAGCTGACACGCTCGCCTGAGCGCGCCCTGGCTTACGGCGCGGCGAAACCCACGCGCCGCGAGTCGGCCTGCGCGATGTCGACGTAGGCCACCAGGTTGCCGGGGACGATGACCTTGCGGCCGCGCTCCTCGATGAGCACGAGCGCGCCGTCGACGCTCTTCAGCGCCGCCGCCACCGCCTGCTCGACCTCTTCGGGAGTCTGCGGGATATCCAGCACGATCTCGCGGGCTGTGTGCAGCACGCCGATCTTGACCTCCACGCCGGGCCTCCTGAGCAGTTCTTCGTCGCAAGTTGCGACGCGGTGAGCACCAACGCTAGTCGAGGGGACGGGTAGCGCGCCGCACGGGGCGTGTGCCGAGAGCGAACGGCTCAGCCCTGGCGGGGGAAGTTCGAGATGCCGCGCCACAGCAACGACTCCAACAGGTGGACCGCGTCCTCTTGGGCCACGGTACGGTCGTTGGCCAGCCACCAGCGGGCCGCGACCTGTGCAGCGCCGGTCAGCGCAGTGGCCAGCAGTTCGGCCTCCGGGCGCCTGAGCCCGGTGTCGGCCGCGACCGTGTCGGCCACGGCCTCCATCGTCTTCTGCGTTACCGACTCGACCCGCTGCTTCACCTCGGGGTCGTTGAACAGGTCGCTCTCGAAGATCAGCCGGAACGCGCCGTCGTGGTCGTCACGGGCGACGAATGCGAAGTACGCGCTCAGCACGCCGTGGATGCGCTGCTCGTTGTCGGTGGTGCCGGCGAGGGCGGCCACGACGGCGTCGCCCAGAGCCGCGGCCTGGGTGTCGAGCAGGGCCAGGTACAGGTCCATCTTCCCGGGGAAATGCTGGTACAGAACGGGCTTGGACACCCCGGCGCGTTCGGCGATGTCGTCCATCGCGGCCGCGTGATAACCGTTGGCGACGAAGACCTCTTGCGCCGCCGCCAGCAGCTGCTTACGTCGCGCCGAGCGCGGCAACCGCCCGCCGCGGCCCATCTCCGACCCCATGGCACGAGACACGGCGGGAGCCTACTCGCCGCGAGCCATCTTGGCCGTGAGCCGTATGCGGCATTTGTCAGCCAGCGCACCCGCGAACAGATCGCCGTGTTCCTCGACCCGGTCCAGCACCTGGGCGGCGGTGAACGACAGTTGCCCGCCCGCCTCGACCTCGTCCCACGTCAGCGGCGTCGACACCGTGGGCGATTCCTTGGCCCGCAGCGAATAGGGCGCGACCGTGGTCTTGGCCGGGTTGTTCTGGCTCCAGTCGACGAAGATCTTGTCCGGCCGCAGCGACTTGGTCATCCGCGAGACGATCAGGTCCGGCTTCTCGCGCTCCAGGCGTTTGGCGATCTCGTGGGCGTACTTGGACGGCAGCCCCTGGTCGTCCACCTGGACCGGCGCGCTGACCTGCATGCCCTTCGAGCCCGACGTCTTCGCGAAGGCCGTCAGCCCATCGGCCTCAAGCCGCTCGCGCAGCAGTACGGCGACCTCGCAGCACTCGGCGATGGTCGCCGGTGGCCCGGGGTCGAGGTCGAACACCACCAGGTCGGTTCGCGCCTTGCGCGCCCGCTTGGGCACCCGCCATTGCGGCACGTGCAGCTCCAGCGCGGCGAGATTGGCCAGCCACACCAGCGTGGGCAGCTCCTCGACGACGACGAAGTCGATTGTCTCGCGATTCTTGGTCGAGCCCGGCACCGGCAGGGTGACCGTGCGGACCCAGTCCGGCTTGCCCCGCGTCGCGTTCTTCTCGAAGAAGAAGTGCTGGTCCACGCCGTTCGGGTAGCGCTTGACCGTTAGCGGCCGATCGGCGAGGTGGGGGAGCAGGACCGGCGCGATGCGGCTGTAGTAGTCGATGATCTCGCCTTTGGTGAACGCGGCGTCGGGGTAGAGCACCTTCGACAGGTTCGACAGCGTGAGATGCCGCCCGTCGACGTCGACCGTGACCTTCTCGCTCGGCTTGGCCATCGCCCTACCCGTCCCCCGTGGCCTCGGCCACGGACTTGTCGTCGCGGATGCCGCGGAACACCGGATTGCGCAGGCGACCGTCCCCGGTCCAATTGAGGAACTCCACCTCGATGACCATTTCCGGCTCCACCCAGTGCAGCGGACGACGGTTGAGCGGCGGCGGGACGCCCCGCACCGGGGGGTCGGCGCGTTCGGTGAGCATGCCCTTGATCCTGCTGGCCAGCCGCCCCGACAGGCCGCTGCCGACGCGCCCGGCGTAGCGCAGGCCGTCCTCTCCGGAACGGCCCAGGACCAGCGAGCTCAGGGTCGTGGGATGCTCGGCGGCGGCCTCCCAGCCGATGACGGCGAAGTCGCCGGAGCGGACGAAGCGCAGCTTGCGCCAGTCGTCGCTGCGCACGCCCGGGCGGTAGATGGAGTTCGCCCGCTTGGCCACGACACCTTCGAGGCCGTGGGCCCGGGCGACGGTCTCGGTCGCCTCGCCGTCGTCGAAGGACGGCGACAGCGTCCAGCCCGCGTTCTCCTCGGCGAAGCGCTCCAGCGTGGCCCGGCGCTCGCGGTACGTCCGGGCCGTGAGGTCGAGGCCGTAGCGGCGCAGCAGGTCGAAGGCGACGAAGGTGACCGGCGCCTCGGCCGCCACCCGCGCGACGTCGGCTTTGCCGCGCAGATGCATCCGGGACTGGAGTCGTTCAAAGGACGGGCGAGCGTCGACGAAGGCCACGATCTCGCCGTCGAGCAGCGCATCGCCGACGTCGGCGGCCTGCGCCACGATCTCCGGGTAGCCCTTGCTGACGTCGTTCCCGGCGCGGCTGACGAGCCGTACGCCGTGCTCCCCGACGTCGAGCAGGGTGCGCACCCCGTCCCATTTGAACTCGAACGCCCACCCGTCCCCACGCGGCAATGTGGTCACCGGTGTGGCGAGCATCGGGTTCACCCGTCCAAACTTATGCGCATGAGATCAATTTGGAAGGGCAGCGTCTCTTTCGGGCTGGTGAGTATCGGCGTCAAGCTGTACTCGGCGACGGAGGAGAAGAGCGTCAGCTTCAATCAGGTGCGGCGAAGCGACGGCGCCCGGATCCGCTACAAGCGGGTGGCCGAGACCGACGGCGAAGAGGTGGCCTACGCCGACATTGCCAAGGGCTACCAGCTGGCCAGCGGCGAGACGGTGGTGCTCACCGACGACGACTTCGCCGACCTGCCGCTGCCCAGCGCGCGTGTCGTCGACGTCGTGGAGTTCGTCCCGGCCGACCAGATCGACCCCATCTACTACAACAAGAGCTACTACCTCGAGCCGGAGAAGAACGCGGTCAAGCCTTACGTGCTGCTACGCGATGCGCTCGAGGCGAGCGAGACCGTGGGCGTGGTGAAGGTGGCGATCCGCAACCGCGAGCAGCTGGCCACGCTGCGCGTGCGTGACGGCGTGATCGTCCTCTACACGATGATCTGGCCCGACGAGGTGCGGGAGCCGGACTTCGCCTTCCTCGACGACAAGGTCGAACTGCGCCCGCAGGAGAAGGAGATGGCGCGCTCGCTGCTCGAGAGCATGGCCGGCGACTTCGAACCCGAGGAGTTCACCGACGACTATCGCGCGGCGCTCGAGTCGGTCATCGAGGCGAAGGTCGAGGGCCGCGAGGTCGTCGAGAGCGAGGAGCCGCAGCCCAACGCCGGCAATGTCGTCGATCTCATGTCGGCGCTGCGCGCGTCGGTCGATGCGGCCAAGAAGGGCCGCGGCGAGTCCGCGTCCGGCCCCGCGAAGCAGGCGTCGACTTCGTCGGGCAGCGCCCCGGCCAAGAAGGCCCCGGCCAAGGGGGGCACGGCCAAGGGGGGCACGGCCAAGAAGACCACGAAGGAGGCGGCGGCCAAGGCGCCGGCGAAGAAGGCGGCCAAGAAGGCCCCGGCCAAGAAGGCGACAGCGAAGAAGAGCACGGCCAAGAAGAGCACGGCCAAGAAGGGCACGGCCAAGAAGGCAGCGGCCCGCAAGAGCGCCTGAACGGCCGCTGATCTTGTGCGGCGGGCTGCGTCGGGGCGCCGTGGGCTGCACAAGATCGAGACCCGGGTGCCTGTGTCCGGTCGGGGCGGCCTGCTCCGTAGGGTGGCCGGTGTGCCGAAACCGCCTGCTCGCACCGCACCCGAAGCTCGGCTGGCCGACGTCGAGATCTCGGTCGGCGCCGACACTCGGATCTGGCCCGGCCGTGAGGTCACGGTGGGCGCGCAGCGCCTGCACGTCCGCACCACGCCCAGCGACAACCCCGACGCCGAGCCCGCGCTGTGCGTGCACGGGCTGGGCGGGTCGGCGCACAACTGGACCGATCTGGCCGGCGCCCTGCGCGACCGGCTCGCGGTCGAGGCCATCGACCTGCCGGGGCACGGCCGGTCGGGTCCGGCTGCCGACAACCGCTACACGCCCGGCGCTCATTCCCGCGTGGTGATCAGGTACCTCGAGGAGTCCGGACGCGGGCCGGTTCATCTGATCGGCAACTCGATGGGCGGCGCGATCAGCATTGTGGTCGCCGCCCGGCGTCCGGACCTCGTCCGCACCCTGACGCTGGTCTCGCCGGCGGTGCCTGACAACCGCGTGCGCATCTACCCGCTGCGCAACGATCCGCGCACTGCGCTGCTGGTCATCCCGGTGCTCGGCGAGTGGGCGATGAAGTCCTTCGCGAAGCGCTACGCCGTCGAGGCGCGGGTGAAGGGCACGATCAGGCTGTGCTTCGCCGACCCGTCGCGATATCCGCGGGCCCGATTGGACGAGGCGATCGCCGAGGCCCGCGACCGGGTGGACGCCCCCTGGGCCGAGAGCGCCATGCTGCGCTCGATGCGCGGGCTGGCGCGCTCGCAGATCCTGCGCGGACGTCGGGGGTGGGCCACCATGCGCCGCATCACCGCCCCGACCCTGGTGATTTGGGGCGACGACGACAAGCTCGTCGCCCCCGACCTCGCGCCCTACGTGGCGGCGGCGATCCCCGACTCGCGGCTGCAGGTCATGGAGAACATCGGTCACACGGCGATGATGGAGGACCCGGTGGCGACGGCGCGCATGATGGTCGCGCTGTTCGAGGACGCCGCGGTCGAGCCTCGCTGAGTCGGGCACTGCGCCAATCACGGGTATTCCGGCCCTTGTATGGCAGCCTGGAGCTGTGCCGTCGACGGAGGACCGACCTCATGCGCGTACGACGACGGTGACCGTCGAGCGCGAGCGCACGCCCGATGACGTCGCTCGGGCCCGTGCGGCGGTCCGCAATGCCGGGGTGACCTTCGGTCCCCGCACCTCACGCCGCACGATCGCCGACTCCTGGCACGACTTCACCGACCGCTACGGCTGGCGGGCCTATGCCCTGCCGATCCTCGTCGTCATCACCTTCGCCGCGCTGCTGACCACCGACCAGGTGCGCCGGCACACCGGCGCCGCGGCGGCCAAGCCGGTGCGCAAGACCGCGGCGCAACCGGCGGTGGCGCCGGCCAGTATCGCGTTGAAGGACGACGCCGCCGGCCCGCGCGTGAATGACAACGTGCTCAAGGCGGCCGCGCTGCCGGCCGGTGCGCCCTATACGAAGAAGGGCGACGGCACCTTCCGCGTGCTCAAGGGCACGAGCCCGGCGCAAGGCGCGGGTCGCCTCTACCGCTACAGCATCGAGGTCGAGCGCGGCATCAACGATGTCGACGTCAAGCAGTTCGAGAGCACGGTCGTGGCCGTGCTGTCGGACAAGCGCAGCTGGGTGGGGCACGGTGTCCGGCTCGAGCGCGTCGACAGTGGAACACCGGACTTCCGCATCTCGCTGACCTCGGCGCTGACCGTGCGCAAGCTGTGCGGGTACTCGATCCCGGTCGAGACGTCGTGCTACGCGCCGGCTGGCGGCAACTCTGACGTCAATCGTGTCGTGTTCAACGACGCGCGCTGGGTCCGCGGGTCGGCGGCCTATGTGGGCGACCTCACGTCCTACCGCATCTACATGATCAATCACGAGGACGGGCACGCGCTCGGTCATCGGCACGCGCACCAGTGCCTGCCCGGCGGATTGGCGCCGGTGATGATGCAGCAGACGTTCGGCCTGCGTTCGGCCAAGACCGACAAGATGTGCCAGGCGAACCCGTGGCCTTACCCGGTCGGGGTAGCCGGGGCACCGGGGGCCGAGCAGCCCGACACCGCCGCGAACGACGAGTACGGCCTCGGCGACTGACTCAGCGGCCGGGTGGCCGGAATGCCGCGTCTCGTGTCAGGGTTGACGCAGAGGAATCCGCCCACTGAAAAGGGAACCGCCGTGTCTTTGCCGCCGCTCGTGGAGCCAGCCGCTGAGCTGACGATCGACGAGGTCCGTCGTTACAGCCGCCACCTGATCATTCCCGACGTCGCGATGGCCGGGCAGAAACGGCTCAAGAACGCTCGGGTGCTGTGCATCGGCGCCGGTGGCCTCGGCTCGCCCGCCCTGATGTACCTGGCCGCGGCCGGCGTCGGAACGCTCGGCATCGTCGAGTTCGACGAGGTCGACGAGTCGAACCTGCAGCGCCAGATCATCCACGGCCAGAGTGACATCGGCCGGTCGAAGGCCCAATCCGCCGCCGACAGCGTGCACGAGATCAACCCGCTCGTTCAGGTCAACGTCCACGAACTGCGCCTGGATTCGTCCAACGTGATGGACCTGTTCGCGCAGTACGACCTCATCGTCGACGGCACCGACAACTTCGCCACGCGCTACCTCGTCAACGACGCCGCCGTGCTGCTGCACAAGCCGTACGTGTGGGGCTCGATCTACCGCTTCGACGGCCAGGCCAGCGTGTTCTGGGCCGAGCACGGCCCGTGCTACCGCTGCCTGTACCCCGAGCCGCCGCCGCCGGGCATGGTCCCGTCCTGCGCCGAGGGTGGCGTGCTGGGCGTGCTCTGCGCCTCGATCGGGTCGATCCAGGTCAACGAGGCCATCAAGCTGCTGACCGGTATCGGCGAGCCGCTGCTCGGCTCGCTGATGGTGTACGACGCGCTCGAGATGGCGTACCGCAAGATCAAGGTGCGCAAGGACCCGAACTGCGCCGTCTGCGGCGAGCACCCGAGTGTCACCGAGCTCATCGACTACGAGGCCTTCTGCGGCGTCGTCTCCGAAGCGGCCCAGCACGCGGCGGCCGGCTCGACCATCACCGCCAAGGAGCTCGAGGAACTGCTCGACTCGGACAAGCCGACCTACCTCGTCGACGTCCGCGAGCCGGCCGAATGGGAGATCGTGAAGATCCCCGGCGCCACGTTGATCCCCAAGGACGAGATCCTGCGCGGTGACGCGCTGGCGTCGCTGCCGCACGACAAGCAGATCATCATGTACTGCAAGTCCGGGGTGCGTTCGGCTGAGACGCTGGCCGCGGTCAAGAACGCCGGCTTCTCCGACGCGGTGCACGTGCAGGGCGGCGTCACCGCCTGGGTGAACCAGGTGGATCAGAGCTTGCCGGTCTATTGATCGGCTCCGGCCGGGTAGAAATATCGGCATGGACGATCATCTGAACCTGTTCCTGAAAGCCCAGCGTGAGTTCGGCGAGCGCGTTCACGCGGTCACCGAACAGCAGTGGCGACAGTCCACACCCGCGGCCGAATGGACCGTGGCCGACCTCGTCGGGCATCTGATCGACGAGCACCGCTGGGCGGCGCCACTGCTGCACGGGCAGGATCTCGACTCGGCCGCCAAGATCGTCCAGGGCGCCCGCTCGCTGCCGGTCGACGGCGGCGTGGGGGCCAATCTGGCCGAGGAGTGGGACGAGGCGGCGATCGGCTCGGCCGACGCCTTCGCCGCCGACGGCGCCTTGGCCCGCACCGTCGAGCTATCCCGCGGCACCACCCCGGTGCGCGACTACATCGCGGAAATGATCGTCGACCTGGTCGTGCACGGCTGGGATCTCGGCACCGCGATCGGATATTCGCAGCCGCTGTCCGACGACACCGTTGCGGCCGCGTACGCACAGGTCGTGGAGTTCGGAGATCTCACCGGCAGCGGCATGTTCGACGACCCGATCCCGGTCGATGACGACGCCTCGACGATCGACAAGCTGGTGGCGCTGACCGGCCGCGACCCCGGCTGACGCTGCCCTGCCAGGCTCAGGTGTACAGCGTGGCTGTCCTGAGAAGTCCGGGCAGGCCTAGAGTGCGCCGCCCGCGATCCGGCGCACGACGACACCCGCGGGCTCGGCGGTCACGTTGCGCCACTCGGTGCCGGCCCAGAGATTCGGTACGTCCGGATCGCCGGCCTGCACGGCGGCGGTGCGCAGCGGCCGAGTGAGGAAATGCACCTGCGGGTAACCGGCGGGTGCATCGCTGAAGTCGGCGGTGAATCGGTTCGCAAGCCCGCGGGCCCAGCGTCCGGTGAACGCCCGCGTGAGCACGGTGCCCGGGTAGCGCTGGTCGAGAAGTGCGGCGCGATGGACCGCCGACGTCCCGGCCTCGGGCGTGCACAGCAGGGCCGTGCCGATCTGGACCGCCTGCGCCCCGGCGTCGAACGCAGCCTGCGCGTCGAGCGCGGTCATGATGCCGCCGGCGGCGACCAGCGGCAGATCGACCGCCGCTTGCACTAGGGCCAGCGCGTCCAGCAGCGGCGTCCGGTTCGGCTCGCCATTGGCGAACGTGCCTTGGTGCCCACCCGCCTCAGTGCCCTGCACGACCAACGAATCGGCACCGTCGTCCGCGGCCAGGCGCGCCTCGTCGGCCGACGTGACGGTGACCGCCGCCCGCACATCCGCGCGCTGCAGGCGCCGGACGACCTCCGCGGTCGGCCGGCCGAAAGTGAAGCTCACCGTGTGTATTCCGGCGGACGCGAGGAGCTCAAGTTTCGCGTCGTACGCGTCGTCGTCCCACCGCGGCTCGCCCGGGGCGACGCCGAGCCGCTGGCTCTCCGCCGCCAGCCGGGCGGCGTAGGCGGCAAGCGCAGCGTCGTCGGCGTCAGGCGGCGACGGGACGAACAGGTTGACGCCGATCGGTGCCTGCGTCAGCTCCCGCGTGCGGGCCAGCGCGGCACGCAAGGCGTCCGCGCTGAGATAGCCGGCGGCCAGGTACCCGAAGCCTCCGGCGGCGTTGACCGCGGCAACCAGTTCAGGTTTCGTCGGGCCGCCGGCCATGGGTGCGCCGAAGATCGGCAGTGCCGACGGCACCGCCGATCGGGCGTGCGATCGTGACGTCATGACTCCACGATCGCACGCCGGGTCGAACGGGCCGGGGGAGCCGAATGACCTCGCGCAGCGGGTCTTGCAGGCCGTCGAATCGATCCCGCCCGGCCGGGTGATGACGTATGGGGACGTCGCCGAGTACGCCGGGATCCGGTCGCCGCGATCAGTTGGTCGCGTCCTCGCCGCAGACGATGGATCGGTGCCCTGGCATCGCGTGCTGCGCGCCGACGGCAGCCTGGCCGAACACATCTACACCGAGCAGCGACAACGGCTGCTGGCCGAAGGAGTGCGCTTCGTGGGCGACCGCGTCGAGTTGAAGATCTTCCGCTGGGACGGTCAGTCGACGAGCGCGGAGTAGATGAGCTGGCGCAGCTGTGAGCGGATCGGGTAGGTGCTCGACGGCAGCAGTTGGGTCATGAATACCGCCGTGATGTCCTCGAGCGGATCGACCCAGAACGCCGTGCTGGCCGCGCCGCCCCACGCGAACTCGCCAGGGGAGCTGAGGGTGTGGGCGGCCACCGGGTCCAGCGTCACCGAGAATCCGAGCCCGAAGCCGACGCCGTCGAACGGGGTCTCGGCGAACAGCGGGCGCCCGAAGGCCACCAGGTCGGCGCCGCCGGGCAGGTGGTTGCGCGTCATGTAGCGCACCGTCCGATCGCCCAGCAGCCGTACCGCACCGAGCGCGCCGCGACCGCGCAACATCTGGGTGAAGCGGTGGTAGTCGGCGACCGTCGACGTCAACCCGCCCCCGCCGGACGACCACGCCGGTGAGTCGACGCTGGCGGCGAGCTCATCGCTGCGGACCAGGCCACCGCGCGGCGACGGCACGTAAAGGGCCGCCTCCCGCTCGAGACTGTCGGCGCTCGGCCCGAACGCGGTGTCGGTCATGCCGAGCGGGTCGAAGATCAGCTCGCGGAAGACCTCGCCGAGCGGCTGGCCGGCCAGCACCTCGACGAGACGACCCAGCACGTCCGTCGACACCGAGTAGTTCCACTCCCGGCCGGGATGGAAGAGCAGGGGCAGGCCGGCCCACTGCTCGCAGGCGCCGGCCAGGTCGATATCCGGCGACATCGTCCACTCGTAGCCGTCGGCGCGATACATCGTGTCGACCGGGTGGGCGTGGTGGAAGCCGTAAGTCAGCCCGGACGTGTGCGTGAGCAGGTGCCAGACCCGGATCGGCTCGAGCGCGGGAACGGTCTTGGGCTTGAGGTCCGAACCGCCGTCCCACACCCGCAGATCGGCGAACTCCGGCAGGTACCGCGCGATCGGGTCGGTCAGCTCGAACGCGCCCTGCTCGTAGAGCATCATCGCCGCGACCGAGGTGACCGGCTTGGTCATCGAGAAGATGCGGAAGATCGTGTCGGGCTCGACCGGCAGCCCGGCCTCGACGTCGCGCCGACCACCGTGCCCGAGGTGCGTGATCTGGCCGTGCCGGGTGACCAGCACCGACCAGCCCGGCAGCCGACCGTCGTCCACGTAGCGCTGCAGGTGGGTGTCGATGCGCTGGAGGCGGGCGGCGTCGAAACCCACATCGGAGGGGTCGGTCTCGACGGCGAGTGGGGGCGTCATCACCTCAGCATCGCACTGCGACCCACCTGCCGCGATGATCTCGGTCGTAGCACGCGTAGCGGCGTGCTACGCCCGAGATCATCACCGGAGCGGGTCGGTGAGGTCGGCCAACTCGCAGGTGGGCAGCGTGATCCAGCCCTCGAGGCGCGCCGCGGCGAGGTCGGCCGGCGCGGGCAACGTCGCCCGCCCGGCGGCGGCGGCGCGAGCGGTCAGGGCGGCCATCACGGCGTCGAGAGCGTGGTCGCTGTCGATGCACAGTCCCGCGTTGTCACCGAAATCGACGACGGTACCGAGCCGGCGCACGATCTGCTCCCGCAACGGCCGACCGTCGCGTCCCTTGTAGCGGCGGTACTCCATCCCCCACGTGTAGAGAGACCCCGCCGGATAGGTCTCGACCACGCGCCCGTGCCCACTGCGGTCAAGTGCCGGATCGAGCGAGGGCAGCAGGCCGGCACACCGGAACGCGGCGTGCGCGATTCGATCGGCCGACACGCTGAGCGGTCGCAGCGGCGGGTGCTCGCGCGCCACGTACAGGTCGGTGACCCGGTAGGCCAGTTGCGCGCGATCGGCGATCGTGGCTACCGGCGGCAGGGCCCGGCCGGCGGCCTGACGCCCGACGAAGTCAACGAAGAGCGCGGGCCAGCCGAGGGGGCAGTCGATGCCGATCTTCGACGCCGCGGTACTGAGTTCGACGATGCACGTGTCGGTGGCATCGACCACCAAGTCGCGCACACGCAGCCCGTCCAACACGGCTACGCCGGTGTTCTTCGGCGCCGCGGCCAGATCGATGCCGGCCGTGATCACGGCCGAGCCGATCGGGGGCATTCCACGACCGCGACCGTAACCGGTGCGCGAGAATCGGCCGATGACCGCTGTGCGCGAACTGCGTCTCGTGCTGACCGTCGATGACTACGAACAGGCGCCGGCGTTCTATCGCGACGCGCTGGGGTTGAGCGAACTGGGGCTGAGCCAACAAGCCGGCTAGCGACGGATCGCGAAACTGTCGGCGCCGCATGCTGAGATTGCAGACGTGAGCGAGTCCGCCTACCGACTGGTGCGCCCGGCCCGAGCGGCCGCCGCTGCGCCGCTGCTCGACGACGCCCAGCGCGCGGTCGTCGAGCATCCTGGCGGGCCGCTGCTGGTACTGGCCGGCCCGGGCACGGGCAAGACCACGACGCTGGTCGAGGCGGCGGTCGAGCGGGTGGTCGCCCGAGGCGTGCCGGTCGAGCAGATCCTGATGCTGACCTTCAGCCGGCGAGCCGCGGCTCACCTGCGCGACCGGGTGGCCGCGCGCCTCGACCGCACGATCCGCGAACCCATCGCGCGCACGCTGCATTCCTACGCGTTCGGCGTGCTGCGCATGGCCAACGCGGCTCGTGGGGTGCCGGCGCCGCGCCTGCTCTCGGCCCCGGAACAGGACGTCGTGCTGCGCGAGCTGCTCGCCGACGGCGACCCAGCCCGTTGGCCGGCCGACCTGCGTCCGGCCCTGCGGACCACCGGCTTCGCCGACGAACTGCGCAACCTGCTGATGCGCGCGGTCGAGCGCGGCCTCGACGGTCCCGGCCTGCGTGACCTCGGGCGCGCGCGGCGGCGGGCCGACTGGGTCGCGGCAGGCGAGTTCCTCACCGAGTACGACTCCGTCTACGCGATGAAGGACCCCGGCGCCTACGACACCGCCGAACTCATCCGGGCCGCCCTCAACACCCTGCGCGACGACCCGGGCCTGCTCGCGGCCGAACGCGGGCGCCGCCGCCGGATCCTCGTCGACGAGTACCAGGACACCGACCCGGCGCAGGCCGAGTTGCTGCAGCTGCTCGCCCGCGGGGCCGACGAGATCGTGCTGGTCGGCGACCCCGACCAGTCGATCTACGCGTTCCGCGGAGCCGACGAGTCGGCCATCCGCGACGTCGACGCCCGCTTCGGTGACGGTGCCCCCGTCCCGGTCGTGGTCTTGCGCTGCAGCCGACGCTCGGGGCCGACACTGCTCGCCGCCACCCGGCGGCTCGCGGCCCGGCTGCCCGGCCGAGCCGAGCAGCGCACGATCGAGGCCGCCGACGGCCTACCCGCCGGCCAGGCCGACGTCGCGGTGTTCCGGACGGCGAGCGAGGAAGCCGCCTACGTCGCGGGCGTGCTGCGGGCGGCGCATCTCGACGGCCTGCCCTGGTCGCAGATGGCTGTGCTCGTCCGCTCCACCGCGCTGACCCTCGGCCCGCTGCGCCGGGCGATGATGATGGCCGGCGTACCGGTGAGCGTCCGCGGCGACGACATCCCGCTGGCCGAGCAGCCGGCCGTCTTGATGCTGCTGACCGCGCTGGCCTGTGCCGTCGAGCCCGAGCGGCTCGGCGAGGATCTCGCCGAGACGCTGCTCGTCGGGCCGATCGGCGGGGGTGACGCGCTGTACCTGCGGCGGCTGCGGCGCGAGCTGCGTCGCCAGTTCCCGGACGAGGACGGCCGGCTCGCCCCTGTGCTGCTGGATCTGCTCGGGGCGCAGACCCTGCCCGAGTCGTTGCGCCGCCCGGTTGTCGCCGTGGCTCGGGTGCTGGCGGCCGGCCAGGAAGCCGTGGTCGCAGGGGCGAGTACCGAGGCGCTGCTCTGGGCCGTCTGGGCGGCGTCCGGGCTCGCCCGCCGTTGGGAGCGTGCGAGCCTGGCCGACGGCGCCACCCGTACCTCCGCCGACCGCGACCTCGACTCCGTCGTCGAGCTGTTCGAAGCCGCAGCCCGGTTCACCGACCGGTTGCCCGGTGCCACGCCCGCGCAGTTCGCCGAGCACCTGCGTGCGCAGCAGATCCCGGGCGACAACTACGCGACGTCGACGCCGGCGGCCGAAGCCGTCACGATCCTCACCGCTCACGCCAGCAAGGGGCTGGAGTGGGATCTGGTCTGCGTCGCCAACGTGCAAGAAGGCGTGTGGCCTGACCTGCGCCGACGCGGATCGTTGCTCGGCACCGAGTTGCTGGTCGACGCGCTGCGCGGCATCGACGACAGCCCGCTGGCCTCCCTCGCGCCGCAGCTGGCCGAGGAGCGGCGACTGTTCTACGTCGCCGCCACCCGGGCCCGGCGTCGGTTGGTCGTCACCGCCGTCGCCGGCGACGAGGAGCAACCCTCACGCCTGCTCGACGAACTCGATCCGAGCGACGAGGTCCGGTCGCCGACCCCGGCCATCCGCGGCGTGCACCTGCCCGGACTCGTCGCCGAACTGCGGGCGGTCGTCTGCGCCGGCAACCCGCACGACCCCGAAGGGCCGGATGAGGCCGAACGGCGCGCGGCCGCGGCCGAGCTCGCCCGGCTGGCCGCCGCCGGCGTCCCGGGCGCCGACCCCGACGACTGGTGGGGTCTGGCCGAGCTCAGCACCGTCGCGGGCACCGCCGACGCCGACCGGCCGGTGCGGGTCAGCCCGTCGCGCATCGAGTCGTTCCTGACCTGCGAGCTGCGCACCGTCATGCAGGACCTCGGCGTACGCGATGACGAGGCCGTGGCGGCCTCGCTCGGGGTGGTGGTGCACGACCTCGCTGCCAACGCGCCCGACGACCAACCGCTCGCGGAGTTCGAACGGCAGCTGCACGAGGTCTGGGACTCGATCGACTTCGGCGCCTCGTGGTTCGCCGACAACGAGAAGGCCCGGGCCACGACGATGCTGCAGCGGCTGGTTTCCTGGCTGCACGACAGCCGGGCCGAGCTGACCCGGGTGGCCGTCGAGGAGCCGTTCGAGGTCACCATCGGCGACGCCGTGGTGGCCGGGCGGGTCGATCGCCTCGAACGCGACCGCGACGGTCGCCTCGTCGTCGTCGACCTCAAGACCGGCAAGAGCAAGCCGCGCGACACCGACCTGCCCCAGCACCCGCAGCTCGGGACCTACCAGCTGGCAATCCAAGAGGGTGGGTTCGGCGACGCGGGCGCCGAGCCCGGCGGTGCGTTGCTGGTGCAGCTCGGGGCGAGCGGGCGCAATGTCGAGCAGTGGCAGCCGCCGCTCGCCCAGGCCGACGACCCGCAATGGGCCCGCCACGCCGTCGATCACGTCGCCGCGCGGATGCGTGGCCACGAATTCACCGCCATCGAGAACTCGCGCTGCCAGATCTGCGACGTGCGCACCTGCTGCCCGCTGCAGGTGCACGGACGGCAGGTGCCCTCATGACAACCACGGTCCGCCGGGTGATCACCGCCGCCGAGCTCGCCGGGTTGCTCGGCCAGCCGGAGCCGACCGACGAGCAGGCCGCGGTCATCGAGTCGGGCCTCGAGCCCGCCGCCGTTGTCGCCGGCGCAGGCTCGGGCAAGACCGAGACGATGGCCGCGCGCGTCGTCTGGCTCGTCGCCAACCAGCGAGTCGCCCCGGACGAGATCCTCGGGCTGACCTTCACCCGCAAGGCCGCAGCCGAGCTCGGCGCCCGCATCCGGCGCCGGCTCGCCCAGTGGCGGCGCGTGGTCGAGTTCGACCGCCCCGACGACATCGAACACCTGGTCGCGTTGCAGACGGCCGAGCCCACGGTGTCGACCTACGCCGCCTACGCCGGCCGGCTCGTCGGCGAGCAAGCCCTGCGGGTCGGGGCCGAGCCCGACGCCCGGCTGCTGTCGCCGGCCCTGCTTTGGCAGCTGGCCGACACGGTCGTGCGCCGCTGGCCCGGCGACCTGCCCGACTTCAAGGCCATCGCCTCGCTCGTCCACTGGGTGATCGCCATGTCCGGGCAGTTCGCCGACCACCTCGCCGACCCCGACGCGGTCGAAGCCTGGTGCGACACCGCGTTGAAGCAGTTCTATGCGCTGCCCATCGGCACGGGCGCCCGCAGCGAGACCCCGAACGGCACCGGCCCGTACGCCGATGCGTTACGGCAGCGACGCGCCCTCGTGCCGCTCGTGCGCGAGTACCAGCGGCTGAAACAGTCCATGACGGCCGTCGACTTCGGCGACCAGATGCGCCTGGCCGCCGCGCTGGCCCAGTTCGACGAGGTCGCGGCGGTCGAACGCGCCCGCTACCGCGCCGTGCTGCTCGACGAGTACCAGGACACCGGCTACGCGCAGATCGTCATGTTGCGCGGTTTGTTCGGCCGCGGGCACCCGGTCACCGCCGTCGGCGACCCGTTCCAGTCGATCTACGGCTGGCGCGGGGCGAGCGCCGGCAACATGGGCGCCTTCGACGTCACGTTCGCCCGGGCCGACGCCACACCGGCCACGATCTACCCGCTGGCCACCAGCTTCCGCAACGACCGCGCGATCCTGCAGGCCGCGAACGCCGTGGCGCAGCCGCTACGCACCAGCGCGGTCACGATCCCGCTGCGCCCGCATGGCGGCGCCGGAGCCGGCACGGTCGAGGTCGCCTTCTGCGAGAGCGTCGACGACGAGGCCGCGTGGGTGGCCCGCCGGTTGCGCGCCGCCTGGGAGGCGCTGCCGGTGGGTGCCCGGACGGCGTCGGTGTTGGTCCGGCGGCGCTCGCAACTGCCGCCGCTGGCCGATGCGCTGCACGACGCCGGGCTGCCGGTCGAGATCGTCGGCCTCGGAGGCCTGCTGACGACCCCCGAGGTCGTCGACATCGTGGCCACGCTGCGGGTGCTCGGCGACTACAAGCCCGGCGGCGCCCTGGTGCGGTTGCTGACCGGCGCGCGCTGGCGCATCGGCCCCCGCGACCTCGCCGTGCTGCGCCAGCGTGCGGCCTTCCTGGTCCGGCCGGCCGAGCGGGTTGAGGTGCCCGACGACGAGCACGAGCCGCTCAGCCTGGTCGAGGCCCTCGACGACCTCGGTGGCGCCGGCCGGTTCTCGCCCGCGGGCTATCGGCGGCTGTCGCGCCTGGCCGGCGAGCTGCGCCGGCTGCGCGGCCGGCTGACCGCCCCCCTGGCCGAACTGGTCGCCGACGTCGAGCACGCCATCGGCGTGGGCATCGAGGTCGCCGCCCGCCCCGACCGGGCCCGCGTGGGCCGCGTGCACCTCGACCGCTTCCTCGACGTCGCGGCCGAGTTCGCGGCCGAGGCCGGCGACTCCAGCCTGCGCGCGTTCCTGGCCTACCTCGAGGCGGCCGAGGACGAGGAGAACGGCCTCGAGGCCGGCGAGGTGATCGTCGCGGCCGAACGGGTCCAGCTGCTGACCGTGCACGGCGCGAAGGGGCTGGAGTGGGACGTTGTCGCGGTTCCCGGCCTGGCCGGTGGACTGTTTCCGGGCCAGGGCAGCGGCATCGACTGGACTCGCGCCCGGCACGAACTGCCCGGCCCGCTGCGCGGTGACAGCGACGGGCTGCCGCGTCTCGACCTGTCCGACGCCCATTCGCGTAGGGACATCGGTGACCGACTCGCCGCCCATCACGATGCGGTCCTCGAGCGGCACGCCGACGAGGAGCGGCGGCTGGCCTACGTCGCCCTCACCCGCGCCCGGTCGGTGCTGCTGACCAGCGGCTACGCCTGGGACACGACAAAGGCCCCACGCCCGCCATCGCCGTTCCTGCTGACCGTGCGCGAGCACGCCGAGCCGCAGGAGTGGTTCGAGCCCGAGCCCGACGCCACCAACCCACGCACGGTCGACGCAATCACCGCGCCCTGGCCGCCCGACCCGCTCGGCGTCGCGCCCGGCACCGCCTCTGGGCGCCGCGCCGCCGTGGCCGCCGGGGCCGCGCTGGTGCGCGACGCATCCGGAGTGCTGCCCGGACTCGCGTTGCCGATCCTGCCGGGCGGGTCCGAGCCCGCGGCCCGGGCCGCGCAATGGCGCCACGACGTCGACGTGTTACTGGCCGAACGGGAGCGGTTACGGCGCAGTTCAACCGTCGAGGTCGAGCTGCCCGATCACCTCTCGGTGTCGCAGCTCGTCGAGCTGCGGCACGACCCGGCCGAGCTGGCCCGCAGCCTGCGCCGCCCCCTGCCCCGCCCACCGGCGCCGTTGGCCCGGCGCGGCACGGCCTTTCACACCTGGCTCGAGCAACGCTGGCACACCCAGGCGCTGCTCGATCTCGACGAGCTGCCCGGGGCCGCTGACGACGACGCCGACGACAGCGACTTCCTCGCCTTGCGCGCCGCGTTCGAGGCCAGCGAGTGGGCGCAGCGGACCCCGGCCGAGGTCGAGGTGCCGTTCGAGATGACGATGGGGGGGCGCGTCGTGCGCGGCCGGATGGACGCGGTCTTTCCCGACGGTGCCGGCGGCTGGCTCGTCGTCGACTGGAAGACCGGCCGCCGCCCGAGCGGTCAGGCGGCGCAGGCCGCCGCGGTGCAGTTGGCGGCCTACCGGCTGGCCTGGGCTCGGCTGTGCGCGCTGCCTGACAGCGAGCTGCACCGCGTCCGCGCCGCGTTTCACTACGTCCGGAGTAGCGAGACCGTCGAGCCGGCCGCGCTGCTCGACGCCGCCGGTCTGCAGACGCTCGTCACCGGCGCGGCGCCGTGAACTCGCCGCTCGACCGCGCGGCGACGGTCACGCTCTGAGCGCGGCTACAGCGACACGTTGCCGCCCCGCCTCGTCAGGTGCGCCGCCAGCCGGAAGCGTTCGGGTGGCCCGCCCGCGCCGGTCACCAGGTCGGCCACGTACTGGCCGACGAGCGGTGCGAACTTGGCGCCGTGCCCGGAGCAGGCCGAGCACACCAGCACGCCGCCGGTCAGGTCGACGAAGAAGTCCTCGGACGGCGTGGCCGTGTAGAGGCAGGTCGTCTCGTTCCGCGGCGTCGGTTCGAGACCCGGCAGCCAGCGCCGGACGTAGTCGGTGAGGTAGTCGCGCACCGCGGGATCAATGCCTCCGGACCGGTCGGCTGCAGTAGTTACCGGGCCGCCGTCGTGCAGCCCGATCTTGCGGTCGTCGCCCGGACCGCCGTCGCGGCCGCCGGCCAGGTGGTAAACGGCGTGCCCGTTCTCGTGGATGACGCTCGGCCACGGCGCAGACCCGAGGTCGCGCCGCGGGAAGTGGAACACCGACTGCCGGGTCACCTGCAGGGGCGGCACCGGCACAACCCGGTCCAGCAGCGGACCGGCCCAGCCGCCGGCCGTCACCACCACGTTGCGGGCGGGCAGTCGCGTCCCGTCGGCCAGCTCCACCTCGGCCAGCCCCGCCCCGGAGGGGCGGAGCACGGCCGCAGGACTGGCGTAGCGCACGTCGGCCCCGCGGGCGACGGCGAGCCCGAGTAGCGCCTCGACCGCCGCGTCGGCGTCCAGCGTCCCGGCCTGCGGGTGGAACACGACGTCCCCGTCGAACCGCATGCCCGGCCAACGCTCGGTCGCCGCAACGGGCGACATCACCTCGTGGGCGACACCGGCCGACTCGAGCCGCGCGGCCAGGTTGGGTACGTCGCGGTCGGGCCCGAAGTCGACGCTGCCGAGCATCCGCAGTAGCGGACGGCCCGACGCGGCCGCGACGTCGTCCCACAGCTCGAAGGCCGGGCCGGTCAGCGCCACGTAGAACGGATCGCCGTAGCCCCGGCGGACGATGCGCGCGCTGCCGTGCGAGCTGCCGAAACGGTGTCCGCGCTCGAACTGCTCGAGCACCGTGACGGGCACATCGCGACGGGTCAGCGCCCACGCGGCCGCGGCGCCCATGAGCCCGGCACCGACGATCACCACCGGTCGGTCCGCGCCCACCGGTCAAGGTTATCGCCGGGCGGTGAGCACCGAACGCGACGTCATCACCGCGCTGCGCGCTGATTAGGGTGGCAAGCGTGCCGTCCACACTTCCCGCCCCGTCCTTCGACATCACCCGACACACACTCGGCAACGGGTTGCGGGTCGTGCTGGCCCCCGACCGCAGCGCGCCGGTGGTCGGCATCGCCGTCCTCTACGACGTCGGCATCCGCTCCGAACCCGAGGGCCGCACCGGCTTCGCGCACCTGTTCGAGCACCTGATGTTCCAGGGCTCGGCCAATCTCGAGAAGCTCGAGCACTTCCGCTACGTCCAGTCCAGCGGCGGGACGTTCAACGGCAGCACGCACTTCGACTACACCAACTACTTCGAGTCGCTGCCCTCGAACGCGCTGGAGCGCGGACTGTTCCTGGAGGCCGACCGGATGCGCAGCCCGCGGATCACCGAGGAGAACCTCACCAACCAGCTCGACGTGGTCAAGAACGAGATCCGCGTCAACGTCATGAACCGGCCGTACGGCGGCTTCCCCTGGATCTACCTGCCAGCCGTCATGTTCGACACGTTCGCCAACTCGCACAACGGTTACGGCGGGTTCGAGGACCTCGAGAGCGCGACCACCGACGACGCACAGGACTTCTTCACCCGCTACTACGCGCCGGCGAACGCCGTGCTCTCGCTGGCCGGCGACCTCGACGTCGGCGAGGCGATGACGCTGGTCGAGAACCACTTCGGTGGGATCGAGAAACGCCAGGCCCCGACCCGCCCCAGCTTCGCCGAACCGATGCTCAGCACCGAACGGCGCGAGACGCATCACGACGCGCACGCGCCGATCCCGGCGGTGGCGGTGGGTTACCGCATCCCCGACCCGGTCGGCCAACTCGACCTGCTGCTCGCGAACCTCATCCTCACCGAGGTCCTCAGCGACGGCGACGCGTCGCGCCTGCAACGCCGTCTCGTGCAGCGCGACCACCTCGTCACCGACGTCGCGGCCTACATCGGCGAGTTCGGTGATCCCTTCGACGAGCGTGACCCCACCGCGCTCACGGTCACCGCGCACTACGCCGACGCGAAGGCGCTCGACGCGATCCTCGCCGCGATCGATGAGGAGATCGCGCGCATCGCCGAGAAGGGGCTCGAACCCGGTGAGCTGGACCGGGTACGCACCCGCTTGGTCAGCGTGATCCTGCGCGACCTCGACGCCGTCATCTCCCGGGCGCTGGAGCTCGCTAAGTTCGAACTGGTGCACGGGCGGGCCGAGTTGATCGCCGAGTTGCCCGGCCGGTTGGCGGCCGTCACCGAGGCCGACATCAAGGCCGCCGCGGCCGAGCTCACCCCGCAGCGACGAGCCGTGCTCGAACTGGTCGCCGGAGGTGCCCGATGAGCCCGGTCCTGCCCGTCCCCGCGCTCACGAAGCCGAAGGCGCCGAAGAAGCTGCGCAGCTCGGAGTCGCGGCTCGACAACGGCGTGCGCGTCATCGCGATCCGCAAACCCGGTGTCCCGATCGTCGAGCTGCGGCTGCGGGTGCCGTTCCTGTCGGCCAGGGCCGGGCATCCGGCGCGCGCCGCGGTGCTCGCGGAGACGCTCGCGACCGGCGCGGCCGGACTCGACCGGTCAGGCCTCGCCGCGGCGGTCCAGGCGCTCGGCGGTGATTTCAACGTCTCCGTCGACGCCGATCGGTTGCTGATCGGCGGCAACGTGCTGGGCGCGAACCTGCGCGCGATGCTCGACCTCATCGGTTCGGTACTGATCGACCCGGCCTACGACAAGGAGGAGGTCGCCTCCGAGCGTGAGCGCCTCGTCGAGAAGCTGACCATCGCGCGGGCCCGGCCCGGCGTCGTCGCCAGCGAGGCGCTGGGCCACCGCATGTGGGGCGAGCACCCGTACGCCATCGACCTGCCGCAGGCCGACGACGTCGCTGCCGTCACACCCGCCCAGGTCAAGGCGCTGCACCGCGATCTCGTCCGCCCGTCGGCCGCCGTCCTGGTGCTCGTGGGCGACGCGCCCACCGGCCGCATGCTCGACGTGGCCGCGAAGGCGCTGGCCGGTTGGACCGGCAAGGCGACCAAGCCGCGGATGCCGGCCCTGCCGACGCCGGCGGGCGGCCCGCTGCTCATCGTTGACCGGCCCGGCTCGGTGCAGACGTCCGTGCGTTACGGCGCGGCAGCGGTCCCGCGCACCGACCCGGCCTACCCGGCCCTGCAGCTGGCGAACCTGATCTTCGGTGGGTACTTCTCGTCGCGGTGGACCGAGAACATCCGCGAGGACAAGGGATACACCTACGGCCCGCACAGCCGTGTCGATCATCACGTCCTGGGTTCCACGCTGGCACTGGACGTCGAGGTCGCCACCGAGGTCACCGCGCCCGCCCTGCTCGAGACGTACTACGAGCTGGGTCGCATCGCCTCGCTGCCGGTCACTGCGGCCGAGGTCGACTCGGTGCGCCAGTACGCGATCGGCAACATGGCGCTGTCGACGTCCACGCAGTCCGGGATCGCGTCGATGGTGGCGATGCTGGTCGCGGCCGGCCTGGACATCGACTGGCTGACCGAGCATCCGAAAAAGCTGTTGCAGACGACCGTTGCGGACGTCAGTGCTGCGGCGGCGCGATTCTTCGCACCGTCGGCGTTCACCTCGGTCGTGGTGGGCGACGCCGCGACGATCGCCGCGCCGTTGGCGGCGTTGGGGCCGGTCGAGTCTTGAGCGGGCCGCCCCTCGCGCAGGCGCAGTACGACCGGGCGGCGCTGCACCGCACCGACGAGTCGTGGCTGGCCGACGCGTGGCGGCGGGCCAAGGTCGTCCTGGTCAGCGCGAAGTCGGCGACGCCGATCTCCGGCGATCGGGTCGTGTTCGGTGATGCGGCGAGTGCGCCTGCCGGACCTCGCCGCTTCCTCGGGCTGGTTGGCGCGGTGCCCTACTTCGCGGTGACCGCCGAGCCGGACGCCGGCGACTGGCAGACGTTGCGCGAGTTCGGCCCGCAGGCCGACGATCTGGAGGCCGACCTTGTCGTCACCGCGATCGCGCTCGAGCAATGGCACCAGCGGCACACTCACTGTCCGCGGTGCGGCGCGCCCACCGTCGAGTCGCAGGCCGGCTGGACGCGCACCTGCACCATCGACGGCAGCGAGCATTTCCCGCGGACCGATCCTGCCGTGATCATGTTGATCCACGACGGCGGCGACAAGGCGCTGCTCGGTCGCGGCCCGCAGTGGGGGCCGGGACGGTTCTCGACGCTGGCCGGCTTCGTCGAACCCGGCGAGTCGCTCGAGTCCGCGGTCGCCCGCGAAGTGTTCGAAGAGGTCGGTGTCGGCGTCCGCGACATCCGCTATCTCGCGTCACAGCCGTGGCCGTTCCCGGCCTCGCTGATGCTCGGCTTCGTGGCTCGTCTCGACGGCGAGCCGTCGATCACCCTCGACCCGGTGGAGATGGCCGAGGCCGGCTGGTTCACGCGGGAAGAAATCGCGCGGGCGGCGGACTGGACGGACGACGAGATCGAGCCCGAGCCGGGCCGCACACTACGGGCCATCCCGCCGCACTTCTCGATCTCCCGGTTCCTGATCGACCGCTGGCTGGCCGGCGAGGTGTAGCGAGTCCGGTGACGGTGCTGCGCCGGACGTGGACGGGCATCCACCCAGCGCCCGACCGGGGGGTCGCTCGCATGACATGGGTGTGTTCCGGATCTGTATTACGCCGTAATACAGATCCGGAACGCACCCAATGTCGCCAGGACCGGCGAACTCCGACGAAACCGAGCGGGTCAGCCCACAGCCGCGGTGTCGAACGCTCGCCACATCCGCGCGTACCCGCCATCGAGCGCGAGCAGCTCCTCGTGCGTCCCTGATTCGACGACCTGCCCGTGCTCCATCAGCACGATCCGATCAGCCGTGCGCGCGGTCTGCAACCGATGCGCGATAACGATCGTCGTGCGGTCGCGGGCCACCGACTGCATCGCCGCGGTCACGCGCGACTCGGTCGCCAGGTCGAGGTTCGAGGTTGCCTCGTCGAGGAGGAGCAGCGCCGGATCAGCCAGTTGCGCGCGGGCCAGTGCGACCAGCTGCCGCTGCCCCGACGACAGCGATCCACCCCGCTCGCTCAGCTGCGTGAGGTAGCCGCCGGGCAGGGTGGCCACCACGTCGTGGGCCCCTACCGCCCGCGCCGCCGCCTCGACCTGGGCGTCGGTGGCCTCCGGGCGGCCGTACGCGATGTTGTCGCGCACCGAGCCGGTGAACAGGAACGCCTCCTGCGGCACGTAGCCGAGGTGGCTGCGGAACTCGGCGAGATCCAACGCGCGCAGGTCGTGCCCGTCGAGCGTGACGCGGCCAGCAACCGGGTCGTAGAAGCGCGCCAGCAGCTTGAGCACGGTTGACTTGCCGGCCCCGGTTTCGCCCACCAGCGCCACGGTCTCACCCGCGGCGATGGGCAACTGGACATCGCACAGCGCGTCGCCGGCGACCGACGACGGGTAGTGGAAACGCACGTCGGTCAGCGCTACCGCGCCGTGCGGTGTCCCCAATTCCTCGGGAACCGCCGGCTCGGGGGTGAGCGAATCGAGCGCCATCAACTCGGCGATCCGGTTCACCGACACCCGCGTCTGCTGCCACGAGTCGAACACCTGGGAGAGCTGCTGGATGGGCGAGAAGAACAGATCGATGTAGAGCAGGAACGCGATCAGGTCACCGACGGTCAGCGAGCCCTCGCGGACCAGGACCGCGCCGACCCCGAGCACCAAGGCGTCGGCAGCGGCAGCCAGGAACTGGACGAACGGGAAGTACGTCGCCACGAGCCGCTGGGCCGCGACCCGCGACTGCAGGTAGGACGAGCCGAGCTCGTGGAAGCGTGCGATGGTCGCCGTCTCGTGCACGAAGGCCTGCGACTCGCGCACCCCGGACAGGCTCTCCTGGAAATCGGCGTTCACGACGGCGATCCGCTCGCGCGACAGGTCGTAGAGCCGCGACGCCCGGCGCCGGAACCACACCGTTGCTGCCGCCAGCGGAATCACCACGCTCAACGTGACGAGGCCGAGTTCGAGGTCGACCAGGACGAGCGCCACTCCGACGCCGAGGAACGTCACGAGCGCGACCAGCGCCGAGAGCAGTCCGTTGGTCACCAGCGACTCGAACTGGTCGACGTCGGTGGTCATCCTGGTCATGATCCGGCCGGCCAGCTCACGCTCGTAGTAATCGAGCGACAGCCGTTGCAGCTGGGCCCACACCCGGATGCGGAGCGAGAGCATGATCCGTTCCGCGGTGCGCCCGGTCACGAAGGTGGACGCCGTCTGCACGCCGAGGTCGAGCAGGGTGATGGCCAGGAACGCGCCGGCGGCGGCGAACAGCACGCCCGGCGAATCGGTGACGACGCCGCTGTCGACGCCGGTCTTGACCAGGTACGGACCCGCGAGTCCGGCCAGCGCGTCGAGCACGACCAGCACCAGGCCGATCAGCAACGGCCGCCGGAATTGCTGCAACAGCCCGAGCAGCCCGAACTCGCGGTGACGCGCAGTCTCGACCGGCAGATCGATGTCGGCGGCGTCGCGCACTGGAGGCAGGGCGTCGACCTGGGCCATCAGTTCGGGCGTCGGGGGCAGCCCGGCCAGGACGCGACCGGTGCCGCCGCCACTGCCACCGAGACCGGCCCCGAGTGCTGCCGTCGGTGCCGTGACCCGGGTGGGCCCGGCCGGGCCGTCACCTCGCCACGCCGCATCGGTGATGCCGCCGGCGGTGAGTTCGGCCAGCACCTCGATGCGGTCACCCGCCTGCCGCAGCGCCTCGGTGTCCAGGCCCGACAGCAGCGATCGATAGAACGGACTGCGCCGAGTCAATTCGTCGTGGGTGCCGTCCTCGACGATGCGCCCGCGATCCAGCACCACGATCCGGTCGGCGAGGTGCAGGGTCGAGACGCGGTGCGCGACGAGCACGGTGGTGCGGCCCGGGAGGACGTGGCGCAACCCGTCGTGGATTGCTTCTTCGGTGCGGGCGTCGACGGCGCTGGTGGCGTCGTCGAGGACGAGGATGCGCGGCTCGGCGAGCACCGCGCGGGCCAGCGCGATCCGCTGCCGTTGGCCGCCTGACAGGCTCAATCCGCGTTCGCCGACCACCGTGTCGTATCCGGCCGGCAACGCGCTGACGAAACCGTCGGCCTGCGCCGTGCGGGCGGCGGCCACGATCTCGGCGTCGGTCGCGTCCGGGCGCCCGTAGGCGATGTTGGCGCGGATCGTGTCGGAGAACAGGAAGCTCTCCTCGAAGGCGATGCCCACCCGGCGGCGCAACGAGTGCAGCGTGACGGCACGTAGGTCGTGGCCGTCGACGACCACCCGCCCGGAGTCGGGGTCGTGCAGCCGCGAGATCAACGAGGCGAGCGTCGACTTGCCGCTGCCGCTCGACCCGACGAAGGCGACGCGTTCGCCGGCCGCGATTCGCAGGTCGATCCCGTCGAGTACGACGTTGCTGGGGGAGTAACCGAAGCGCACGGCGTCGAACTGGATCTCACCGCGGACGTCCGGCAGGTCGATCGCATCTGGAGCGTCGGTGATCGCCGGCTGCAGGTCCAGGACGCCGAAGATGCGCTCGACGCCGGCGCGGGCCTGTTGTCCGACGGTGAGCAGGCCGGCCAGCTGGCGGGCCGGAGCGGCGAACTGCCCGACGTAGGTCGAGAACGCCAGGAAGGTGCCGATGGTGATCGAGCCGTGCAACGTGAGCAGGCCGCCGAAGATCAGGATCGCTACCTGGGCGACGGTCGGGATCGTCTCCAGCAGCGGCTGGTAGCGCGCTTGCAGGCGCACGGCCCGCAGCCGCGACCCGTACAAGCGCTGGGCGGCGCCGGTGAGC
>CAXTHY010000018.1:0-2519 GCA_964244175.1 uncultured Jatrophihabitans sp. | reverse complement strand
ACGACGCGCACGCCGGTGACGCCCTCGTCGACGATCTGCGCGACGTCGCCCTCGCGCTGCTGCGCGTCCCAGCTCGCCGGGAAGACGCGGCGGCGCATCCGATAGGACACCGCGAACAGCGCCGGCATGACGACGAGCGCGAGCAGGGCCAGCAGCGGCGACAGGACGAACATCACCGCCAGCGACAGCAGCATCATCAGCAGGTTGCCGGTCATCAACGGCAGGAAGTTCAACAGGCCTTGCACCAGGGCCGAGTCGGAGTTCGCCCGCGACACCAGCTGACCGGTGGGCATCTTGGCCAGGGCCGCGAGGTCCATGCGCTGCAGGTGATCGTGCACCGCGTTACGCAGATCGAGCTGCACGCCGAGACCCACCCGGCCGCCGCGGTAGCGCCGCACATAAGCCAGTGCGAACGATAGTCCCGCGGCCGCGAAGAGCAGCACGAGCCAGGGCCACAGCGCGTCGCGCCGGGCGACGATCACCTGGTCGAGAATCTGCCGCGCGATCAGCGGCACCAGGGTCTGCGCCGAGCTGCCGACGACCGCGGCCACCACGGCGAGGATGACATCGCGCCGGTGGCGCATGACGCAGGTCCACAACCGCCGCAGCCAGCCCGGCTGGGCGCTCACGCCAGTCCCCGGACGACTGGATGCCGACGTTCGAGCTTGATCACGACATCAGCCTGCTCCGCCGGTCGGACATTGCGCTCGTAGGCGTCGTAGGCCGGCAGCGTCCAGGCCAGGTCATCGGGGGTCCGACGGGCTCGAGCCGCGGTCGAGGTCTCGAGGTAGACGCCGCGGTCGAAGGGCAAGCCCTGGCCGAGCAGGAACTCGCCGCTGACCAGCAGCACCGTCTGCGGGGTGAGCGTGCGTACCGGTTCGCGCGTCGAGCGGTTGGACGCCGGGTCACGCAGCGAGGGTAGGTAGGTCCCGCGAATCACAGCAGCCTCCAGCACCTCGCGCTGCAACGCCGTGGCGTCGAGCCACGACAGGTAGGACTCCCAGTCCTCGCGGCCCAGCTCGAGCCGCAGCGACGCGTCGCGCCAGAACGAAGAGGAGTGCAGGTGGACGACGGGCCGGCCCAGAACGCGCAACGGTTCGACGAGGCCGTCGGCGAAACCGGCCGGATCGAAGCTCACGGGGCCGTCCACAGCGACGCGGACGATGCCCGGCGACGCCGACAGCCAGGCCGCCGTACGCGTCACCAGGGCTTGCGGCGACGCGGTCTCCCACGCCTCGCTCAAGCCGCGAGCTTCTCCTTGACCTGCTTGAGGCTCGGGTTGGTCAGGGCCGACCCGTCCGCGAATACGACGGTGGGGACGGTGCGGTTGCCGCCGTTGACCTGCATGACCAGCTTGGCGGCGTCCGGTACCTGCTCGATGTCGACCTCGGCGAAGGCGATCCCGTCGCGCTGCAGGCCCGCCTTGAGGCGGGAGCAGTAGCCACACCAGGTGGTCGTGTACATGGTCAGCATTTTCGCGGTCCTCCTGAACGTCAGCTCTAGCGCCAACGTGGCGGCTTCGGTGAGCATTCCCCGGATCAGGACTGTCCGAGCGCGCTGGCAGGATTGCCAGCGTGCCGGACCTCGCCCCACCCACCTCGGCCGCGGCCCGCGTGCTTGCTGGGCTCGACCCCGAGCAGCGGGCGGCCGCCGAGGCAGTGCGCGGGCCGGTGTGCATCCTCGCGGGTGCGGGCACGGGCAAGACGCGCGCGATCACCCATCGCATTGCCTACGCGGTGCGCACCGAGGCCGTACCGCCCAGCCAGCTGTTGGCCGTCACCTTCACCGCGCGCGCGGCCGGCGAACTGCGTTCCCGGTTGCGGGCGCTCGGTGCCGGCGGCGTGCAGGCCCGCACCTTCCACGCCGCAGCCTTGCGCCAGCTGCAGTACTTCGCGCCGCGCATCCTCGGCGGCGGCATGCCCGACGTCCTCGACAACCCGCTGCGCATGGTCGCCAACGCCGCGGCCCGGCTGCGCCTGCGCGTCGACCGCGCCGAGCTGCGTGACCTCGCCTCCGAGATCGACTGGGCGAAGTCGGTGCTGGCGCGGCCCGACGACTACGCCGAACGGGCCCGCGCCGCCGACCGCGAGACCAACACGACCCCCGACACCATCGCCAAGGTCTACGCCGAGTACGAGCAGTCCAAACGGCGCGCGGGCATGATCGACTTCGCCGACATGCTGCTGATCATGGCCGGCGGTCTCGAGTCGTTGCCCGACGTCGCGGAAGAGGTCCGCAGCCGCTACCGGCATTTCGTCGTCGACGAGTACCAGGACGTCTCGCCGCTGCAGCAACGCCTGCTCGACGCGTGGCTCGGCGACCGCGACGACCTGTGCGTCGTCGGTGATGCCAACCAGACGATCTACTCCTTCGCCGGCGCCACGCCCGAGCACCTGCTGGGGTTTCGACGCCGCTTCCCCGACGCCGTCCTCGTGCGCCTGCACCGCGACTACCGCTCCACCCCGCAGGTCGTCGAGCTGGCGAACGGCCTGGTCCGCGGCGGGGCCGGCGGCAGCGCC
>CAXTHY010000017.1:43988-54177 GCA_964244175.1 uncultured Jatrophihabitans sp. | reverse complement strand
TGCAGTCGGCCGGCGCGATCCAGCCCTGGTTCTCGATGTCCTTCCAGGGCGCGTCGTAGCGCTTCGGGCCGATCAACGAGAAGACGTCGCCCTCGCGGCCGTCCTCACGGATCAGGGTGGCGGTCAGGCCGAGGCGGCGGCGCGATTGCAGGTCGGCGGTCAGCCGGAAGATCGGAGCCGGTAGCAGGTGCACCTCGTCGTACACGATCAGGCCCCAGTCGCGGCTGTCGAACAGCTCGAGGTGGCGGTACTCGCCCTTCCGGCGCGTCGTCATCACCTGATAGGTGGCGATGGTGACGGGCCGAATCTCCTTCTTCTCGCCGCTGTACTCACCGATCTCGTCCTCGGTCAGTGACGTGCGGGCCAGCAGCTCGCGGCGCCACTGGCGGCCGGCGACGGTGTTGGTGACCAGGATCAGCGTGGTGGCGTTGGCGCGCGCCATGGCCGCCGCGCCGACCAGCGTCTTGCCGGCGCCGCACGGCAGGACGACGACACCCGAGCCGCCCTCCCAGAACATGTCGGCGGCCTGCTGCTGGTAGTCGCGCAGCGTCCACTCGCTCTCGTCCAGGTCGATCTGGTGGGCCTCGCCGTCGACGTAGCCGGCGAGGTCCTCAGCCGGCCAGCCGACCTTCAGCAGGGCCTGCTTGAGCCGGCCGCGCTCGGACGGGTGCACCAGCACGGTGTCGTCGTCGAGGCGCTCGCCCAGCATCGGGGCGATCTTCTTCTGCCGCAAGATCTCTTCGAGCACCGCGCGGTCGAGGCTCACGAGCAGCAGGCCGTGGGTGGGATGCTTGACCAACTGCAGCCGGCCGTAGCGGTCCATCGTGTCGGCGACGTCGACCAGCAACGCGTGCGGCACCGCGTAGCGGCTGAACCGGACCAGCGCGTCGACCACCTGCTCGGCGTCGTGTCCGGCCGCGCGCGCGTTCCACAGGCCCAGCGGGGTCAGCCGGTAGGTGTGGACGTGCTCAGGCGAGCGCTCAAGCTCGGCGAACGGGGCGATGGCCGCGCGGGCCGCCCCCGAATCCGGGTGGTCGACCTCGAGCAGCAGGGTCTTGTCTGACTGGACGATCAACGGTCCGTCGGTCACGGGGCTCCCAAGCAGATTGGCGACTGTTCATTATCGCAAACAACGTCGACAGCCGCGCTCTTCCGTGATCCCTCGCCCTCTCCACCCCGAACCTCCACCCTGCCTCCACCCGCAGGTTGATTCGCCCGGCCCCCGAAATCGCGAGGCTTGTCCTATGAATTTCAGCGACTACCTCCTCGACATCGCCCTCATCGCCATCGTCTTCCGCCAGATCCGGGAGAGTCGGTTCGGTTGGCACATGATCGTGCTGCCCCTCGGCATCTGCGCCTTCGTCGGCGCCAACTACCTGCACAGCCTGCCGACCGCCGGCAACGACCTCGCCCTGATCATCGGGTTCGCCGCCGTCGGCGTCGTGCTCGGCGTCATCAGCGCGCTCGCCACCCGCGTCCGCCGCGACGCCGAGGGCCACGCGCTGATCAAGGCCGGCTGGATCTCGGCCGGCGCCTGGGTGCTGGGCATGGGGTTCCGCTTCGGCTTCTCGGTCTGGGCCGCGCACGGCGGCGACGCCCCGCTGGCCCGCTTCAGCGCCGCCCACCACATCACCAGCGGGGACGCCTGGACCGACGCGCTCGTCCTGATGGCCTTCGGCGAGGTCTTCGTCCGCACCGCGATGCTGTGGATCCGCACCCGCCGGGCCGCCGCCCCGAGCCGGCCGCAGGGGGAACTGGTCGTCGCTGCCTGATCCCTCCGCCGCCCCTGATGATCTCGGCCGGAGCACGCGAAAGTGCGTGCTCCGGCCGAGATCATCGCTGCATGTGGGAGGGATCAGCCGGCCAGGCCCTGCCGCCACGCCCAGGCCACCAGCCCGGACCGGCCGTCGACGTCGAGCTTCGACAGCACATGGTTCAGATGCGTCTTGACCGTCGACTCGGTCAGGACGAGCCGACGGGCGATCTGCTGGTTCGACAATCCCTCGGCCACCAGCCGGACGACGTCGACCTCGCGCCTGGTCAGCCCACCTTCCGCAGCCGACGGCTCGGGCGTGGCCGGCGGCGCTGCCGCCGGCGCGGCGGGCGGCGCCGGATCGCTGCGCAGCAACTCGACGAGCCGCCGCTGGACGTGCGGGTCGAGCACGGTGCGCCCGGCCGCGACGTCGCGGATCGCGGTGACGAGTTGCTCGCCGGACGCGTCCTTCGTCAGGTAGCCCGCCGCGCCGGCGCGCAGAGCGGGCAGGATCGCGTCGTCGTCGGCGAACGTGGTAAGGATCAGCACCCGCACCCGCGGCGCCTGCTCAGCGAGGGCCGCGGTGACCTGCGCGCCGTCGAGCTCGGGCATCCGCAGGTCGACGAGCGCGACGTCGGGGGCGGAGGCCAGGACCTGCGCCACGGCATCCGCCCCGTCGACGGCGTGGCCGACCACCTCGAGGTCGCCGGCGGCCGAGAGCAGCATGCCCAGGCCGTCGCGGACCACGGCCTGGTCGTCGGCCAGCACGACCCGGATCACGGGGTCACCGCCGCCGGTTCGGACACCGCCGGCACCTCGATCGCGATCCGCCACCCACCCGACGGCTCCGGTCCCGCGTGCAGCGTCCCGTCCACCTGCGTGATCCGCTCGGCCATCCCGGTCAGCCCGAGCCCGCTGCCCTGGCCGGCGACCGGCACCCGTCCCGGCCCGGGCCCGGAGTCGTCGACGCTGACCGCCAGCACCGCGCCGCGCCACTCGAGGGTGACCACCACCGGCGAGCCGGGCGCGTAGCGCGCGGCGTTGGTCAGTGCCTCCTGCACGGCGCGGTAGACCGCGTGCCCGACCTCGGCCGACACCGTCCCCTCGCCCGTGGTCGTCAGCCGGGCCTGGCCCGGATGCCGCGCGATCAGGGTCGGCAAGGCGTCCAGCCCGATGCCGACGGGGTCGCGCAGCGCGCCCACGGCGGCCCGGGCCTCGGTCAGGCCCTCGCGGGCCAGCTGTGCGGCCTTGTCCAACGGCTCGAGCACCGACGCCGGCACCTGTTCGCGGGCAGCGACCGCCCGCGCGCCCTGCAGGTGCATCGAGAGGCCGGCCAGGCTGTGGGCTAGCACGTCGTGCATCTCGCGGGCGATCCGCCCGCGTTCGCGCAGCGCCGCGGCCTGGGCCTCCGACTCGCGCGCGCTCTGGGCCTCGGCGAGCAGGGCCTGCGCGCGGTCCCGTTCGCGGATCAGGTCCCGGTGTTCGATCGAGCGTTGGACGAGCAGCGGAATGCCCGTGCCGGCCAGCAGCCCGGCAACGCTGTGCGAGATGTAGCCCACCGTCGCGGCGAAGGCCACCGTGTCGAGGACGACGAACCAGCGCAGCGCCATCGCGTCGAAGGCGTTGGTGGCCCGCCCCGCCGCGACGACCACCAGGACCTCGGCGATGCCATCGGGCGCGGTGACGCAGGCGGCCAGCCCGGTGATCGTCGTGATGAGCAGCGACGCGATCCGGACGGGTGCGGCGTCGGCCCGGATGAACTGAAAGGCGACGACGCCGACGACCATCAGCGCACCGGTAGCGACGCGTGGAACGACGCCATGGGCCGCCGCGACGCTCGCGCCGATGATCGCCGCCCAGGCCGGGATGCGCCACCACAGTGCATTCACGGTCTGGGGTCGTGCCGCGTCCAGGCCGAGCATCTAGTCGTCGATCTCGTCGACGATGCGCACTGCCGTGATGCGGTGCACGGGGTAGGCGACCAGCCCGGTGCGACCCCGCTCATAGCCGCGGACGGAGCCGCCGGCCAGCGAGATGGGCTGAATCTCGTGCGCGGTCGCGCGGCCGTCCGGTTCGGCCACGCCCAGCCACACCAGCCGGTCGTCGCGGACCGCGGTGCGCAGCAGCTCCATCGTCGATGCCGACGTCACGCCCGGCACCTGCGCGACGACGGCCTGGACGCGGCGGTCGCGCTCGGTGACGGCGTCCCCGGCCCGGACGCGGCGGATGAGCTCGGCGAGCTGGGCGTCCGAGCCGGCGGCGCCGCGCGTCACGATCGGGCGAGTGGCCGCTCGGGTAGGTGCGCGCGGCCGGTCGGCGCCGATGGTGATCAACTCGCCGCCGGGGCCCTCGGCCGCCGGCGCGTACCCGGCCTCGCGCAGCGTCTCGAGGACGCGGGCGATGGGCGCGTCGGCGACCATGACAGTCGGCGCGATGATCCGCAGGCCGAGCGCGTCGGCGGCCCGGTCGGCCAGCACGCGGGTCAGCAGGGCCACGTCGTCGCAGCGCAGGTAGGCCGAGGCCGTGCCGGCGCGCAGCACGCCGTGCCGGCGCGCCGCGTCGTCGATGAGGTAGCTCAGCGCCTGGGGGACGGGCGTGCGCGAGTGCCGGGCAACGAACGCGGCCAGCGCGGGCCCGCTGCGTCCGGCGTCGAGGGCCCGACGGACCGACCGCTCGGTGATCCGGTAGACACTGGCGCCGCCGGTGGACTCGACGTCGGCGAGCAACCCGAGCTCGGTGCCCATCGCGGCCTCGGGCGGCCCCGGCACGACGATGGTCAGGTCGGGCTGGACGAGGAAGTGGTCGACGGGGTCGGGCAGGGCGCGGGCCAGCGCGTGCTCGGCGGCCGCGGCCGACCCGGCGAACAACGTGCGGGAGTAGCCCGTGAGCCCGCCGGCCGCGGTGATGCCGAGCAGATCGGCCTCGGCCAGGATCGCCTCGGCCAGCGTGCGCTGGCCGGACGCCTTGCGCGGCTGGCGCCAGGCCAGCAGGGCCAGCACCTCGGTGCGGTGGGCCGGCGCCGCCCCGGGGGGGAGCGTGCTGAGGACGTCGAGCACTTGGCGGCGCAGCGTCGGGATCGTGCCGCGCTCGGCGTCGGGGCCGAGCGCGGTGATCATGCGGTCCCGTTCGCCCCGCTGGCTCACCAGGCTGGGCTGGCGGGTCATGGTCAGCCAGGCCGACGCGATGCTCAGCCAACGCTGGGCGGTGTCGCGCTGGTACCAGACGTCGTACTCACTGCTGGGCAGGTAGACCGGTTCGTTGCCGTTGGTAGAGTTGACGAGCGCGGCCGCAAACGCGATCTCGGCGATGAGCGCAGCCGTCAGGTCGTCGACGCCCATGGTCTTGGCGGTACGGCGCAGTTCGCGCACGCCGACCCCGCCCGAGCGCAGTACCGACGGCGGCTGCGCGGTCCACGCCTCGGCCAGCGCGTCGACGAGGCGCAGCGCCTCGCGGACGGCTGTGGTGCCGAGGCGATCCAGCTCGTCCGGCGCGCGGATGACGAGTTCGGGCTCGGGCGCAGCGGCGGGCGTACCGCTCGCTGATCCGGCCGCGCGCAGCGCCAGGCCGAACTCGCGCGGCAACTCGACCCGCTGCGTGTCGATGGGGATGAGCAGGCCCTGGTTGATGAGCCGATGGGGGGGAGCCAGCTCGCCGGAGCTCGTCGCCGCGCGGGTGTTGCGCACCGTCCCCACCGGTGGGCCGGCGGCCAATCGGTCGAGCACCTCGCGCTCGGCCTCGTCGGCCTGCGCGATCAGGTCGGCCACGCGGGCCGGATCGGTGAGCACCTGGGCGGCCGCCTCGCCGGCCTGCGGCTGCGGGAGCGGTGGCAGGCCGAGATGGCGCAGGACGGGCACGAGTTGGATGTCGGGGACCATGCTCATCAGCTGACGGGCCGGCCGGCCGAGGCCGCCCGGGTACAGCCCGACCGCATCCCGGACGGTCGGGGTCAGGTGGAGCAGGTCGGCGTCGCCCCAGACCAGCGCGAGGTCGACCAGCGCGGCGAGTGTCTGGGCCGACTGGCGATCGTCGCCGGCGTCGCCGGTGGCGCCGGCGTCGACGGAGGCGTCATCGACGGTGTCGGCGGCGTCCGCGGCGAGAACGAGGGATTCCAGCTTCGTCAGCGTCGGGGCGTCGAGGCCGTCGATGGCCCGCTGGGTCGACGTCCGCACGCCGACGCGGGCGGCCAGGGCGGTGAAGTCGGCCGGTGCCGGTAGGGCCAGATCAGGACGGAGCCGCAACAGGATGCCCAGCTGACGATCGGTGCGCCCGCGCAGCCACTCGGCGAGCGACGTGGCGCGTGGCGTCGGCTCACCGCCGGCCGTGGGGGAGACAGGCGATGCAGCCACGGGTGCGGGCGCTCAGCGCCCGTCGGCAAGGTGGGGACGGTGCTCGGCACCAGGGTGGACGTAGAACAGCGTCTCCGGCGGCACCGGAAACTCGATGTCACCGTAGGGCGAGTGCGCCCCCGCGGCCTCGGAAATCAGCTCGGAGACCTGAAATTCGACCAGGTGCGTGTCGTCGCGGAACTGCTCGGGAAGTCGTGGCGTGTTGCTGGCCATCAGGGGCCCTTCTGACGTCGTCGGACTCATCAGTGTATCCGGCGCGCGGGCCGGGGCCGATGTCGTGATGAACCCAGGTGCGCGGGGCAGTAGATTGGGACATCCGACGCCGCGCCGATCGGTGTCCTGCGCGTCGCTGTCACGAACTCCCGAGGAGCACCCGGTGCCTACCGGCAAGGTCAAATTCTTCAACGCGGAGAAGGGCTTCGGCTTTCTCTCCAACGACGAGGGCGACGACGTCTTCGTCCACCGTGATGCGCTGCCCGACGCGCTGACCGAGCTCAAGGCCGGCACCCGGGTCGAGTACGGCGTGGTGTCCGGCCGCAAGGGCAACCAGGCGATGCAGGTGCGCCTGCTCGACCCCGTGCCCTCGGTGGTCCGCAATGTGCGCAAGCCCGCTGAAGAGATGGCGCCCCTCGTCGAGGACCTGATCAAGCTCCTCGACCACACGTCGAACTCGCTGCGCCGCGGGCGCTACCCCGACCGCGCCGAGGCCCGCAATATCGCCGGCCTGCTGCGGGCGTTCGCCGATAATCTTGATGCCTAGGGTACGAATCTCCTCAGGGACCACTCGCTGACGCTCGGGTCCATCGTCGATCCGTTGTCGCTTCGCGACCCGCAAGCTCGCTGGCGCTCGCGCGGCTAGGCGGCTCGGACCGAAGCCTCGTCGCCAGGGCTCCTCGACTTGATCCTCGCGCGCGGGGTGCGGCCTAGGACGCTCGGCCCGCGGCGGGGTGGCTTCTCGTGGACGCTTGAGGATTGCCCGCACGCGTGCTCTGGTGTGCGCATCTGGGGTGGCGGGCGTGAGAAGCATGAATGCGGGCAGTTCACCAGCGTCGTTAAACGCACACCCTTGCCGACCGAACCGCCGGCCGCGTCCCGCCGGCCGCGGGTCCCGCCGGCCGCACGTCCCGCCGGCCGCACGTCAGTCAGCGCAGCGCCGGGCTCGATGGCGTGAGACCCTGCGCGTACGCGCGGTCGAGAAGGGCAGCAACCGCGGCGTAACCCTCGTCGCCGAGGTCGCGGGTGAACTCGTTGACGTAGAGCGCGATGTGCTGCTGCTGCACGTCCGGCGACATCTCGTCGGCATGCGCCGCGACGTAGGCCGCCGACGCATGCGGATGCGCCCACGCGTAGTCGACCGACGCCTGTGCCGCGTGGGCCAGGCCGCCCACATCCAGCGACCGCCGGGCCAGGATCGCGCCGAGCGGGATCGGCAGGCCGGTGTCGCGCTCCCACCACTCGCCGAGGTCGACGAGGGCCTGCAGCCCGTAGGTCGGGTAGGTGAAGCGCGCCTCGTGGATCACCAGACCGGCGTCGAACGCGCCGTCACGTACCGCCGGCATGATCGAGGCGAACGGGACGACATCGATGCGCGCCGGCCGCTGCCCGCTCGCCCACAGCCGGAACAGCAGGTAGGCGGTCGAGCGCTCGCTCGGCACGGCCACGGTGCGCCCGTCCAGCGACGGCAGGTCGCTGCGGGTTAGCACCAGCGGCCCGCACCCGCGGCCCAGCGCCCCGCCGCACGGCAGCAGCGCGTACTGGTCGAGCAGCCACGGCAGCGCGGCGTAGGAGACCTTGACGACGTCGAACTCGCCGCGCTCGGCCGCGGTGTTGGTGACGTCGATGTCGGCGAACGTGACGTCGAGCGGCGGGGCCCCCTCGATCAGGCCGTGGGCCCAGGCATGGAACACGAACGTGTCGTTCGGACACGGCGAGTACGCGATGTTCACGGCGCCAACCCTGCCACCGCTACGCCCAGCGCCTGCAGCGCCTCCGGAATCTGCCACGCCGCGCGATCACGCGGACCCACCACGTTGCTCACGGCCCGGATCTCGCCGAACGCAATGCCCCGCGCCGTCGCCGCCGCGGCCACGCCGGCCCCTTCCATGGCCTCGGCCACGGCGTCGGGATAGCGCCCGCGCAACCGGTCGGCGCGCTCGGCCGTGCCCGTGACAGTCGCGACGGTGAGCACGGTGCCGAGCCGGCCGCCGGTGCGGTCGGCCAACTGGATAGCCAACTTCGGCGTGACGTCGTAGCGCTCGGTGCCGAAGCCGAGCTCGGAGACGGGAACGAAACCGTCCGGCGTCTCGGCGCCCAGGTCGGCGAACACGATTGCCGACGCGACGGCGATCCCGGGCGGTGCGAGCGGCGCGAAGCCGCCGCCGATGCCGGCGCTGAGCACGAGGTCGGTGTCGTCCAATGCTGCGGCGGTGGCCGCAGCCGCCACCGCCGGTCCGACGCCACCGACGAGCAGTCGGATGCCGCTGTCGGCCGGCAGCGCGGCCGCGATTGCGTCGCGCTCGGCCTGCACCGCGGTCACCACCAGGATCCGCAGCGGTGCATGCGGCTCAGTCGGCACTGCGCTGGATCATCGTGTCGGCCGAGCCGGGCCGGTGGTCCCACTCGCCTGCAGCCAAGCGCCCGACCGCGCGATTGCGCAGGACGACCAGAATGCCGACGGCGCCGGTGATGACGCCGGCGACCAGGAACGCGATCGCGCCGTCGCCGGTCGTCTTGCTCGGCAGCGCGACCCCGATCGTCGCCCCCACGACCCAGGCCAGCTGCAGGAACGTCTCGGACCGGGCGAACGCACTCGAGCGCAGGGTCTCGACCACGTCGCGCTGGATCAACGCGTCGAGTCCGATCTTGGACAGCGCGTTGGCGATGGCCGAGATGAGCATGCCGGCCGCAGCGAACGCGAGGCCGAACGCGACGGCGACCAGCAGGCAGGCGGCGCCCGCGATGCAGGTCGAGATGATGATCGTCGTCTCGGGCTTGGTCATCTTCAGGCGCGTGCCGATCGCCGTGCCGACGAAGTTGCCGACCCCGGCCGCGCCGATCACCAGCCCCAGCTCGAGCACGCCTTTCAGGCCGTGGGCCGTGGACTCGACGAAGAAGGCCAGGTAGATCGTCAACATCCCCGACAGCAGCCGCAGCACCGACTCGGCCTGCAGCGCGATGACCAGGTGCGGGTCGAACCCCCGGCGCGCCCACGACTGGATCCGCGCGAGCGGCGCCACCCGATCCTGCTTGCGGGGACGGACCGGCTCCTGCGGATGCCGGGCCGCCGCCGCCGAGGAATCGACCTGCTTGGGCAACTTGAACGCGAAGAACGCGCACGCGGCGAAACCGATTGCCGTGACGATCAGACCGAGGGTGTACGACCCGGTGATGTTGATGATCGCGCCGACCAGGCCGCCGAGCACGAGCGTCGAACCCAACCCGAAGATCGTCAGCTTGGCGTTGGCCGCCGTGAGGGTCATGTCCTTGGGGACGAGACGGGGCGCGGCGGCGGCCCGCACGACCCCGTACGCCTTCGAAAACACCAACGAGCCGAGCGCGCACGGGTAGAGGACGAGCAGCTCGGTGGGGTGCGCGGCCATGATCAGCGCCAGGATCGCGCGCCCGATCGCGGTGCCGGCCATCGTCCAGCGCCGGCCGTGCTGCAACCGGTCGAGGGCCGGCCCGATGACCGGCGCGATCAACGCGAACGGCGCCATCGTGATCAGCAGGTAGAGCAGCACGTTGCCGCGTTGCGCATGTGCGGACGCACCGAAGAAGACGGTCCCGGCGAGCGCAACGGTGATCATCGCATCGGTGCCGTAGCTGAGCACCTGGTTCCAGATCAGCGCGGTCAGCCCGGACTCGTCGGCGCCGTCGGCCTTGCTCGCGCTGATCACCTTGCGGGTGACCGTGCGCGCCGCCTTGTTCGTCGTGCTGAAGGCCGCGCGCCCGATGACGAGGGCGGCGCCACCCGCAGTCGTCGCCCCCGGGCGCTGCGGCGTCGCCGCGCCGGGTCGCCCGGCGCCGGCCCGTCCGGCCGCCGGCGTGTGATGGTAGGTCGGCGCGCCGTAGGGGTCGTAGGCATCGGCCG
>CAXTHY010000017.1:30687-43978 GCA_964244175.1 uncultured Jatrophihabitans sp. | reverse complement strand
AACGGCTCGCGGTACGGCGGCGGCTCGTAGGGCGGCGGCGGCTCGCGGTGCGGCGGCGCCTCGTAGGGCGGCTGCGCCGGCGGTGTCGCCCGCGGTCCGTAGGTCGTATGGCCCGACTTCGAGAACCGCCCACGCGGTCGCTCGTCCTTACTCCTGGCCACCCACCCATCCTGCCTCACCGCGCGGTGGGGGCGGGCACGCCGCGATGAGAGAATGGGCTCGTGATGAACGCCGACAGCACGACCGCAGCTGCCCCGGACCCGGTGCTTGCCGACGCGCTCGAGGTTGCGCGTGGGGCCGCGGTCTCGGCCGCCGGCCGCGCAGACGCCGTCGGCGAACACCTCGGCGCGCGCGCGGACGACGAGCTGGTCGTGAGCCATCACTTCGCGGCCACCGTCGCCGGCTACCGGGGCTGGCACTGGGCGGTGTCGCTGGCCCGTCCCACCGACAGCGAGCACGTCACCGTCGACGAGGTCGTCATGCTGCCCGGCGAGGGCGCACTGCTCGCGCCGGCGTGGGTCCCCTGGGACGAGCGGGTCCGCCCCGGTGACCTCAGTCCCGGCGACCTGCTGCCGACCCACGAGTCGGACCCGCGTCTGGTTCCCGCCTACACGCTGTCCGACGATCCCGCGGTCGAGGCCGTGGCGTTCGAGCTCGGCCTGGGCCGCGAGCGCGTGATGTCGCGCGAGGGTCGCCTCGACGCGGCCGAGCGCTGGTACGCCGGCGACCGCGGCCCCGACACGGCGATGGCCCGGCAGGCCCAGGCCCAGTGCGGGACATGCGGATTCTTCCTGCCACTGGCCGGCGCGTTGCAGGCCGGCTTCGGAGTCTGCGGCAACGAGGTCACCGACACCGACGGCCAGGCGGTGAGCGCCGAGTACGGGTGCGGGGCGCATTCGCAGACCGTGGTCGAGCCGGCGCAGCACGCCGATGTCCCCGACCTCGTCTACGACGACGGCGACGAGATCACGCCGGGCTCGCCGGCCGACTCGGAGAGCTCAGATGGTGCGGCCCATGCCGCGGTGCCGGTTCATGATCAGCCAGCCGGTGATGCCGAGCAGCCAACCGGCCAGGCAGGTCCACAGCCAGATGCGGTGATCGTGGCGCCCGAGCCAGCCCCAGAAGGGCAATAGGACCACGAACGCAAGAAACCACAGCAGCGTCGCCGCCGCAACGATGCGGCGCGCGTTGATCTGCACTGCTGGGGGAGTGACGAGCTCGGGCACGCCGTCAGCCTACGAGTCCGGTGGCCGCGCGTCGATTCGTTAGCTAGACTAACTAATATGACGACAGCGACCCGGCCGACCCTGGCTGAGCTCGCGTCGGCGCTGCGGCCCTCGTTGCTGCGCCTCACCCGCCTCGTCCGTAATCAGCGCGTCGACATGTCGATCACGTTGACCCAGCTCTCGGCCATCTACACGCTGCGCAAGCACGGTCCGATGAGCGCCGGCGAGCTCGCGACCTGCGAGAAGGTCCAGCCGCCGTCGATGACGAAGGTGCTGGCCAACCTCGAGGAGCGCGGGCTCGTGCGCCGCGACGTCCACCCCGCCGACCGGCGCCAGGCGATCATCGCCATCACCGACGACGGCGTCGCGCTGCTCGAGTCCGAGCAGCGCTCGCGCGATCTCTGGCTGACCCGCCGGCTCGGCTCCCTCACGGCGGACGAGCGTGCCCTGCTGCAACGCGTCGTGCCGATCCTCGACAAGCTGGCCGAGCAGTGACGGCGGGACTCGACCAGCCGACCCACACCCCTCCCGCCCTGCCGCCACCGCGCGCTCGGAGCGGCATGTTCCGTTCGCTGCGCGTGCGCAACTACCGCCTGTACGCGTCCGGGCAGCTGGTCTCGCTCACCGGTACCTGGATGCAGCGCGTCGCCCAGGACTGGCTGGTTCTCGAACTCACCAACTCCGGTACCGCCCTCGGCGTCGTCACCGCGCTGCAGTTCGCGCCCTCGATCCTGCTCGGCCTCTGGGGTGGGGTGCTCGCCGATCGCCTCGACAAGCGCAAGCTGCTCTTCGTCACGCAGAGCGGCTTGGCTCTCGTGGCGTTGCTGCTGGGCCTGCTCGACGTCACCGGCGTCGTCGCCTATTGGCACGTGTTGCTACTCGCGTTCGCCCTCGGGGTGATCAGTGCCGTCGACATGCCCGTCCGCCAGGCGTTCGTCGTCGAGATGGTCGGCCGGGACGAGTTGACGAACGCGGTCGCCATCAACTCGACGACGTTCAACTCGGCGCGCATCATCGGCCCGGCGATCGCCGGTATCACGATCACCGCGGTCGGCACCGGCTGGGCGTTCCTGGCCAATGCGCTGTCGAGCGTCGCCGTGCTCGCCGGGTTGGCCGCCATGCGGACGGCCGAACTGCACCCGTCCAAGCCGGTCGTGCGGGCCAAAGGTCAGCTGCGCGAGGGTTTCCGCTACGTGCGCGGTCGTCCCGATCTGATGCTGACGATGGTGTTGATCTTCGTCGTCGGCACGTTCGGCCTGAACTTCCAGATCACCTGCGCGCTGATGGCCAAACAGGTCTTCCACCACGGCGCCAGCGGCTACGGCTTGCTGTCGACCGCGCTGGCCGTCGGCGCGTTCGGCGGTGCGGTAGTGGCGACCCGCCGCACGAAGCGCCCGACCGCGCTGTTCCTGCTGGTGACGGCCGGCGCCTTCGGGCTGGCCGAGGTCGTGGCCGGGGTGATGCCGAACTTCGGGTGGACGGCGGTGGCGCTCGTCCCCACCGGTCTGGCGATGCTGGCCGTCACCACCGCCGCGAACTCGCACATCCAGCTCGGAGTCGCGCCGACCATGCGCGGGCGGGTGATGGCGCTCTACCTGGTGTGCTTCATGGGTGGGACGCCGCTGGGCGCGCCGCTGATCGGCTGGCTGGCCGAGGTCGCGGGTCCGCGCTGGGGCCTGGTCGGCGGTGGCCTCGTGTGCCTGCTGAGCGCGCTGGCCGTGGCCGGCTACCTCGCGCGCCGGCGCGGGCTGCATGCGGGCGAGGTCGTCGAGTTGGTCAGCGCCCGCGCCCATGCTGCGTAGGCCGCGTGCACCTCGTCGAGCTGTCCGACCCGGCCGACCCCCGGCTCGCCGACTTCCGCGCCCTGAAGGACGCCGACGGCCGGCCTGACCGGCGCGGCCTGGTCATCGCCGAGGGCGTCAACGTGGTCGAGCGGCTGGCCCGCTCGCCCTACCGCATGCGCGCCGTTGCTGGGGTCCCGGCCCGGATCGAGGCGCTGCGCCTGGTACTCGAGCCGCTGGATGTCGCCGTCTACGCACTGGACAAGTGGGCGCTCTCGGAGGTCGTCGGCTTCCGGGTCACGCGCGGCGTGCTGGCCTCGGCGACCCGCCTGCCGCCCCGCGATCCGGATGCCCTGCTCGCGGGTGCCCGGCGCGTCGCGGTGCTCGAGGGGCTCAACGACTTCGAGAACCTCGGCGCGCTGTTCCGCAACGCCGCCGCGTTCGGCGTCGACGCGGCGCTGCTCGACCAGCGGTGCGCCGATCCGCTGTACCGGCGCAGCGTCCGGGTCTCGATGGGGCACGTGTTCAACGTGCCGTTCGCGGTGCTGCCCGATCCGTGGCCGGATGCCCTGGACGTCGCGCGTCGGCACGAGCTCGCGGTGCTGGCCGCGACCCCCGACGCCGGTGCGGTACCGCTGCGCGAGGTCGTGCCGCCGCCGGCGTGGGCGGTGTTGTTCGGCGCCGAGGGGCCGGGGCTGTCGCCCGGTGCGCTCGCGTACGCCGATGGGCGGATCCGTATCCCGATGGCCGCCGGCGTCGATTCGTTGAATGTGGCGACGGCCGCCGCCGTGGTGTTCGCGCATCTGGCCTGACCCACGGCAACGGCCGCGGAACCCGAAGGTCCCGCGGCCGCGCGGGCCGGGCTGAAGTGCTGGTTACTTGCCGGTCGCCTTGATGGTGGCGATGCCGATCTTGACCTTCTTGCCGCCGGCGAGCGCGTTGGTCTTGAAGACCTTGTTCAGCGCGCCTGCGGCTTCGGCCGAGAGGTAGACCGTGGTGCCGGTCAGCGTGGCGACGCCGGCCTTGCTGATCGTCGGGGTCTGCAGGGTGCTGCCGTCGAGGTCGAACAGCTTGACGCTCTTGGCGAACACCTTGCCGTCGACGTCGACCTCACCGGTCAGGTTGGAGTTGTTGCCCGGGTCGACGACGAAGTTCTTGAGGTCGACCTTGGTGGCGCCACTGGTCAGGCTGAGGCCACTGCCGTCGTGCATGATCTTGCCCTGGACGTAGGGCGTGACGGAGCCCTTCTTGTAGATCGTGGCGTTGCCGCCGGTGATCGGGAACGAGACCGTGGTGCCGCTCATCTTGGCGGTGCCGATCAGTCCCGGCGTCAGCTTGAGCGTACCGAGGGCTTTCACGAAGCCCGGGTCGAGCGCCACGCTGGTCGTGTTGCCGGTCAGGGTCTTGAACTGGCCGACGGGCTTCTTGCTACTGCCGCCGCTGCTGCTACAGGCAGCCATGCTGCCTGCGAGGCCGATGGCCAGAATGGCCGCGCCTGCTTTCTGGTACCCGCGCATTTTTCCTCCTGATTGAGTCGGTCACTAGGGGATTCGCGACGGATGGGGCAAGAGGTTCCGTCGCGGGGAAATCAATTGCCGATGTGGTGCTGCACACTCGGGCGCATGCCGTCGATGCGTACCGGGGTCCTGGTGAGCGCGGCCGTACTGGCCATCGTGCTGGGCGGGTGCAGCAGCGGGCCGGCGCAGCGCCCGGGGGCGGCCGAGCCGGCGACGGCGCCACCGGCCTCGGCCGCCGCGGCCGGGTCAACCCGCGCGGTCGGCGACGAACCGGAAGGGATCGTGTACGACCCGCGGACCAAGTTGGTCGCGGTCGCGGTGCGCCGGCCCGATCGGCTGCTGCTACTCGATCCCGGCACGCTGGCGGTACGCCGCACGGTCCGGTTGCCCGGTTCGGCCCGCCATCTGCAGCTCGCCGCGCCGGGCGGCCCGGTGCTGGTGCCGGCCGAGTCGGCCAACCAGCTCGTGACGGTCACGTTGCCGGGCGGGGCTACGCAGGCCACCGACGTGCTCAAGCAGCCGCACGATGCGGCGAGCGCGGACGGAGCGGTGATCGTCGGCAACGAGTTCGGCAAGTCGATCTCGATCATTCGCGCCGGGCGGGTGGTGCGGACCGTGCGGGGGCTGCGTCAACCCGGCGGGGTGATCGGCGACGGCGCCACGGTCGGCGTCGTCGACGTCGGCGCGTTCACGCTGAGCACCTACTCGGTGCAGACCGGGCGACGCAGCGCGATCGTCGCCGCCGGCAAGGGCCCGACCCATGGCGTGCTGATCAGCCGCGACCGGATTCTCGTCGCCGACACGCGCGGCAACCAGCTGCTCGTGTTCGGCGTGCATCCACTCAAGCCACTCGGTCGCCTGGCGCAGAGCGGTGCGCCGTACGGAATGGCGGTCGACGCGTTGACCGGCACCGTCTGGGTGACGCTCACCGCCCGCAACCAGGTGGTGGGCTACCACGTCACCGGGAACACGCCCGTGGTGATCGCGCGCTACCCGACGGTCCGCCAGCCCAACACCGTCGCCGTGGCGCCGGGGTCCCGCACGGTGTGGATCACCGGCACCGAGGGCGGCGTGGTCGAGCGCATCACCCGCTGACGATCAGACGAGCGAGTCGCGCCACGACTCGTGCAGCGACGCGAAGTGGCCCGCGCCCGAGGCGACCAGCGAGTCGGGCGTGCCGTCCTCGACCAGCACACCGTCCTCGAGCACCAGCACGCGGTCGGCGATCTCGACCGTCGACAACCGGTGGGCGATGATCAGCGCGGTCCGCTGCGCGAGCACCGTCCGCAGCGCATGCTGCACGGCCCGCTCGGTCGGCACGTCGAGCGACGAGGTCGCCTCGTCGAGGATCAACACCGCGGGGTCGGCCAGGAACGCGCGCGCGAACGCGACCAGCTGCCGCTGCCCGGCCGACAGCCGCCCGCCGCGCTTGCGGACGTCGGTGTCGTATCCGTCGGGCAGGGCGGCGATGAAGCCGTGCGCCCCGACCTCCTTGGCGGCGGCCACGATCTCGTCGCGGCTTGCGCCCAGGCGGCCGAAGCCGATGTTGTCGGCCACCGAACCGGAGAACAGGAACCCGTCCTGGGTGATCATCACGACGGCATGCCGCAGCTCGGGGTCGGCGACGTCGCGCAGGTCGACGCCGTCCAGGCGCACGGTCCCGGCGGTGGGGTCGTAGAAGCGCGAGATGAGCTTCGCGATCGTCGTCTTGCCGGCGCCGGTGACGCCGACCAACGCAACGGTCTGGCCCGCCGGTACGTCGACGTCGAGTTCGCTCAGCACCGGCCGGTCGGCGCGGTAGGCGAAACTCACCCCCGACAGCGAGAGCGCACCGCGCACCGGCGCCGGCAGCGGCACCGGTGACTGCGGCTCGGGCACGCTGGCGGGCTCGGCCAGCACGGCGGCGATCTTGTCGAGCGCGGCCGTGGCCGATTGCAGGGAGTTGTAGAACATCCCGACGTCTTCCATCGGATCGTAGAACTGGCGCAGGTAGAGCAGGAACGACGTGAGCACCCCGAGCTCGAGTCCGCCCGACGCGACGCGGAAGCCGCCGACGAGCAGCACCACGACCGTGGCGACGTTACCGATCAGCGCCGTGCCCGGGATGAAGTACGCCTGCAGGGTGAACGTCTCGCGATTGGTGTCGCGGTAGTGCGTGTTGAGGTCGGCGAAGATGGCGTCGTTGCGCTTCTCGCGGCGAAACGCCTGCACGGCGCGCACGCCGTTGAAGTTCTCGACAATGCTGACGATCATCGTGGCGACCGACTCGCGGGTGCGACTGTAGGCCTGGGCCGCGCGGGGTGAGAACCACCGGTACAGCAGCCACAACGGCACCAGCGCGCCGACGGCGATGACGGCGAGTGGCGGATCGAGCACGACGAGCAGCACCGCGATCGCCGAGCTGTTGAACAGCGCGGTCAGCAGGCCGTCGAGGCCCATGTCGAGCATCTCGGTCAGCGTGTCGACGTCAGAGGTGAGTCGCGAGATCACCCGGCCGGACGTGAACTTCTCGTGGAAGGCGACCGACAGAGTCTGGACGTGGTCGAACCCGCGGCGGCGCAGGTTGTAGAGGATCTGCTGGCCGAGCACGCCGCTGCGGATGACGAAGGCCGAGCGCAGCCACCCCGACAGCAAGGCGGCCACGGCCAGCGCCGCGCCCACCGTCTCGAGCGAGGCGTAGTCGCCGCGCCGCGCGTCGGGCAGCGAGTCGTCGATGGCCACGCCGATCAGCCAGGGCGCGGCCATCGTCGCCACCACCTGGGCCAGGGCCAGCACGAGCACGCCCGCGATCGCCCGCCGGTGGGGCCGGACGAGTTCGCCGAGCAGCTCGCGGCCGGCCGAGCGCAGCGTGAGCCCGCCGGCCGCCGCCTCGGAGACCTTTACCGCCTCGGCGTCGGCCGCCTGCTTGCCGCGCCAGTCGGCGGCCCGTTGATCCGTGGAGTTCGGCTCGCTCATCGGGGGCCCGTCGACTCGAGCTCGGACGACTGCGCGAGCAGTTGGCGGTAGGCCGGGACGGTGGCCAGCAGCGCGCTGTGCGTCCCGACGGCGGCGATCCGGCCGTCGGCCAGCAACGCGACCCGGTCGGCCAGCATGACCGTTGAAGGGCGATGGGCCACGACCAGCGCGGTGGTGCTCGCCAGTACCCGGCGCAACGCGGCCTCGACCTGCGACTCGGTGTGGACGTCGAGCGCCGACAACGGGTCGTCGAGGACGAGCACCCGCGGCCGGCCGAGCACGGCGCGGGCCAGCGCGAGGCGTTGCCGCTGCCCACCGGACAGCGAGAGCCCCTGCTCGCCGATGCGGGTGTCGAGCCCGAACGGCAGGTCGTTGACGAAGCCGGCCTGGGCAACGTCGATGGCCTCGAGGACATCGTCCTCGGTGATCCCGGCGCGCCCGAGGGTGAGGTTCTCGCGCACGCTGGCCGAGAACAGCGTCGCGTCCTCGAAGGCCGTCGTCACCGCGTGCCGCAGCTGATCCAGGCGCAGGTCGCGGACGTCCACGCCGCCGATCAGGATGCGGCCGCCGGTGACGTCGTAGAGGCGGGGGACGAGTGCGGTCATGGTGGTCTTGCCCGAGCCCACCCCGCCGACCAGCGCCATCGTCTCGCCCGGCTCGATGTCGAGATCGACGCCGCGCAGCACGTCGACGTCAGAGCCGGCGTAGCGGAAGGACACGTTCTCGAAGCGCACCGTCGTGCCGCTCTCGGCCGCGACCGGTTCGGCCGGATCGAGGATCGTCGACTCGGTGTCGAGCACCTCGAAGATGCGCTGCGCGGCCGTGGCCGATTCCTCGGCCAGCGCCAGCAGCCAACCCAGCGAGATGATCGGCCAGATCAGCCGCAGGTAGAGCGTCAGGAAGGCAACGAGGGCGCCGATGGTGAGCGCGCCGTGGGCCACCGCGTAGACCCCGCCGACGGTGACGCCGGCGAGCACCAGCTGCGGGTGGCCCTCGAGCACGGCCCAGAACAGGCCCAGCGTGCGAATCTTGGTCAGCTCGGCCCGGCGCAGGCGCGTCGCGTCAGCGCTGAAGCCGGCCAGCATGTGCGGGCGCCGGCCGTAGGACTTGATCACCCGGATGCCGAGGGCGGATTCCTCGACCGTCGTCGCGAGATCACCGGTGAGGTCCTGCGCCCGCCGGGAGTCGCGGCTGTAGCGCAGCTCGAAGCGGCGGGTGAACGCCATCAGCGGCACCATCGCGACGAGCACGAACAGGCCGAGCCAGAGCTGGATGTGGATCAGCAGCGCCAGCACGACCAGCGACGCGACGGTGTTGGCGAACAGGAACACGGCGGCGAAGCCGACGAAGCGGCGCAGCGTCGACAGATCGGTGGTCAGCCGCGAGAGCAGTTGCCCGGAGGGCCACCGGTCGTGGAAGGCCACCGGCAAGCGCTGGATGTGCGCGAACAGGTCGCGGCGCAGGTCGGTCTCGATCTCGAGCGCCGCGGTGGCCATCGCCCGGCGTCGCAGGTAGAACAGCGCGGCCTCGGCCACCCCGAACAGCAACGCCAGCCCGCTGAGCCACCACAGCCCGGCCGAGTCGCGGTGGCGGATCGGGCCGTCGACCACCCGGCCGATGACCAGCGGGACGACGGACTGGACGAGCATCGCGCCGGTGGCGGTGATGACCATGACGAGCACCGCGCGGCGGTGCGGACGCGCCCAGTGCCGCAGCCGCAGGACCGTCGCGAGCGTGCTCGGCGTTCCTGTGGCTGCGTTCGGTCCTACCGTCGCCGTCACAGGTCCCGACGGTACGGCCGCGCACCGACGGCGGCGAACCAGTTTCGCTCAGAACTGCGCTCAGAAGCTGCGCCTCGACCGAGCGCGGAGCCGGGTGGTGGGTCGATTCTGGATCTGTATTACGGCGTAATACAGATCGGGAACTTGCACGTAGTGCCGCGCGGCCGGTTCGTCAGTCGGACTTGCGGCGCACCCCGAGCAGGATGTCGTCCCAGGACGGGACGCGGGCGCGGGCGGCGCGGTCCTCATCTGATTCGTCGCGGCGGCCACCACCGAGGTTGCGCAGCGTGGCCAGGCCCGGCACCGCGCCCGGGCGGGCGAGGGGATCGGTGATACCCAGCGGCAGCGGCAGCGGCGGGGCGTCGAAGTCCAGTACCAGCGGCGGGATCTCGCGCGGGTCGTCCTGCGGCGCCTCCTGGTCGAAGACCTCGTCCAGGACGGGCACCGGGCCGGTGTGCGCGTCGGGCATCGGCGGAAACGCGACCACCCCGGGCACGAGCGGCGGCGCGGCGGCCAGCGCCGGACGCGGCGGCTCGGCCGGGGTGACGGGCCGGATCGGCCGGTCGCTGAGCAGGTCGACGGCCGTGTCGTCGATCGGCGTGACGGTGCGCGAGGTCCGGGTGAACACCCATTCGGCGGCGTGGGCGCCCTCGCCACCGAGCCACTCGGCGACGATCACCCATTCGCCGTCGTCGCGGCGCCGCGCGTCCCACGTGATGGCGTCGGGCGCGATGCCATGCGCGGCGAACCGCTCGTCCACCGCCTCGCCGAACACGACGACGCCGCCGTCGGTCGTACTGCGCCGCGCGCGGGCCCGGCGGGACTCGTCGGCGATGCGGTGTCGCTCGTCGAGCACCGGCCCGGCGAAGCGCATCACGCGATCGAGCGACATGCCGTACGCCGTGGCCAGCTCGGCCGGCGACTCGCCGGCGCGGACCCGTACCTGGATCTCGCGCGGGCCGATCGGCGCCTCGCCGGTGACGCCCACCTGCGCGACCGGTTCCCCTGTCGGCGCAGCAGCCGGCCGGAGCACGTCGGCCCGCAGGTCGGCCTGCACGTCGGCCCGCACTGCGGTGCGCAGCACCGCGTCGACCGGCAGGCTGAACTGCTCGGCGGCATCGACGGTCTCGACGACCAGGGACCCGTCTTCGGAACGGTGCACGAGGCGCAGCTGACGCATGGGCCGACGATAGGTCCGCACGCGGGCGGATCCGGGGAGCACACGCCGCGCACGGCCGCACTCAGAGGCGCTCGACCACCCAGTCGATGCAGGCGGTCAGCGCCTCGACGTCGCCGGGATCGACGGCGGGGTACATGCCGACGCGCAGCTGGTTGCGCCCCAGGGCCCGGTAGGGCTCGGTGTCGACGATGCCGTTGGCGCGCAGCGTCGCGGCCAGGGTCTTCGCGTCGACGGTGTCGGCGAAGTCAATCGTGCCCACCACCGGGCTGCGCAGGGCGGGATCGGCGACGAACGGGGTGGCGTAGGACGATGCCTCGGCCCACGCGTAGAGGCGTTGGGACGAGTCGTGGCTGCGCTTGGCCGCCCAGTCCAGCCCGCCGGCCGCGAGCAGCCACTCGAGCTGGTGGGCCAGCAGCCACAGCGTCGCGATCGCCGGAGTGTTGTACGTCTGGTCCTTGCGCGAGTTGTCGAGCGCGAGCACCAGATCCAGCGACGGTGGCGCCCACCGCTGCGCGCCCAGAGCGCCGATGCGCTCGAGGGCGGCCGGCGAGCAGGCCGCCAGCCAGACGCCGGCCTCGGCGGCGAAGGACTTCTGCGGTGCGAAGTAGTAGGCGTCGGTCTCGGCGAGGTCGACGGCCATGCCCCCGGCGGCCGAGGTCGCGTCGACGAGCATCAGCGCGTCGGGATCGGTGCCGGGCACGCGGCGCACCGGCAGCGCGACGCCGGTCGACGTCTCGTTCTGGGGCCAGGAGTAGACGTCGGCACCGGGCACGGCGTCCAGGGCGGGGGCACTGCCGTAGCCGGATTGCACGACGTGGGGATCGTCGAGGAACGGCGCCCCGCGGGTGACGGCGGCGAACTTGGCCGAGAACTCGCCGCACACCAGGTGCGCCGCACGCTGCCGGACCAGCCCGAAGGCGGCAGCGTCCCAGAAGGCGGTCGACCCGCCGTTGCCGAGCACGATCTCGTACCCGTCGGGCAAGGTGAGGAACGCGCCCAGACCGGCCCGGATTCGCGCGACCAGCGAGCGGACGGGGGGCTGGCGATGACTGGTACCCAGCAGGCTGGCGCCGGTGGCGCCCAGGGCCGCGACCGCGGCGGCCGGGATCTTCGACGGCCCGGACCCGAAGCGGCCGTCGGCCGGCCTCAGGTGATCGGGAATGGTGAGCCGCGGCGCCGTCACGTCCGCAATTCTCCCATCCGGCGCGCGCTTACTTGCGTGCCGGTGCGTGGGGGTTGCGGTCAGGCCGCGACGAGGCAGGCGTCCATGAGCCGCTCACGGGTCGCGTCAACGGCGGCCTCGATCGAGCCCAGGCGCACGGAGTAGCTGTAGAAGATGAGGGCGAGGATCCGGCCGGATACGCGTGGGAAGTCCTCGGCCAGGTTGCGCAGTGCCTGCTCGCTGGAGGGCGAGTCGCAAGGCTGGGTGCGGATATTCGCGGGGGCGAAGTTCATGACGTCTCCCTGGTAAGAGCGGACAGGGGGTGGGGGTCTGTCCGGTCAAACTGGTCAACGGTCTGGCAATGCCCATTCCAGCGCCCCCGCTGGACGCCTGCCTGGCCGTACGTGCTGTGAGCCGAACACGGGTGCGCTCGGTTCGGACTATTCCTACCCACCTCATCACCCGACTATCGCGAATCTCGAGAAACTCGAAAACTTAACTCTGGTCTAACGTCAGATCGACGTTTCGCCGGTTGCGACCGGCGGGTTTCGACCTCAGCCGAGGACGCGCTCCAGATACTCGTTGCCGAACGTCCGCTGCGGGTCGAGCTTGTCGCGCAGCGCGGCGAAGTCGTCGAGGTGCGGGTAGCTGCCGCGCAGCGATTCGGCATCGCGATAGTGCAGCTTGCCCCAGTGCGGACGGCCGTCGACATCCTTCGCGATCGCCTCCACCGCGCGGAAGTACGGCTCGTGCTCGCGCCGGTGGTACTGGTGCACCGCGATGTAGCCGGTGTCGCGTTCGCCGGCCGTCGACAACCAGATGTCGTCGGCGGCGGCGAAGCGAACCTCGATCGGGAACCCGACCAGTTCACCGGTGTGGGCCAGGTAGCGCTCGATGCCGGCCAACACGTCGGGCACGGCGGCGCGCGGCACCGCATACTCCATTTCGCGAAAACGCACGGTGCGCACCGAGGCGAAGACCCGGTCCGCGCGGTCGATGTAGTCGCGCGCACCCAACAGGCGGGCGGCAACGGCGTTCGTGCGGGGGATGAGCGCCGGGCGGCGGGTGGTGGCCCGGTTCACCCAGTCGAAGACGGCGTTGGACAGGACGTCGTCGTCGACCCAGTGCCGGACGCGGCCGAGCGGGCGCAGTTGCGTGCCGGGCAGCACCCGGTTGTTGCGCTTCGTCAGCACCCGGCGGGTGTGGGGGAACCAGTAGAACTCGAAGTGGTCGTTGCCGATAATATTGGCGTCGAGGTCGGCGAGCACCGCGTCGAGCGTGGCCGGGGCCTCCGCCGCAGCGAGGGCGAAAGCCGGCTCGCACTGCAGCGTGACGGTCACGATCACGCCCAGCGCGCCCAGTCCCACGCGGGCGGCGGCGAACAGCTCGGGGTCGTCGTCGGGTGAGCAGAAGCGGACGGTGCCGTCGGCGAGGACGAGTTCGAGGCCGCGGACCTGCGTGGCGATGCCACCGAACTTCGCGCCCGTGCCGTGCGTGCCGGTGGAGATGGCGCCCGAGATCGTCTGGACGTCGATGTCGCCGAGATTGGTCATCGAGAGGCCGAGCTGCCAGAGCGCCTCGGTGAGATCGTGCAGGCGGGTGCCGGCGAGGACGGTGACGAGCCCGGTGCTGCGATCGGCCCGGACGATCCCCGCCAGCCGGTCCAGACGCAGCTGGACACCATCGGTC
>CAXTHY010000017.1:30210-30677 GCA_964244175.1 uncultured Jatrophihabitans sp. | reverse complement strand
ACGGTCAGCACCGAACCCAGGTAGGTGTGCGCGATGGTCAGGCCGGGGTCGCGGCCGAGTTCCGACACGGTCGCGCCGATCGCGGTGAATGAGTGGCCGGCGCCGATGGGCTTCACCCGGCGCCCGCTCTCGGCCGCCGCGGCGACGATGCGGGCCACCTCGGCGATCGAGGCCGGGTGGACGGCGGTGACGTCAGTGCTGACGGTGCCGGCCCAGTTCGTCCAGATGCTCATGGTCGGCCCATCGTCACACGGCGGCCAGCTCGTCGTGCGGGGCGGTGCGCATCAAGAACGTCCGGCAGTACGCGCCTCCCCAGCAGGGCCCCAGGTCGCTGATTGCGGGGTAGCGTCGCGCCGGTGAAGGACCGCGTTCGCATCACCGATCTCGCTGCGCTCACGGCCGCCACCGCGCACCTCGACCCGCCACTGGCCGTGCTCGATATCGCGGCACTGCGGCGCAATGCCACC
>CAXTHY010000017.1:14323-30200 GCA_964244175.1 uncultured Jatrophihabitans sp. | reverse complement strand
GGTGCGCCGCGCCGGTGGCACGCCGATCCGGGTCGCGTCCAAATCCGTCCGCTGCCGCGCCGTGCTCGACGAGGTACTGGCTGTGCCCGGCTTCGCCGGCGTGATGGCGTACTCGCTGCGCGAGGCGATCTGGCTGGCCGGCAACGGTGTGCGCGACGTGCTGATGGGCTATCCGACGGCCGATCGCGGTGCGTTGGCCGAGCTCGGCGGCGATCCGGCGCTGACGGCGGCGATCACGCTGATGGTCGACGACGTCGCGCAGCTCGATCTGGTGCGCCGGGTCGTCCCCGGCCTGGCGGTGCGCGTGTGCCTGGACGTCGACGCCTCGTTGCGGATCGGACGGCTGCACCTCGGCGTGCGCCGCTCCCCGGTGCGGACGGCCGGCGATGCCGCGACGCTGGCGCGGGCGGCGTTGGAGCTCGGGCTGCACGTCGTCGGCGTGATGTTCTACGAGGCCCAGATCGCCGGGCTGCCGGACTCCTCGGCCGCGGTGCGCTTGGTGAAGAAGCGGTCGGCGGCCGAGCTGAGCGAACGCCGGGGGGTCGTCGTCGAAGCTGTCGAGAAGGCGGCCGGCGCGCTCGAGTTCGTCAATTCCGGCGGCACCGGGAGCCTGGAGGTCAGCTCGGCCGACCCGACCGTCACCGAGGTCACCGCCGGCTCGGGTCTCTACGTCCCTACGCTCTTCGACGGGTACCGCGCCTTCGAGCCGCGCGCCGCGCTGTACTTCGCGCTGCCGGTGGTGCGCCGGCCCGCGCCCGGGATCGTGACGCTGTGGGGCGGCGGGTACGTGGCGTCGGGGCCGGCCGGGAAGTCGCGGCTGCCGTCACCGGCCCTGCGGGGCATGGCGTTGCTGGGGACCGAAGGCGCGGGCGAGGTGCAGACGCCGGTGCGTGGACCGGCCGCGGCCGGGCTGCAGGTGGGCGACCGGGTGTGGTTCCGGCATGCGAAGGCCGGCGAGCTGGGTGAGCGGCTCGACACCATCCACGTCGTCTCGGACGGGGCGGTGACCGCATCTGTACCGACCTACCGGGGCGAGGGCAAGACGTTCGGCTGAGCGCCTGCGCTGGGCGGGACCCGGGTGTGTCGGACCAGAGCAAGGCCCACGCTCAGCGCGTGCGGTGCCTCCAGAGGAAGCGCCCGGCTGCGGTGGCGTAGCCGTGCTCGTCGTGGGCGTAGGCCCGGGCGTGCGTGCGGGTGTGTCTGAGCACGTAGACCAGCCGGCCCAGCAGCGTCACCGCGTCGGGGTCGACCCCGCAGATCGAGTCGCCCGGCGCGCACACGTCGATGGTCCGGGCCCGTACCTCGGCGGGCAGCAGGTAGGCCTGCCCGTCCTCGAAGTTCGGCCGCAACCCCGACGCCCGTAGGCCGCGCGGATAGTCGCCCGGCAACTTGGGTCGGAAGCTCGGGTTGCCGAGCAGCGCGACGGTGACGTGTCGGCGCTGCGCAGGAGGCAGGGCGCGGACGGTGCGGACAACCACCTCGGCGCCCTGGCTGTACCCGGCCAGCAGGACGGGCCGTTCCCGGCAGCCGCCGCGGTAGGTGCTGTGGATCGCACGGACGAGCGCGGTGACGCCCTGCTTTTCGCTGACCTCCAGCGCGTGGCTCAGGCCGGTGATACCGAGGTACTTGTCCGTCGAGATCGCCGGATAACTCAGCGCCCGCGCCGCGACGACGCCCGGCCCGGCCGCGGCCATCAGGACGTTCTTCACCCGGGCGATGCTGGTGCCGTAGCGGCGCGCATCGTCCGCGCTGATTCCGGCCGGCCGGCCGCTGGGGGCCGGGTTCAAGACTCCCTGTCCCGAACCGGGGACGCCGAAGAACACCGGTCCGCAGGCGACGGCATTGCGGCCGTGCCCCTCGAGCGGAGTCGCCCGGCTGGCGGCAACGCTCAGGGCGGCAACGAGCAGGGCGGCAAGCAGCAGCGCAACAACCACAACCACAACCGCAGCGGACGCACCCGGCCGACCACCCAACCGGCCACCTAGTCGGCCACCCAGCCGGCGCGGCATTCGACTGCCGCCGCTCGGCTCAGTTGTGCGCGATGTCGTCCCAGCCCTCGACCTGTTCGGGCTTGCGCGGCTCGGGTCCGATGTAGCGGGCCGAGGGCCGGACCAGCCGGCCGGTCTTCTTCTGCTCCATGATGTGTGCCGACCAGCCTGCGGTCCGCGCGCAGGTGAACATCGCCGGCATCATGTGCGGCGGCACCTCGGCGAAGTCGAGAATGACGGCGGCCCAGAATTCGACGTTCGTCTCGATCGGCCGGTCCGGACGCCGCTCGCGCAGCTCGGCCAGCGCCGCCTGCTCCAGCGCCTCGGCCGCATCGAACTTGTCCGAACCGAGCTCCTTGCAGGTGCGGCGCAGGACGCGGGCGCGCGGGTCCTCCGCGCGGTAGACACGGTGCCCGAAACCCATCAGCCGCTCGTGTCGGTCGAGGATGCCACTGACGACCTTGTGCGCGTCGCCGATCTTCTCGACCTGCTCGATCATCGGCAATACCCGCGCGGGGGCGCCGCCGTGCAGTGGGCCGCTCATCGCGCCGATCGCACCGGACATCGCCGCCGCGACGTCGGCACCGGTCGACGCGATCACCCGGGCGGTGAACGTCGAAGCGTTCATGCCGTGCTCGGCCGCCGACACGAAGTAGGCGTCGACGGCCTTGATGTGCGCCGGATCGGGCTCACCGCGCCACCGCGTCATGAACCGCTCGATGATCGTCTCGCACTGGTCGATGCGGGCCTGCGGAATGGCCGGGTTCGACAGCCCGCGCGCCGACTGCGCGGCGTAGGACAGCGCCATCACCGCGGCGCGGGCCAGCTGCTCGCGGGCCTCCTCGTCGCTGATGTCGAGCAGGGCGCGGTAGCCCCACACCGGCGCGAGCATCGCCAACGCGGCCTGGACGTCGACGCGGACGTCGCCGGTGTGCACCGGGATGGGGAAGGGCTCGGCCGGCGGTAGCCCGGGGCCGAACTTGCCGTCGACCAACAACGCCCAGACGTTGCCGAAGGTGACGTGCCCGGCGAGATCTTCGATGTCGACGCCGCGGTAGCGCAGCGCGCCGCCGTCCTTGTCGGGCTCGGCGATCTCCGTCTCGAACGCGATGACGCCTTCGAGGCCCGGGCTGTAATCGTTTGCCATCGAGGTGCTCCGTTTTCGAGTAGTCGCTGTTGACTGTCGCTCTCGCTCGTCCCCATTCTGCTCACATCCCGCCCGGGTGGCATCGGCCAGGTGCGAAGATGTTGGTGATGACCGATCCAGCCGGCCTGCGGGCGAGTTACGAACGCGGCCGGCTGACTGACGGCGAGCTGCCGGACAGCTGGCTGGTCCTTCTTCAGGCCTGGTTCGCGCAGGCCGTCGACGACCCCGCTGTCCTGGAACCCAACGCCATCCAGGTCGCTACCGCTGACGGGCGGGGCCGACCGGCGGTGCGTACCGTCCTCGCGAAGGCGATCGACGAACGCGGCATCGTCTTCTACACGAACTACGAATCGGCGAAGGCGGGTGATCTGGCCGCGAACCCGCAGGCCGCGGCGGTGTTCGTCTGGCTCGCCCAGCAACGACAGGTGCGCCTGTCCGGGCCGGTGACGAAGATCGCGCGAGCCGAGACCGAGAGTTACTTCGCCAGCCGCCCGCGCGCATCGCAACTCGGGGCGTGGGCGTCGCCGCAGTCTGAGGTAGTGGCCGACCGCGCCGCGCTCGACGCGCGCCTCACCGCGGTGGAGCAGCGCTTTCGCGACGGTGAGATCCCGCCTCCGCCCCACTGGGGCGGCTACCGGCTGGCCCCGGCGTCGGTGGAATTCTGGCAGGGCCGGCCCGGCCGGCTGCACGACCGCTTCCGGTACCGCCGCACCGACGCGGGTTGGGTGCGCGAGCGGCTCGCTCCGTGACCGAGGACGACGACGCCAACCAAGTGGTCCGCGCCACGACCGGCCCTGACCCGGTGACGCACGGACAACTTGCGGTGGGCGACGACCCTGACGCGGTGACGCACGGACAGCTTGCGGTCAGCGACGCGCCCGAGCCGACTCGAAGCTGGCGCGGTCTGCTCCGCCGGCACGCCGTCGACACGCGGCCACTGGCGATCCCCGCGTACCGGCGCCTGCTGATCGGGCAGGGCACGTCGTTCGTCGGCTCGATGCTCACGCAGGTCGCGGTGCCGGTCGAGGTGTACGCGATCTCCCGCTCGTCGCTCTACGTCGGGCTCGTCGGTCTGGTCGGGCTCATCCCGATCGTCGTGTTCGGCCTGTACGGCGGTGCGATCGCCGACGCGGTCGACCGGCGCACGCTCTACTTCTGGTCCTCGGTCGGCTCGTGGGCGATGACTCTGGGCCTGCTGACCCAGACGCTGCTGGGGCTCGACGACATCGCGGTGATCCTCGCGCTCGTGTTCGCGCAGTCGGCCGCGTTCGCTATCGCGTCCTCCGCGCGCGGGGCGATCATCCCCAGGCTGGTGCCCGCGGACCTCGTGGCGTCGGCGAACACCCTGAACTTCACCGTCGGCAACGTCGGTCAGGTGATCGGGCCGCTGATCGCGGGCGGACTGGTGACCCTCAATCACGGCTTCGCCTACGCGTACGGGATCGATGGTGTGTTGTTCACCGTCGGGCTGTACTCGGCGCTGCGGCTGCCGTCGATACCGCCCGATGGCAATGCGCCGAAGCTCGGGCTGCGCTCGGTGGCCGAAGGGCTGGCCTTCATCGCGACGCGCGGCGTGCTGCTCATGTCGTTCCTCGTCGACATCGTGGCCATGGTGCTGGCGATGCCCCGGGCGCTGTTCCCCGCCGTCGCCGATCAGCGCTTCGGCGGTCAGGTCGGGCCGCTGTATGCCGCGATCGCGATCGGCTCGGTGCTGGCCGGGCTGTCGGGCGGCTGGATCAGCCGGGTGCGGCGCCAGGGCGTCGCGCTGGTCTTCGCCATCGTCGGCTGGGGCGCGGCGGTGGCCCTGAGCGGGCTGGCCCATCAGCTGTGGCTGGCGGTCGCGCTGCTCGCGTTCGCCGGCGCCGCCGATCTGATCAGCGCCGTCTACCGCCAGACGATTCTGCAGACCTACGCCCCCGACGAGATGCGCGGGCGGATGCAGGGCGTGTTCATCGCGGTCGTCGCCGGCGGCCCGCGCCTGGGCGATCTGCGTGCGGGCGCTACCGCGTCCGCGACCACGCCCACGATCTCGTGGGTGGGCGGCGGCATCGCCTGCATGGTCGTGGTCGGGGTCGTCGGTGTGCTGGTGCGTCCGTTCTGGCGCTACGACTCCGCCGCGGTCCTCCGCCCGGCCGACGTGCTCGTCGACGCGCGCGAGGAATAGCGTCTGCGTCCATGGCAAACCGGGCACCAGCGTTGAGCGGAAAGCAGTACCCGATCGCGGCCGGTGCGCACGCGGCCGTGATCGGCGAGGTGGGCGCGGTGCTGCGCAGCTACACCTTCGGTAGCAACGACGTCACCTGCACCTGGCCCGACGACGCGCTGCCGCCGAAAGGTTGCGGCATCACGCTGGTGCCGTGGCCCAACCGCATTCGCGGTGGGAAGTACACCTTCGACGGCGAGGACCAGCAGCTCGCGCTCACCGAACCGGACAAGGGCAACGCCATCCACGGGCTGGGCCGCTGGGCCCGGTGGTCGCGCGTCAAGCAGGACGTTTCGAGCGTGACGCTGCGTCTGGACGTGCCGCCACAGAACGGCTATCCGTACCAGGTACGGGCCGAGGTGACGTACGCCCTGCATGCCGATTACGGGTTGATGGTGACGCTCGGCGCCCGCAACGTGGGGCCGCGGCGGGCACCGTTCGGCGCCGGCTCGCACCCCTATCTGTCGACGCGCGGGCACGCACTTGACGACACGACGGTGCGCCTGCCCGCCCGCGAGATCCTGGTGGTCGACGACGCCCAGGTGCCGATCGGGGCGCGCGCGCTCGGCAAGACCCCGCACGACCTGCGGCGCGGCAAGCGGCTGCGTCACCTGCGCTTGGACGACGGCTTCACCGGCCTCGCGATCGAGAACGGCCGCGGGCAGGCCGAGGTGCGGACGAAGAGCGGCGGCGCGCGATTGTGGTTCGACGAGACGTTCCAGTTCCTGCAGGTGTTCACCCGCGAGAACCTCACACCCGGCCAGCACGGCATCGCCATCGAGCCGATGACCTGCGCGCCCAATGCGTTCAACTCCGGGGCCGGGCTGATCGTGCTCGAGCCCGGCGGGGCCTGGACGGGCAGCTGGGGCATCGTCGCGCTGTAGCTCGCGCGCCCTGTCAGTCACCGCGTGCAATCGGTGTTGGTCAGCCCCGACTTCGCGTCCACCACCTTGTTATCGCAGCGCACCACGTTGGTGCCGATCGGCGCGAGGTGGAAGCCGTACCCCGGACCGTGGACGTCGGCGATGTTCTTGGTGAAGACGTTGCCCTCGCCGGCGCCGTCGACGATCTGATGGGTCTGGAAGCCGTCCGCCGGCGACGACGAGCCGGTGTTGCCGCTGATCAACCAGCTCGTGCCCTTGGCGTCGACCCAGGAGTCGGCGCCGGACAGGGCTGAGCCGTCGAAGGTGTTGCCCGCGACAACCCCGAGCGACGTGCCTTCCTTCAGGTCGACGCTCTCGGCGGTGGTGTCGCTGATGTGGTTGCCGATCACCAGGTTGCGGTTGCACGGATCCGGTTGGCAGTCGGAGTAGGTGCACCAATTCGACTTGGCCGTGCCGACGTAGACGCCTTCACCGAACTTGTCGCGTCGTTTGCCGGTGCCGCTGATGGTGTTGTGGGCGACGATGTCGTCGCTGCTGTGTGCGCGCAGATGGATGGCCTCGTCGCCGATGTCGTGGATGGCCAGCGAAGCGATGACGCTGTGCTGCGTGGAGTCGGCGACCACGCCCTTCTGCCCGTTACGCACGGTGAACCCGACGACTCGCCAGTACGCCACATGGTCGAGGTGCAGCACGTAGCCGCCGCGCACGCCGTCCCCGTCCAGCACCGCTCCCGGACCGCCGCACAGGAAGATCGGCTGGGCTCGGGTGCCGGTCCGGTCGGCCACGAACTTCCCGGTGTAGGTGCCGTCGGCGAGGTGGATTGCCGTGCCGGGCCGGGCCGCGCGCAGCGCGGCGGTGAGCCCGTCGGCGTCGCGGACGGTGATCGTCGCGCCCGGACAGGTGGGGTCGGCGACGGACGTCGGCCCGGTCGGCGCCGGAGGCGACAACGCGGCCGTTGTCGATGCGTCGCTGTGGCGATGGCCGTGAGCGTGGGACTCGCTGCGCCCGGACCGTGTTGCCGAGTTGGTGCACGCTGCCCCTGACAGCAGTACGCAACCCAGGACGGCGACGGCCCGCACGCTACGAGTCATGCACTGCTCGCTGGTAGCGCTCGAGCGCAACCTTGCGCTCGGCGGCGTGGTCGACGATCCGCTCGGGATAGCCCGCGGGCATCGCATCGCCGAGGCGCCACGGTTCATGGACGGCCTGGCCCTCGATGCCGCGCAGCTCCGGGAGCCAGCGCCGCACGTAGTCGCCGTGCGGGTCGAACTTCTGGCCTTGGGTTATCGGGTTGAACACGCGGTAGTACGGCGCGGCGTCGGTGCCGGTGCCGGCCGTCCACTGCCAGCCGTGGTTGTTGCTCGCCAGGTCGCCGTCGACCAGGTGGCGCATGAAATGGCGGGCGCCGTGCTGCCACTCGATGTGCAGGTCCTTCACCAGGAACGACGCGACGATCATCCGTACGCGGTTGTGCATCCAGCCCTCCCCGAGCAGCTGCCGCATGCCGGCGTCGACGATCGGGTAGCCGGTGCGCCCGGCTCGCCACGCGTCGAACGCGGTCGAGTCGGGACACGCGTAGGTCATGCTCTTCATCTGGGGCAGGAAGTACTCGCGCGCCGACTCGGGCCAGTTGCTCAGCACCGCGGCGTAGAACTCGCGCCAGGCGAGCTCCTTGCGGTACGTCTCGTCGCCCGGGCCGAGGTCGGCCAGCATCGTGCGCGGGTGGATGCAGCCCCACTTCAGGTACGGCGACATGCGTGAGGTGCGGTCGAGGTCAGGGCGGTCGCGGTCGTCATCGTAGCCGGCGAGTCCGGTCTTGCGGTACGTCTTCCAGGCCTTCAACGCGGCGTCCTCACCGGCCACGGGCAGTTCGAGGTCTCTCGGCAGGTGCGGGTCCGCCGGGATATCGAGGCCGTCGAGCCCGCGGTGCCAGTCGACCCGGCCGGTGATCGTGGCCGCTGGTGCCCGCCAGCCGTGGTCCTTCCAGGCCCGGTAGAAAGGCGTGTAGACCTTGAACGGCTCACCGTTGCCCTTGGTCACGCGCCCGGGCGCGATGGCGTAAGGCGAGCCGGTGCGCACCAGCGGGACGGCGCCGAGCGCCTGCTCGACGGCGGCGTCGCGGCGCGTGCCGTACGGCCCGAAGTCGGCGCTGACGTGCACCGACTCGGCGTCGGTGTCGCGCACGACCCGCGAGAGCACCTGCGCTGGGTCGCCGCGGCGCACGGTCAGCTCGCCGCCGTGCGCGCGGAGCTCGGCGCCGAGCGCGCGCAACGTCCGGTACAGGAACGCCACTCGCGGGGCGCCGGCCGGGTTGAGCAGGACGGGGTCGAGCACGAACAGGGCGACGACCGGGCCGGCCTTCGCCGCCTCGTGCAGCGCGGGGTGATCGCGCAGGCGCAGGTCCCTGCGCAGCCACAGAACCGAGGTCACGCCACCGAGCCTGCCCGGCCGGGCTGACAACGAACCTGGCAGGCTGGGGTCATGAGCGAATCTGATGACCTCTACGTCGCCGGGTTCGGCGGCAACGACCAGCTCGACCCGTCCGAGTCCCTGACCGGCGACAACACCGAGGATCCGCTCGACGCCGGCTATTCCCCGCCCGAGCGCGAGTCGCACAGTTGGCGCGGTGAGACCGAGTCCGAGGCGATCGAGGGCGAATCCCTGGACGAGAAGCTGGCTGAGGAGGAGCCCGACGTCACCGAGGCCGACCTCGACGCTGCCGATGAAGAGCCGCGCACCGGTCGGCTGGTGGCGCCGGACGAGGGCGCGCACCCCGACGAGGAGGCGGCCGAGATCGCCACCGATGTCGGGCGCGACGGCCAGGCGGCGACGGCCGAAGAGGCCGCCATGCACGTCATCGACGACGGCGAGTAGACCGAGCGCATGCAGACCTTCGTGGCCGGTGGCCGATGCAGCTGACCAAGTACACCCACTCCTGCGTCCGCTTCGACGACGGCGACCGTTCGCTCGTGCTCGACCCGGGCATGTTCAGTGAGGTGCAGGCCGCGCTCGACGGTGCCTCGGCCGTGCTGATCACGCACGAGCACCCTGATCATGTCGACGCCGAGGGGCTGCGCGCGGCGTTGCGCCGCGACCCGCGGCTGCAGATGTGGGCGCCGTCGTCGGTGGCGGCCGAGTTCGCTGAGTTCGGCGAGCAGGTGGGGACCTGTTCGCCTGGGCAGGCGTTCGAGGCGGCCGGGTTCTCGGTGCGCACCTTCGGTGGGCAGCACGCCCTGATCCACCCGACGATCCCGATCGTCGCCAACGTCGGCTACCTGATCGACGACACGGTCTATCACCCCGGCGACTCGCTCATCGTGCCGCCGTCGTCGGTCGAGGTGCTGCTCGTGCCACTGCATGCGCCGTGGTCGAAGCTGTCCGAGGTCATCGACTTCGCGGTCTCGGTGCGGGCGCCGCGCGCGATCGGCATCCACAACGCGTTGCTCACCGACGCCGGGCGCGGTCTCGTCGAGCAGCACCTCGGCCGGATCGGCGCCGAGCACGGCGTCGAGTACCAGGCGCTCGCGCCCGCTGACACCGTCGACGCGTGAACGGCGCCGAGCTGCTCGCCCGCCATCCGATTCTCGACGGGCACAACGATCTCGCGTTCGCGATGCGCGACCTCGTTGGCTACGACATGGCGGCCTATCCGCTCGACGTCGCGCAGACTAAGACGCAGACCGACCTCGTCCGGCTGCGCGCTGGTGGCGTCGGCGGCCAGTTCTGGTCGGTGTTCGTCCCGTCTAACTGGACCGGCGACGACACGCCCAACCCGATCACCGCCACGTTAGAGCAGATCGACTTCGTGCTGCGGATGGTCGCGCGCTACCCGGCTGACCTCGCGCTGGCGCTGACTGCCGCCGACGTGCGAGCGGCGATGGACGGCGGACGCATCGCGTCGCTGCTGGGCGCCGAGGGTGGCCATTCGATCGACAGCTCCCTGGCTGTGCTGCGGACGATGCACGCGATGGGCGTGCGCTACCTGACCCTCACGCACAACGACAACACGCCGTGGGCCGACTCGGCCACCGACACCGCCGAGCACCACGGCCTCACCGACTTCGGTCGCGACGTCGTGCGCGAGATGAACCGCCTCGGCATGCTCGTCGACATCTCGCACGTGGCGCCGGCGACGATGCGCGATGCGCTGGCCGCCTCGTCGGCGCCGGTGATCTTCAGCCATTCGTCGGCGCGGGCGGTCACCGATCACGTCCGCAACGTGCCGGATGACGTGCTCACCACGTTGGCCGGTAACGGCGGCGTGTGCATGGTGACGTTCGTGCCGCAGTTCGTCTCGAGTGCCTGCCACGAATGGGACTGCGCGGTGCTGGCCGAGATGGACGACAACGGCGAGGACCGGCGCGACTGGACGGCGCACATGGCGGCGGCGGCGCGGCGCGCGAAGACCGATCCCGCTCCGGTGGCGACGATCGCGCAGGTGGCCGACCACGTCGAGCATGTCCGTGAGGTCGCCGGGATCGAGCATGTCGGCATCGGCGGCGACTTCGACGGCTGCGACCCGATGCCGGCCGGGTTGGCCGACGTCTCGGGCTATCCCGCCTTGATCGACGAGCTGCTCGCGCGCGGCTGGTCCGAGACCGACGTCGCCGCGCTCGCGCACGAGAACGTCGTCCGGGTGCTGCGCGACGCCGAACAGGTCGCCACCGCAACGCGCTGAACCCCCGCCGCCTGTTGATCAACATGTGGATGACCGGTGCACAACCATCGAATATCGGGGGATAACTCGGCCCTACTTGTGGACGGCCGAAGTGAACCGTGAAACTCGCCGAATTAGGGGTTGTGCGGTCTGGTTTGCTGCCGTAGAACTTGCCTCATCGCAACGCGGAAACACCGCACCGAGGGCGACTTCGGGAGCCGGGCAGGGCGGGAGACCGACCGGCTCGGTAGGTGCTCCAAGCGGGCGGTAACGGCCGTACAAGCCGGCTGACCTTCGGGTCGGCTGGGCGGTGCGACCAGCTGTCGCGCAAGCCGGCGGGCCTCTGGGCCCGTGGGGCGGTGCTGACAGTCGTGGGGCCCGGTCATCTCATACATGACCGGGCCCCACACCTATTTCGGCCTACCGACTGCCATCATGCCCAGCCGGACCGGTTCCTCTCGTAGCGACACGGCTCCATGCCGGAGACGTGACATATCGCGAGCCGGTAACGCCAGGGGTCACGTAGCGGCGCTGAAACAAACGCCGCGCCGCCGGCCGGCCGGGGCCAGACCCGTATGTCCCCCGGATCGCCGTGGTCAGGGCCGGTCAGCGGCCTGGCCCCGGTGCTGAGCTCGGCCCGGCCCCGACACACGCATTTGTTCCGGCGGTAACCACTTACACACTCCGCGCGCCTTGACTTAAATGCATGGGCAAGGCAGGCGTGGCCGACGGACACCGGCACATCGGGCGCCTGCCGGCCTGGGAGTTCTACGGCGGGCCGGCGGTCAATCCGGACATCGGTGCGCGGGCGACGGTCGACGAGTTCCTCGCCGACCTCGACCGCGAAGGCACCGAGCGCGCCCTCGTCCTGCCGAACTACGGGATCCCAGACGTCAGCAAGACCTTCGAACTCAACGAACTCGTCGTCGAGGCGGCCGGCCGCGACGACCGCGTCCGCGCCGGCATCTATGTCTCGCCGCGCGCCCAGGACGCCGAACTCACCGACAAGGCGTTGACGCTGGCCGGCGAGCCAGGCGTCCGGGCGCTGAAGACGACATTTCTGCTCGGCGGGAGCGCCGACGACGACGAATCCGTCCCGCAGCTCGACGCGATCTTCGCCGCCGCACGGGAGCACGACCTGATCGTCCACGTCCACACCTCGCCCGGGGCGGCATCGGACATCGACCAGGTCGGGAAGCTCGTCGAACGCTACGGCGACGACGTGAAGATCCACCTCGTGCACCTCGGCGGCGGCATGAGCGGTCACATCAAACTCATCGGCGGCCGCTTCTTCGACTGGATAGCCGCGGGCAAACGCGTCTACACCGACACCAGCTGGGCCATCGGTTTCGCCCCGCGCTGGCTCGCCGCCGAGATCGACAAGCGCGGCCTCGGCGCCGACCGGGTGCTGTTCGCCAGCGACGAACCCTGGGGCGATCACGCCGGCGAACTCGCCCGGCTGCAGGCCGCCGCCGGCGACGGCGAGCTCGCCCGCCACGTCTTCACCGACAACTTCGCCGCCCTCTACGACTGATCACCACCCAACCGAACGAAGGAGACGCACCGCCCATGACCGCCGTCGAAGACACCACGCTCGACAAGGACCTGCGCGAGAACATCGCGAAGAGCCTGGCCGAGATCCCGCACCCGTCGCTGCCCAAGGGCACCAACATCTACGGCTCGACGAAGCTGTTCCCCGACATCCAGGCCGAGAAGGGCCAGAGCTGGTTCTCGCTCGTGCACGGCGTCGCGCACGAGTCGTCGGTCAGCTTCGTCGCGATCCTGCAGGCAACGCGCGCGCTGCGGAAGGGGTTCGAAGCGGCGCTGTACTTCTACGGCCCGGGCTCGATCAACTGCATCGCCAACCGCGGCTTCCCGACGACCGGGGACGACGCGTTCCCGGGCGAGACCAACATCAACGGGGCGCTGTCGACCTTCATCAAGGAGGGCGGCACGGTCTACTGCTGCCGCTTCGGTCTCGCCCTGCACGGCGCCCGCGAAGAGGACCTGATCGAGGGCGTGATCCCGGCACACCCGCTCGACGTCCAGGACGCGGTCATCCACTACGCCAACAAGGGCGCCATCATCCAGTCCAACTTCATGGTGTGACCACTGTGGGTAAGACCTCCATCGCGCTGCGGTCCGAGCTGGCCGTGTGCGGCGTGGCGGTGGACGCTCCCGTCCGCCGCCGCGCCGGCGCCGGCCCGTCCGACGACGGGCACGTGCTGCTCGCCGGCGTGCGGACCGCGCTGCCGATGGTGACCACCAGCAAGTACTCGGTGCGCGACGGCCGGCTGCTGCTCGAGGGTGCCGACCTCGGCCTGGACGTCACGCCGGTACAGCGTCCGCGGTTCTACGACCTAACCACCGCCGACGGCATCCCGTACGAGAAGTTGGCCCGGCTGCACGGTGCGGACGTGCTGGCCACCACCGTCGTGCAGACCTGCATCCGCTACGCCGAAGCCGAACGCTGCCGGTTCTGCGCGATCGAGGAGTCGCTGGCGCAGGGCTCGACCACCGCGGTGAAGACGCCGGCCCAGCTGGCCGAGGTCACCGAGGCCGCCGTGCGGCTCGACGGCGTTAAGCAGCTGGTGATGACGACGGGCACCTCGGCCGGCCGCGACCGCGGCGCGCGCCATCTCGTGCGCTGCGTCGAGGCCATCACCGCGGCGCTGCCGGGGTTCCCGATCCAGGTGCAGATCGAGCCACCGGCCGACCTCGCCGTGCTCGCCGACCTGAAGCGAGCCGGCGCGGTGAGCATCGGCATCCACGTCGAGTCGATGGACGACGACGTGCGCCGCCGCTGGATGCCCGGCAAGGGCTCGGTGCCGATGGACGAGTACCGCGCCGCGTGGCGCGAGGCCGTGCGCGTGTTCGGCCGCAACCAGGTCTCGACCTACCTGATCGTGGGCCTGGGTGAGGACCCGGACGAGCTCGTCGCCGGTGCAGCCGAGCTGATCGAGATGGGCGTCTACCCGTTCGTCGTCCCGTACCGGGCCATCGCCGGCACGCTGGCCGTGGACGTCGACGGCGTCGAGCCGCCACCGTCCTGGCTGGTCGCCGACGTCACCGACCAAGTGGCCGAGCTGCTGGCCGCCGCCGGCATGCGCGGCGCCGACCAGAGCGCCGGTTGCGCGGCCTGCGGAGCCTGCAGCGCACTGAGCACGGCGGGCGGGTGACGTCGTGAGCCAGGCCATTCTCGGGCCGCCCGCCTCGCCGGCCTCGCCGGCCGTGACGGGTCACGCCGCCCCCGGGTCAGGCGGGGACGGCGGGATCGGGGCCGTCCTGCTCGGGCACCGCGCCGTCGCCGCCCGGCCCTGGACGATCGAGATCGCTGACGACCCGGCCGCGCGCGCCGCCTACCGCACGCTGCGCCGCGACGTGTTCGTGCGCGAGCAGGGGCTGTTCGCCGACCACGACCACGACGACGTCGACGACGACCCGCGCACCGTCGTACTCGTCGCCCGTACCCCTGACGGCACCGTCCTCGGCGGGGTGCGGCTCGGGCCCGTCGTCGCGCCCGACCTCGGCTGGTGGGTCGGCGGTCGGCTGGCCGTGCTCCCGCAGGCCCGGCACACCACGGGCATCGGCGCCGCGCTCGTCCGCGCCGCCTGCGCGCACGCCGAGCGGCTCGGCGCCCTGCGCTTCGAGGCCCAGGTCCAGGCCGGCAACGAGAGCCTGTTCACGCACCTGGGGTGGCAGCGGGTGCGCGATTGCGTCGTTGCCGGCCGACCCCACGTGCAGATGCGCTGGCCGATCAACCGCTACGCCGCCCAGGCCGCGTCGACCAAGGCCGCCCTCGGGCCGCTGCTGGCCGGACTGCATCTCGGCGGCGCCGGATTCGTCGGCGACGACGGCGCGCCGGTGCCGGGCAGCGACCTCGTCGCCGCCTGCGATGCCATCGTGCCGTCGCTGGTCGAGCGCGACCCCGAATGGGCCGGCTGGTGCAGCGTGCTGGTCAACGTCAACGATCTCGCCGCCATGGGCGCGGCGCCCGTCGGGCTGCTCGACGCGATCGGCGCGCGTGACGCGTCCTTCGCGGCCCGGGTCGTCGCCGGGCTGCGCGCCGCGGCCCAGGCCTGGGGCGTGCCCGTGCTCGGCGGCCACACCCAGTTCGGCGTCCCGGCCGCCTTGACGGTCACCGCCCTCGGCCGCGCCGCGCACCCGGTCCCGTCCGGCGGCGGCCGCCCCGGGCACGCCGTCACCGTCACCGCCGACCTCGGCGGCGGCTGGCGCCCCGGGCACACCGGCCGGCAATGGGACTCGACCACGCACCGGACACCCGACGAGCTGCGCGCTCTCGGCCGCATCGTCGCCGACTCCGCACCGGCCGCGGCCAAGGACGTCAGCATGGCCGGGCTCGTCGGCACGCTCGGCATGCTGGCCGAGTCGAGCGGCTGCGGCGCGGTGCTCGATGTCGGCGCCGTACCCATCCCGACGGGGGCCGGCACCGCCGACTGGCTCGCCTGCTTCCCCGGCTTCGCCATGATCACCGCCGACGAGCCCGGCCGCACCGGCGTCGAACCCGGCCCGGCCACCAGCGCCGTGTGCGGCGAGCTCGTCGCCGGCGCGGGCGTCGCACTGCGCTGGCCGGACGGCGAGCTCACCAACGGCGTCCCGGCCGACGTCACCGGACTAGGACCTGCAGGAGGTACCCCATGCCCGACCTGACCGTCGCCGCGGTGGCCGACAACTTCGGCCGCGACCTGGACGACGCGTTCGCGCGCATCGCCGTGCTGCTCGACGAGGCCCGCACGCACGGCGCCCAACTCGTCGCGCTGCCCGAAGCCACCCTCGGTGGCTATCTCGCCGATCTCGACGGCGCGGCCGAGCTGCCGCCGGCCCTCGACGTCGACGGCCCCGAGGTCCGCAAACTCGCCGAGCTGGCCGGTGACCTCGTCGTCACCGCCGGCCTGTGCGAGAGCGACGACGGCACCCGCTACAACAGCGCGGTCGCGGTGAGCGCCACGGCCAGCCCGAGCCGGGCGGTCAGCGAGC
>CAXTHY010000017.1:0-14313 GCA_964244175.1 uncultured Jatrophihabitans sp. | reverse complement strand
GTCGCGGTGGGCGGCGGCGCCGTGCTCGGCGTGCACCGCAAGGTGCACCAGCCGCTGGGCGAGGGGCAGTCGTACTCGGCCGGCGATCGGTTCGCGGCCTTCGACACCCCGGTCGGCCGGCTCGGCATGATGATCTGTTACGACAAGGCGTTTCCCGAGGCCGCCCGGGCGCTGGCCGTCGACGGCGCCGAGATCGTCAGCTGCATGTCGGCCTGGCCGGCTGCCCGCACCCACTCCTCACCCGATCTCGCCGACGACCGGTGGACGCGGCGCTTCGACCTGTTCGACCGCGCCCGTGCCCTCGAGAACCAGTTCCTCTGGGTGTCGGCCAACCAGTCGGGCACGTTCGGCTCGCTGCGTTTCGTCGGTTCGGCCAAGGTCGTCGACGCCGGCGGTGACGTGCTCGCGACGACCGGCACGTCAGCCGGGATCGCCTACGCCACCGTCGATGTGGCCGCGATGCTCGGTGCGGCCCGCGGCCCGATGTATCACCTGCGCGACCGGCGCACCGACACCTACGCGCTCCCGATAACCGCATGAGCACCCGCGTACCGGCACTCGACGGCGGTCCGCCGACGACCGATCACGTCCCCGTCGTCATCGTCGGCGGCGGCCAGGCCGGGCTGGCGGTCAGCTGGCACCTGGCCCGCGACGGCATCGAGCACGTCGTCCTCGAACGCGACACGCTCATGCACAACTGGTCCGACGCGCGCTGGGATTCGTTCTGCCTGGTCACGCCCAACTGGCAGTGCCGGCTGCCGGGCTATCACTACGAGGGCTCCGACCCGGACGGCTTCATGGTCGGCAAAGAGGTCGTCGAGTGGCTGGCCGGCTACCCGGGCAGCTTCGACGCGCCGGTTCGCGAGCACACGCCGGTGACGTCGGTGCGGCCCGCGAGCGACATCTTCACCGTGCAGCTGGGCGACGAGACGCTGACGGCCGACCAGGTCGTCGTGGCCACCGGCGGCTACCACACCCCAGCGATCCCGCGGGTGGGGGAGCGGCTGCCGGCGAACGTCGTCCAGGTCCACTCGGCCCGCTATAGCAACCCCGAGGAACTGTCCGACGGACCGGTGCTCGTCGTCGGCACCGGACAGTCCGGCGCGCAGATCGCCGAGGACCTGCTGCTCGCCGGTCGCGAAGTGCACCTGGCCGTCGGCGCCGCCCCGCGCTTCGCCCGCCGCTACCGCGGCCGCGACGTCATCGCCTGGATGCACGACACCGGGCACTACGACAAGCCGGTCACCGACAAGCCGCCGGACGAGCGCACGAAGGACAAGACCAACCACTACGTCACCGGCCGCGACGGCGGGCGCGACATCGACCTACGCGCCTTCGCCCAGCAGGGCATGACGTTGCACGGGCGGTTCACCGACATCGCCGACGGGCACCTGGTCTTCGCCGACGACCTGGCCGCCAACCTCGACGGCGCCGACCGCGTCTACAACGGCATCAACGAGGTCATCGACGAGTACATCGACGCGCACGGCATCAAGACCGACGAGGGGCCGAGCCGCTACGAACCCGGATGGCAACCGGACGGCTACCAGGGCTCGCGGCTGCCGGTCGACGACATCGCCGCCGTAGTGTGGGCGACCGGCTTCACCCGCGACTACCGCTGGCTGCACGCGCCGGTGTTCGATGGCGCCGGGCATCCGCAGCACGAGCGCGGCGTGACGTCCGTCCCCGGCCTGTACTTCATCGGGCTGCCGTGGCTGCACACCTGGGGATCGGGCCGGTTCGCCGGCATCGAACGCGACGCCGAGTATCTGGCCGGGCAGCTGGCCGCATGCCGCTGATGCGGCTCGCCGCCGCGGCCGCGCACTTCGGGCGCGACCTGCCGCGGGCGCTCGACCGCATCGCCACGGTGATCACCGCCGCGCACCGGGTCGGGGCGGCGCTGCTCGTCCTGCCCGACGCCGCTCTCGGCGGCTACCTCGCCGACCTGCGCTCGCCCGACCCGGACGCGCTGCCGCCGGCGCTGTCGCCGGACGCCCCCGAGTTCCGCCGCATCGTCTCGCTCGCCGGCGAGATGATCGTCTGCCTGGGCTACTCCGAGCTGTCCGGCGGCGCGCGCTACAACGCCGCCGTCTGCCTGCACGGCGACGGCGTGCTCGGCCGCTACCGCAAGGTGCACCAGCCGCCAGGGGAGGCGCTCGTCTACGCGGCCGGCAATCGCATCGCCGCGTTCGACACCCCGGTCGGCCGGCTTGGCATGCTGATCGACTACGACAAGACCTTCCCCGAGGCCGCCCGCACGCTCGCGCTCGACGGTGCGCGGATCATCGCCTGCCTGTCGGCCTGGCCGGCCAGCATCACCCAGCGCGCGCCGCGGTTGCCGCAGGACCGGCAGTCGCGGCTGTTCGATCTTTACGACTGCGCCCGGGCGGCCGAGAACCAGGTCGTGTGGGTGTCGGCCAACCAGACCGGGACGACTGGCGGCCTGCGGTTCCTCGGCCAGTCGAAGGTGGTCGGGCCGGGCGGCGACGTGCTGGCGCGCACGTGGGCGAAGGCCGGGCTGGCGGTGGCCGAACTCGACGTGGACGCCGAGATCGAGCGCGCCCGTCTCGTCCTGCGCCATCTCGACGAGCGGCGCCCGGACCTGTACCTCGAGAAGTGAAGATCGCGCTCCTGACCTACTCGACGCGCCCGCGCGGCGGCGTCGTGCACACGCTCGCGCTGGCCGAAGCCCTTGCCGCACAGGGCCACGAGGTCGACGTGTGGTCGCTGGCCCGCGGCGGGGACGGCGGCTTCTTCCGGCCGGTGGATCCGTCCGTGGGGATGCGGTTGGTGCCGTTCCCCGACGTCGAAGGTGAGGACGTGGGCGCGCGCATCGTCCGCTCGATCGTCGTGTTGGGCGCCGCGTTCGGCGAGCCGCGTCGGCGCTACGACGTCGTGCACGCGCAGGACTGCATCAGCGCCAACGCGGTGCCGCACTGCATCCGTACCGTCCACCACCTCGACACGTTCACCACGCCCGAGCTGGCGGCCTGCCACGAACGCGCGATCGTCACGCCGTACGCGCACGTCTGCGTGTCGGCCGCGGTGGCCGGCGAACTGCGCGCCGGGTGGGGGCTCGAGGCCGCCGTCATCCCCAACGGCATCGAGGCCGCGCGGTTCGCCGCCGGCGCGGCCGACCGGGCCGCCGTCGCGCGCTGGCGGGGGCAGTTGGGTGACTACGTCGTGGCGGTCGGCGGCATCGAGCCGCGCAAGGGCAGCGCCGACCTGATCGAGGCGATGGCGCTGGTGCAGGGCGCGTGCCCGTCGTTGCGGCTGGTGGTCGCCGGCGGCGAGACGCTGTTCGACTACCGCGACTACCGCGCGGCGGTGCTCGCCCGCGCGGCCGAGCTGGGCATCACGCTCGAGCTGCTCGGCCCGGTGGCCCACGACGAGCTGCCGGCGCTGGTCGCCGGGGCTCGCGTGTTCGCGTTCCCGTCGGTCAAAGAGGGCTTCGGCATGGCGGCGATGGAGGCGATGGCCGCCGGCGTGCCGGTCGTGCTGCGCAACCTGCCCGTCCTGCGTGGGGTGTTCGGTCCATCGGCCGCGTTCGCGGCCACCGTCGACGAGCTGGCGGCCGAGCTGCTGGCCGCGGCCCGTCATCCTGATCCGGCTCGCGTCGCGCGCGGGCGTTCCCTCGCCGCGGCCCACACCTGGGCCGCCGCCGCCCGCGCGCACGCGGCGTTCTACGCGAGCCACTCACGCGCGGATGTCGCCACTCAACCGAGCCGAACGGGCTAGCGGAAGTTGCGTAATCGCAGGCTGTTCGTGACGACGAAGACGGAGCTGAGCGCCATCGCGGCGCCGGCCACCAGCGGGTTGAGCAGACCGGCGGCGGCCAATGGCAGGGCGGCGACGTTGTAGGCGAAGGCCCAGAACAGGTTGCCCTTGATCGTGCGCAGGGTCGCGCGGGCGAGGCGGATGGCGTCCACCGCCGCGCGTAGATCGCTGCGCACCAGCGTCAGGTCCGAGACCTCGATCGCGACGTCGGCGCCGCTGCCCATCGCGATGCCGAGGTCGGCGGTGGCCAGTGCGGCCGCGTCGTTCACGCCGTCGCCGACCACCGCCACGACTGCGCCCGCGGCCTGCCGCCGGCGCACCTCGTCGACCTTGCCGGCGGGCAGCACCTCGGCCACGACATCCTCGATACCGACCTCGGCCGCGACGGCCTGCGCCGCCCGGCGGTTGTCGCCGGTCAGCAGCACCGGATGCAGGCCCAGCCGGCGCAGCCCGCGGACCGCCTCGGCGCTCGTCGGCTTCACCGCGTCACCGACCACCAGGGCGCCGTGCACGACCCCGTCCCACGCGACGAGCACCACCGTGCACCCGGCGGCCTCAGCCTGGGCCACCGCGTCGGTCATCGCGGGCTCGGCGGATAACCCAGCTGCGAGCAGCAACGCCGGCCGACCGATGGTCACGGCGTGCCCGTCGACCACGCCGCCCACGCCCAGGCCGGCGGTACTCACGAACTCGCGAACCGCCGCAAGTTCGCCGTACTCGGCCCGGGCCGCGGCGACGATTGCCGCCGCGATCGGGTGCTCGCTCGCCGCTTCGACCGCCGCCGCCGTCAGCAACACGGCCCTGCGGTCATCGGCGATCACGTCGTGCAACGTCATCTCGCCCGTGGTCACCGTTCCGGTCTTGTCGAGGACGATGGTGTCGACGCGGCGGGTGCTCTCGAGCATCTCCGGGCCCTTGATCACGATGCCCAGCTGCGCGCCGCGGCCGGTGCCGACCAGCAGCGCGGTCGGAGTCGCCAACCCGAGCGCGCACGGGCAGGCGATGATCAGCACCGCGACGGCCGCGGTGAATGCCGCATGCACCGACGGGCCGAACGCGAGCCACAGCCCGAACGTCGCGAGCGCCGCGACGATGACCGCGGGGACGAAGACCGCCGACACCCGATCGGCCAGCCGCTGCACCTGCGCCTTGCCGCTCTGCGCCTGCTCGACGAGCCGGGCGAGCTGGGCCAGGCGGGTGTCGGCACCGACGCGCGTCGCCCGCACGACCAGCCGGCCGCCGGCATTCACCGTCGCACCGATGACATCGTCACCTGGGCCGACCTCGACCGGCACCGCTTCACCGGTCACCAGCGAGGCGTCCACGGCTGAGCTGCCCTCGGCGACGCGTCCGTCGGTCGCGACCTTCTCGCCCGGCCGGACCACGAACAGCTCGCCGACCGCGAGCGCCGAGATCGGGACGCGGACCTCGATGCCGTCGCGCAGCACCGTGACGTCCTTGGCGCCGAGGTCGAGCAGCGCGCGCAGCGCCGCCCCGGAACGCCGCTTGGCCGAGGCTTCGGCGTAGCGGCCCGCCAGCAGGAACGCGGTCACCGCCGCAGCAACCTCGAGATACAGATCGTCCCCGCCACTGGCGACGAACGAGAACCGCATGCGCATCCCGAGCTCGCCGGCATCGCCGGCCAGCAACGCCCACAGCGACCACCCGAACGCGGCGAGCACGCCGAGGGAGATGAGCGTGTCCATCGTGGTCGCGCCGTGCCGCAGGTTCGTCCAGGCCGCCCCGTGGAACGGCAGCGCGCCCCACACCACGACCGGCGTTGCCAGCGCCAGCGCGACCCACTGCCAGGCCCGGAACTGCAGGGGTGGCGCCATCGACAGCACCAGCACGGGCAGGGCCAGTGCGGCACTCACCAGCAGTCGGGTGCGCAGCGGCGCGGTGTCGTCGGCCTTCGTCGGCTGGGTTACTGGCCGGGCCGCGGTGTAGCCAGCCGCCTCAACGGCGCGCACGAGTTGGTCGACTGCCACGTCGGCGACGAGCTCGACGTGCGCACGTTCGGTCGCGTAGTTGACCGATGCCGTGACGCCGTCGAGCCGGTTCAAATTCTTCTCGACGCGCGCGGCACACGAGGCGCAGGTCATGCCGCCGATCTCGAGTTCGACGGCGCTCACGAGCGCACGAGCCGGGCGATGGCCGCTGACGCCTCGGCGATCTTTTCGTCGGCTTCGCTGCCGCCCTGCTGGATCGCGTGGGCGACGCAGTGCTCGAGATGTTCCTCGAGCAGCGAGAGGGCGAACGAGTCGAGCGCGCGCTTGGCCGCCGACACCTGGGTGAGCACGTCGATGCAGTAGGTGTCGGATTCGACGAGGCGCTGCAGCCCACGCAGCTGGCCCTCGACCCGCCGCAAGCGCGTCACATGGGCCTGCTTGTTCGCGGCGTATCCGGGCTGGTGTGCCATGAGCCGCACTATACCCCTACCGGGTATAGGTGTCCGTTGTCATGGGACCCACCCGTAGGGGCAGTTGCGTCGACCGCTGGTGACGCGAGGGCGCGCAACGCTTAGTCTCCCGGTGTCGATCTCGGGAGGATCCATGGGCATTCGGTCGCTGGCAGTGCGGGTAGGGGTGGTCGCGGTGGCTGCCGGCGCTTCGGTCTCCTGCTCCTCGGCCGTGACCGGGCAGGGATCGACCGGCAGCGGATCAGCCGGCAGCGGCAGCAGCGCCGACTTCCCGTCCCAATCACCCACACCTATGCTGTCGCAGTCCAGTGCGCTGCCCAGCGACTCGATTGCCGCGTCGCCGTCGCCGTCGCCGTCGACCCCGTCGCCGAACGCGACCTATCACGTGGTCACCGTCCAGGGCACCAGCAGTGGGCGGTCGATCAGCGTCCGCGTGTACGCCTCCGACACGATCGCGGACTGCGCCGCGCACGCCTACGGCTCGATCGTCGAGTTCCTGCGCAAGCATCCGTGCCATGGCGCCCACCGCGTACTCGCCACGACGGTCGTCGGCGGCCGCACCGCCGTCCTGTCGGCCGTCTCGACCTCGTTCTCGGGAACCGACACCGACCCGTACGGCGTCACCGGCAAGTTCATCAACCTCGAGCGCTCCGACGGTACGGGCAGCATCAACGACCTGCTGCGCGACGGGCATCCCATCGCCGGCATCGCCAACCGCATCCCGCAGCACGAGGTGTTCCAGGTGGTCGGCCAGGACAATGGCGCGACGATCTTCGACGCCTGGTACGCGCACGGCAGCACCAATGACAACGACAAGACGCTGAATAATCTCGAGGTGGAGCTCTTCCTCACACCGCTCACCAACGGCTGACGCGGTTGCCGCCGTCGGCAGGCGGGTAGGTCGAACGAGGGCGGGAACTCGACGACGAGGAGTGCTGATGAGCGACGGCGACGGCGACGTCAAGCCGGCCGGTGAAGGTCTGAGTGACGAGGAGATGGTCGAGCAGGTCGCTGACCAGACGTCCAGCGACCTCAAGGAAGCCGACGTCTTCAAGCGTGAGGCCGACGGCACCGCGACCGACACCGAAGCGGCCAAGGCCGACGGCGACGAGTGGCAGAGCTGAGTAACCGTGCTGCGCCGTGGCGCTGGAAGCGTGAGCTGCTCGCCTCGTCAGTGAGCGCGCACGCGCTCTACGTCATCACCGTGGCCGTCCACGTCATGGCCCCGATTGTGGCTGGTTAAATCGCGGCGTGAGCCAGCTTCCCGGTGCGGTGCTGTTCGACTTCTCCGGCACGCTCTTTTACATCGAGTCGGCCGAGGACGCGCTGCGCGCCGCGCTCGGCCCTGAGCAGGTCGACTGGGCCCCCGAACTCGTCCGGCTCGGGGCCATCAACGGCAGTTCGACGTCGGACGACCTGCCCGACCACCTGATCGACGTCTGGGAGCGTCGCGATCTGTCGGCCGACGCGCACCGGGCCGCCTACAGCGGCCTGTCCGTGCATGCCGGGCTCACGCAGGAGCAGGCCGACGCCGTCTATGACCGCGGCACGGCGCCGGCGGCCTGGCATGCGTATCCGGACACCGTCGAGACGCTGCAGCGGCTGCGGGCGGCGCACGTGCCGGTGGCGTTGATCAGCAACATCGGCTGGAACCCGGTGCCGGTGCTGCGCCGCTACGGCGTCGCCGACGACATCGACGTGCTCGTGCTGTCCGACGAGCGGGGCGTCGTGAAGCCGGACCCGGAGATCTTCCGCATCGCCTGCGCCGAACTCGGCGTCGCGCCCGGTGATTGCGTGATGATCGGCGACAACCCGGACGCTGACGGCGGCGCCACTGCACTGGGGATCGAGTTCCGTCTCGTCGCGGCCGACGCCGCCGGACGCGCGCCCGACGCGCTGCTGCGGGCGGCCGGGCTCGGTTGGGTTCCCCTCGGCGCGAGCTGACGTCGCCGCCGGACGGCTTGCCGAGACTGGACCCGGCTGCCCAGGGTGGTCCCTCCCCGCGCGTTTGCTCTGCTCGGTCTCACCGAGCAGAGCAAAGCAACGAAATACACACCCCTGGCCGAGCGGTGTGCGGTGTGCCGGTGTGCGGTGTGCCGGCCCGAACCGCAACCGGCCCTGCCGCCCGAGGGCGACGGAGCCGGTTGCGGTCGAGCGAGCGATCAGTACGCGTCGCCTGCGTGGGGTCGACCACCAGCGAGTTCAGGTAGTCGATCTTCTTGTCGCCCTTCTCCCACACGGTGGTGGCGAAGCCGGCGGGGCGAGGACGCTGCCGGCGATGATGCTGACGCCGAGCGCGCGGCGCCGGAACCGGGTTGACGGGGCGATCTCGACGGTCTGCTCGCTCGGCGCAGCGAAGTCGGGCGCCGGGGTGGCTTTGCTGGTGGTGGTCATGGCCTTGACCTTCCGTGCGGAACTGATCTGCTGGCCATGACTTTGCTGCGCGCGCGACAACGGGACGAGCACGCTGCCTGGTGAGCTGCCCGAGCGCGAACCAGTGCGTACCGGTGGTGTTAGCACCCCCCGCCGGGCGGATCAGTCGGCGGTGAAGACGCGCCACCGGTCACGCAGGCCGGTCACCTCGAGCACGCGCTGCACGCGCAGCGACGGGTTGCTGATCGCGAAGTCGATCTCCTGGTCCTCCGCGTCGCGGGAGAACTCGACGAGCGCGCCGAGGCCCGTCGAGTCGAGGAACCCGACGTCGGAGAGATCGAGCACCACGCCGGTCACACCGTCCCGGCCGACAATCTCCTGTCCCTTCGCCAGTAAGGCCTTCTGGCTCGACAGGTCGACCGAACCCGAGACCGTGAGTACGACCTCGCCCGAACCGTTGCTGCTCTCGGCGATGCGCAGTTCCATCCGCCCAATCTAGCGAGGACCTGATCGGCCGCCCGTCGGTACGTCGCAATCCGACCTCCCGCTGGCACAGAACGGTAGAACCGCGCAAAAGCGGGCATGCTTCGGGCAGCCAACCGAAGGTGACGCGGCAATGTTCCAGGCCAACGATTTCGGGGTGGTGCTCGAACTCTCGTCCGGTGCCAATGCACCTGCGATCGCGCGCCGTTTCGTCAACGAGCACGCGAGCAACCTCGCGAGCGAGCTCAAGAACGACGCCGAACTGCTCGTGTCCGAGGTCGTCACGAACGCGGTGGTTCACGGCCGACCGGCCATCACCCTGCACGTGTCGACCGATCCGCCGGGTATCGGCGTTGCGGTCCGCGACTTCGGCGACACCCTGCCGCCGACCGCGCCCGCACCGGTTGCACCGGGCGCCACTCACGGCCGCGGGCTGATGATCGTGGAAGCGTTGGCGTCGACCTGGGGCGTCATCCCGAACGATCCGCCGCCGGGCAAGACGGTGTGGTTCCGCCTGACCCCGCCCGGCGTCTGAACCCCCCCGATCACGACGAGGCCGAGCGGTTCGGATTACTTGATCTGAGCCATCGCCAGGGTCGCGGCGCTCGGGGTGCAGACGCGGCTGATCTGGATGACCCGGTTGTTGAACCCGGATTCCTTCCAGGCGACGCAGGCGGCCCACGCCTCGGCGTCGTAGTGACCGACGAAGCTGCGGTCAATCGTGTGGAAGCGGGCCTGCCAGCCGCCGGCGTTCGCCCAGCTGGCGGTGGCGTAATCGGCGAAGTACAGAAACCCGTAGGCGTGCGCGGCCTCGTGGGCCAGGATGTTGCGCTGGTTGGCCTTGGGCTGGCCGAAGAACACCGCGCTGAACGACGAGCGCGCGTTGCCGTTCGTCGCTCCGGTGCAGCCGGTCCCGCACGACAGGCCGCGCAGGTTGTAGCCGACTGTGTAGTGGCCGGCCAGGGCAGCGCGCTCCCGCGCCGGGACGACGGAGCGGTACATCGCGTTGACGTACGCGGCCCGTGATTGCGCCAGGCTGACGTGGCTGACCTTCGCAGCGGCCTTGTCGGTCGTCGCCTTGGTCGCCGCCTTGGTCGTCGCCTTGGTCGCCGTCTTGGCCTTGGTCGCGGTCTTGGCCTTGGTCGCTGCGCTCGTCTGCGCTGTCGTGGCCTTCGTGAGGGCTGCCGTGGCCTTCGTGACGGTCGCCGTGGCCTTCGTGACGGTCGCGGAAGGCGTGGCCGCGGCGGTGGCCGTCGAACTCGTCACGGTGGCAGTTGCCTCGACTGTCGCGCTGGCCTGCGGGCCGGCCGTGGCGGCGTACGTCAGCGCGGCCGCGAGGACGAGGAGCGCGATGGCGACGAGCCGCTTCATGAGGGCCTTCCGTGGTGGGACTTCACACCAACTTAGCATGGAAGATACTTCCGGCAAAACTTCTTCCAGGGCATAAGTTGACAGTTCAACTACTTACCCGATGCTGCCGACACAGCCGTGGGCCGGGACGCGGGTGACGGCACGCCGCCTACCTCGGCCCCCGAGGTCGCGCCCGCTTCGATGGGAATCGCGAGCGACGTCTTAGCGGTCCGTCGTTTCGCGCACGGTGCTCAGCACGACGCCGCTGGTCCTCAGCCCGGCGAGGACGACCGCGTGGGCGCGTAGGGGGTCTTGCCCTTGTCGGGGTGGGCTTCGGTCGTGGTGGCGCTCCTGGACAGCGAGCGGTCGAACACGGTGATGAGCAGGAACGCCGCGCCGATGCCGATCAGCAGCAGGGCGAGGTGGTGCAGGCCGCTGGTGTCGGCGGCGTGACCGTAGAGGGCGCCTTGCGCGGCAGCGGAGATGACGGCGCCGAGGTAGCCGAAGGTGCGCAGCAGCCCGGCCGAGGCGCCGATGTCGTCGGGGTTGGCCTGGCGGTAGACCGCGTTCTGGAGGGCCAGACTGTTGAGTCCTTGCGGTAGGCCGAACACGAGCGCGACGACGATGAGCAGCCAGACTGTGGCCGAAGATTGCAGGGTCAGCAGCAGCACGCAGCCGACGATCTGTCCGACGGCGGCGACGACGAGCTTGCCGCGCACCTCTGTGCGGCGTCCGCTGATGAGCGACACGACGATCCCGGTCGCGAACAGCGGCAAGGTGGCGAGCCCAGCCTGGCTGGCGGACAGGCCGCGGCCGTCCTCGAGCCACTGGGTGTAGCCATAGATGAAGCTGTAGGACACGACGTAGGCCAGCAGCGCGCGTCCGTAGGTCATCAGTAGTGGGACGTTGCCGCCGAGGAGCCGTAGGTCGATGAACGGGTGGGCATGGGAGAGCTCGCGGGCGGTGAAGGCGGCGGCCGCGACGACGGTGATGACGAGCAGGTACCAGTCCTCGCCGCGGGGGTGCATGAGGAACAGCAACAGCGCGACGAGCGTGCCGGCGAACAGTCCCATGCCGAGCAGGTCAAGATCGACGGAGCGGGGCGGATCGGTCGGTGCTGGCTGGTCGGCCGGTGTGGCTTTGGGGAAGCGGCGTGCTCCGAGGACGAACGCGAACAGTGCTAACGGAATGTTGAGGGCGAAGGTGGTGCGCCATCCGCCGAGGTCGATCAGCAGCCCGCCCAGTGATGGACCGATCACGGCAATGGTCTGCGTCGAGATCGCGAGCACTGTGAGCACGAACGCGGGACTGTCCTGGCCGGTCCGCTCGCTCTCGTCGCGGATGAGCCGCATCGCCGCCGGATAGCCGGCACAGGTGCCGAAACCGAGAATGACGCGCGCGACGACCAGCACGGCGAGGTTCGGTGCGAGCGTGCCGACCACCCCCGCAAGCCCGACCAGGGCGGTGGCCGGCAGGAACAGCCGCCGCGGGCCGTACATGTCGATCAGCCGGCCGACGACCGGCTGCCCGACCGCGGTGGCCAGGTACAGCGACGAGATCAGCCACGCGGTCGCCGACGCCGGTTCGCCGAACGCCACGCCGATCGGCACCAACGCGACCGCGATGATCGTCGAGTTGATCGGGTTCAACACGGCGCCCGAGATCAGCGGGGCGAGCAGCTTGCGATCGAACGACGGCGTCACGACTCCACGATTCGTTCGAGCAAGACCATCGCCTCGTTCACCACGGCCAGCTCGGCCTCGGTGAGGCGCTGCGCCAGAGTCCGAGTCAGCCACTCCTCGCGCGAGGCGCGTGCTCCTTTCGCGTACGCACGACCCGCGGGCGTGAGGAAGATGAGCTGGCGACGACCGTCGCCGGGGTCGTCCTCACGACGGACCAGGGCCTGCTTCTCCAGGGCCGCCACCGTCGCCGCCATCGACTGCGGACGCACCCGCTCGGCGCCGGCCAACGCGCTGGTGGAGGCCGGCTCATTCGCGGCCAGCCGGGCCAGCGCCGACGCCTGCGCCGAGGTCAGCTCACCGACTGCCGACGCGTCTTGCAGCTGCCGCCGCAGTCGGCCGAAGAACACCCGCAGCGCTTGCGCCGCCGTGACCGCAGACGCGGACGCTGCCTTTGCCGCCATATAAACAGGCTAACCTGCACAGGTAACCCTGTCTATTTTGTGGCATCCTTAGCGAAGCTGCGCAGCAGTTCGGCGAGCCGGTCGGCCGCGTGCACCGGCACCCAGTGGTCGACGTTCTCGATCCGCTCGTAACGCCACGGCCCGTCGAGGTAGCGCGCGGACCCCGTCATCTGCTCCTCGCCGAGCGCGAAGTCGCCGCTCGACCACACACCCATCACCGGCAGCACCTGTTCGGCCACGTCGGGGAACAGGAACCAGAGCATGTACCAGGAACGCGCGCGCTGCGGCAGCCCGGCGTCGGCGTTCGCGGCCGGATGACCGACACTGACCACCGTCAAGCGTTCCACCCGGGTTGGCGCGCTCAGCGCGACATGCCAGGCCAGCGCGGCGCCGAAGTCGTGCCCGACCACGTGGGCGCGCTCGACCTCGAAATGGTCGAGCAGGCCGAGGACGTCGGTGGCGATGCGCCGGAGCCGGTACCGCGCGACGTCGGGGGGACGGTCGCTGGCCCCGCAGCCCGGCAGGTCGGGCGCGATGCACCGCAAGCCTGCCGCGGCCAGCGCGTCGACCTGGAAGCGCCATTCGTGCCAGTCGTCCGGGAACCCGTGCAGGAAAATGACGGCCGGTCCGTCTTCCGGGCCGGCGGTGGCCACGTTCAGCGTCACGTTGCCGACCGTGATCGGCTGTTCAGCTGTCGCCGTCATGGCATCGAGCATGGCCCATCGGTCGACGCCGCGCGCTCAAGCTGGCGGTGGGTCCGCCGATCCCCCGGAAACAGCGTGAGATGACCTGGAAGGTTAACTCCGTTTGATCGAAGTATCGATCGAACCGCAGAGCGCCCGGTTCGAAACGTTGATCAAGGCTCACCAACCCGTATCCGACGTACGGCAGCTCACGGTCCCTAACGTCTGACGGGGCTCATGGTCCTGACCAGAGTGCCGCGGCTCGCTACCGTGCACCGCATGCCCATCAAACTGGAGAACGTCGGCATCGCCGTCCGCGACCTCGAAGCGACGATCGCCTTCTTCACTGACCTCGGGCTGACCGTCCTCGGCCGTGACACGGTCAGCGGTGAGTGGACCGACACCGCCGTCGGCCTGGATGGCAATCACGCCAACATCGCGATGCTCCAGACGCCAGACGGCAACGGTTGCCTCGAACTCTTCGAGTACCTCCACCCCGACGCAATAGAGACCGAACCCACGCGGCCGAACGAGATCGGCATGCACCGCGTTGCCTTCTCGGTGGACGACATCGACGAGGCCCTCGAGATCGCCGCGAAGCACGGCTGCCACCCACTGCGCGGCGTGGCGACCTACGGGGACGTCTACAAGCTCACCTACGTCCGCGGTCCCAGCGGCATCATCGTGATGCTCGCCGAGAAGCTGATCAAGAGCTGACCGCGATATCGATGCTGCGCACTCCAGCCGACATCGACGCTTGGCCCCACGAGAGCGCGGTTCAGTCTCGATCCCAGGCGCGCGGACGTGGGGCCAAGCCGAAGCCCGTTTGCCATTGAGTCCCCCGCGGGTGCTCTCGAACCTGGTCGCCTTGCCGTGCCCCGCCCAGCGCGCCACGGAACCTGTGCGCAGATGCTCGCTGCAGCGCTGCAGGTATTCCGATAAGCCGCGCGAACTCGCTCGCCAGCTTCTTCACGACGTCCTCGCTCAGGGCCCGACGCTCGATCAACAGCTTGCGACGCGACGGGGCCTCCAGCGGTGCCCCCGGCAGGATTCGAACCTGCGACGCCCGGCTTAGGAGTCCGGCG
>CAXTHY010000016.1:0-55315 GCA_964244175.1 uncultured Jatrophihabitans sp. | reverse complement strand
CGATCGTCACGAACTGCGGCATCGACCGCGGCCGGGCGCGGTGGTTGCACCGTTGGGACGAGCGGATGTGGTTCCACGTCAGCGCGGGGGTGGGCACCGGCCCGTACACCCCGATCCGGTTCTGCTGCCGCCCCGAGGCCACGCTGCTCACGCTCGTCCCGCGCGACTGATCCGCCGGTCAATCGGCGCGGGCGCACCAGCTATGCTGGGCCGGTTGCCACCGGGGTGTGGCGCAGCTTGGTAGCGCGCTTCGTTCGGGACGAAGAGGCCGCAGGTTCAAATCCTGTCACCCCGACCACATGGTCAGCCCTTCATGAAGTCCGAAGCGGTCGAGGCTGGCCAGGATATCCGTCAAGGACGTCCTCGACTGCCGGGCCCACAACGTCGCAAGATGAGCGGCGGGTGGCGATCATCTGGATAATGGGCCTATCCACCTACCTCGCAAAAGCCGCCCTTCACCGGTGTCATCAGACATGATCGTCATGAATGGCGGTCAAGCATGCGCCTTGTACCACCTGGCAACTCGACGTGGTGTAAATGCACCGGCAGTATATGTTGTTCGCAATGCGCAGTTTAGGAGTGCGGGAGGAGGTGAGCGATGGCAATCAAGGTGAGTATCGTCGTGGCCGTGTACAACCCGGGGGCGCATATCGGCGATCTAATCGCCAGCTTGGGCAGACAGACAATGCCGCAGGATCAGTTCGAAACCGTATTCGTCGATGACGATTCGACTGACGGGACCCGGGCGCTTCTGGAGGAGCTAGCTCGCGAGCGCGCCAATGTCCGCGTTTTGCATAACAGCCCGAACTCGGGCTGGCCGGGCAAACCTCGAAACATTGGTATCGAGGCGTCGCGAGGCAAATATGTGTTCTTCGTTGACCACGATGATTGGCTGGCACCGGCGGCACTCGAGAATCTGTGGAACTTCGCCGAGGAAAACGAATCGGACGTGGTAATTCCCAAGGAAATCGGGCATGGCCACGCGATTGCGCTCAGCGCCTTTCGCAAGACTATACCGCGAGCCGAACTCGGCGTGGACCCGGTACTACATGTACCCACACCGCATAAGCTGTTCCGCCGGGCGCTCCTTGAACAGCATCGAATTCGTTTCCCTGAGGGGCGAGTCAGACTCGAGGACCTGCTGTTCATTATGCAGGCGTACTTCGCCGCCGACGTCATCTCTATATATAGTGACCACTCCTGCTATCACTGGGTTCACCGGGACAGGAACAATGCCTCGTTGCAACCAGCCGACCCAAGATCGTATTATCGCGACTTTGCGAAGGTGCTGGACGTCGTGGTTGCGAACACTGACCCTGGCCCACTGCGCGAAACGCTCTTCCTGCATTGGTACCAGCGAATCTTATTAGGCCGGCTCGGCGGTACGGCATTCCTCGGATTCTCACCCGAACATCAACGGGTGCTGTACGACGAGATCCGTCGCATCGTCGATGAGCGCTTCGACCGTGCCCTGGACGACTCGCTACCCCCAGTGGTGCGAGCGCGCGCCGAGCTGCTGCGCACCGGCGATCTGGAGCTGATCACCGACCTCGCGCGGGCCGAGGTAGGTATCACCACGAAGGTGTCCCTCGCCCACCTGCGCTGGAATAGCGACCAACTTGAACTCTCGGCCACTGCCGTGCTCACCCGGCAAGACAAGCCGTTGCTCTTCGACCAAACCCCCGAGGGGCACATTCGGCGAGTGATCCCGGACGGCCTTACCGCTAGGGTCGCCGCCGAGTCTCTCGACTGCACCGCTTGGCTGGCGGCTACCGACATCGGTTTATTCGTCCGCGATCGAGTTACTCAGGAATTCGTCGAGCTGACTGTCGACCAAGCCTTCACGTTCACGCCGTACGGCGCACACCGACTTCTGACGTGCGTGGCGTCCACCGTCATCGACCCGAAAGTCGCTTTCGGCGAAGAACAGCTGCCGGGGATCAGTGACGTCTATTTTCGGCTCGAGACCTGTGGCTGGAGGTCGCAGCGGCGCGTGCCTTTCGATGCTCAGGTAACTGCCGGTGCCGAGCTGTCTGCAGCCGTGGGCCGAACGCTGATCACCGTCTACGCGACTCAAGGGACGTCGAACCTGAGCATCAAACGCTCCGAACGGCCCAAGACCGCCGTCGCTCGTCCGCCGAGCGCGGCCCGACCCCGCAAGACCGGTCCCTTTCGAAAGGTCCTCCGGCGAGCGCGCAAGCTCATCACTGACTGACCCGTTTTCGATGGGGGCCGCGATGGTTCGCGGGCGCTGGTGGCCCTCCAGTACAGGTCCGGCGGAGCGGTACCAGGGGCATAGCAGGAGCAATCACAGCCCGCAGCACCTGCACCGGCTGGAGCAACCCCGTCAGCCAAGCAAACAGCATCGTCATCACGGCCGCTTGACCATCACTTACCACGGGAACGTCCCTCAGCTGGTCAGCATCAATAGCGCGCCGTGCAACAGATGACCCACTACAACGACCAACCGAACGACGGCGCCGTCGGCAGCATCGCCGTCTACAACCCCAGCGGTGGCTGGGACCTCTGCAGCAGCGGCGACGATGGCTGGAGGAGCGAGATGACTCCCGGTCAAAACCTCACCGCCGCCGTCTGGATGTTCCTCCCACTCAAGACCCACGCGCACCCCACGGTCACCAAGACCGACAGGCAGTCGCTAGCCATCGGCATTACCGCCCTCGCTAATCCGCGTCGAGCCGCTGACTGACTTTGTAAGCCTTTCGCGCCATTCGGCTCCTTATCTCTGTTATCGGACGAAGCGCTAGATGTTGCTTCAAGACCGGGTTCAACTTGAATCTCGCCACCCCGACAGATCGACACCTAATAGTGCTCACTCGAACCACCTGGCGACAGCGAAACTGATGCTCAGCCGCACAACGTGCAGCGGAGCCAGGTGGCCTTGCTGCGTCGGTGAGCTAGATGCGATGCAGCCGACTGCGTAGCCTGTTGCCGAGGCGCTTGTGCAAGTGCGGAAAAGATTGTCGTGTGTCGGGCCGCAGGTCGTGTGATGATCTTTCAGTGCTGACGTGCGGGGTCTGTGGATCTGCGTGTCGTAAGGTGGCCACATCCGGGAGTGGCGGCGAGCGAGGTGCGTTCGCTACGCCCTTCGCCCGAATCTCCCGCTGAGAGGTGGGGACGCTTGGTATGACATCGCCGATATCGTGAGTTACCGATGACCTGCTCGTCGTGCGGTATCGAGAATCCTGTCGGGCACCGCTTTTGCGGTTGCTGCGGTGCGGCCCTGTCGGCGGTGTGCCCGGCGTGCGGCACCCCCGTTGTCCCGGGTTTTCGTTTCTGCGGCGCGTGTGGTGAGGACCTCGGCGCGAAGTCGCCAGTCGCTGCCGTGGTGCCCGACGCAGCCGCGCGACCGGTGATCGAGCGGCGGGTGTGTTCGGTCTTGTTTGCCGATCTTGTCGGGTTCACGCCGTTGTCGGAGTCGCGGGATCCGGAGGAGGTCCGCGAATTGCTGTCGCGGTATTTCGATACGGCGCGCACGGTCATAACCCGGTACGGGGGAGTGGTCGAGAAGTTCATCGGTGATGCGGTGATGGCGGTGTGGGGGACGCCGGTCGCCGCCGAGGGCGATGCCGAGCGAGCGGTGCGTACCGGCTTGGACCTGGTATCCGCGGTGGCGGCGTTGGGCCGGGAGGTCGCTGCGGAGGGCTTGGCTGCGCGGGCGGGCGTGGTCACCGGCGAGGTCGCGGCGTCGCTGGGTGTTGTCGGGGAGGGGATGGTCGCCGGTGATGCGGTGAACACCGCTGCTCGGGTTCAGGCGGCAGCCGAGCCAGGATCTGTCTGGGTGGACACGGCTACGCAGCGCCTTGCGGCGGCCGGGGTCGGATTCCGCAATACCGGGGCTCATGCGCTCAAGGGCAAGGCCGATCCGGTGGAGCTGTGGCAGGCGACGCGTGTGCTCTCCAGTCTCGGCGGCGTGCAGCGCGTCGACGGTCTCGAAGCGCCGATGATCGGTCGTGAGGTCGAGGACCGCACGTTGCGTGAACTGTTTCACGCGTCCGTGGATCGCGGTGCGCCTCGCCTGGTCACCGTCGTCGGTGCGGCTGGCAGTGGCAAGTCGCGACTGGGCTGGGAGTTCGAGAAGTACGTGGACGGGTTGGCCGACAGCGTTGCCTGGCATCGCGGCCGGTGCCTGTCCTACAGCGATGGGGTGGCGTACTGGGCGCTGGCTGAGGCGGTGCGTCAGCGGTTCGGCATCGCGGCCGAAGATCCCTCCGACGAGGCATCCGCGAAGTTCCGCACCGGCCTCGAACGTTGGATCGACGCAGCCGACGAGCGCAGCTTTGTCGGCATCCGCCTGGGCCGTCTGCTCGGACTGACCCATCCGACTGATACCGGCGCTGCTTTGGGCCAGGACGAGCTCTTTGCCGGCTGGCGTTTGTTCTTGGAGCGCATAGCTGCGGACCGGCCCGTGGTCGTGCTGATCGAGGACGCCCAGCACGCCGACGACGCGCTGTTGGACTTCGTCGAGTATGTCGTCGACTGGTCACGGCAGTCGCCGATCTACCTTGTGCTGCTCGGCCGCAGCGAGCTCATCGAACGTCGCAGCCCGCTCGCGGGTGGCCGCAACCGCACCTCGCTCACGCTCGACCCGCTCGACGAGAAGTCAATGCGGCAACTTGTCACTGCGCTTGTGCGCGCTATGCCCGAGCCCGCGATCGCGGCGATCGTGGAGCAGGCGCAGGGCAACCCGCTGTTCGCCGTCGAGACCGTGAGATCGCTCATTGACCGCGACGTCATCGTGCCCATCGACGGGGAATACCGACTGGTCGGCGACGTCGGCACGTTGTCGGTTCCGGACAGCTTGCACGCCCTGCTCGCGGCCCGTCTCGACGCGTTGGATCCGTCTCTGCGCCTCCTGTTGGCCGACGCGGCTGTGCTGGGTACGAACTTCTTCCCCGAGGCGTTGGTCGCGGTGTCCGGCCGCTCGCATCGCGACGTGATGGCGAGCCTGGCCGAACTGGTCCGACGCGAGGTTCTGGACGTGTCCACCGACCCGCTGTCACCCGAGCGAGGGTCGTACCTGTTCAGCCAGAACATGTTGCGCCAGGTCGTGTACGACACGCTTTCGCGGCGTGACCGGAAGGTGCGGCATCTTGCCGTGGCCGCGTATCTGCGGCGCGCCTACGCGAACGACGGCGACGAAGTCGTCGAGGTGGTTGCCCAGCACTACCTCGACGCGCTGTCCGCCGCCCCGTCTGACGAGGACTCCGAAACCCTGCGGGTAACCGTCATCGAGACGCTGACACGATCGGCCGAGCGCGCTGAGCGGGCCGGGGCGCCACGGCGGGCCGCGGTCGACCTCGTCCAAGTCGCCGACCTGGCCGGTGACGGCGTGGTGGCCGCCGACCTGCGTGACCGGGCGGCCAGGTTGGCGACCGTCGGCGGATTGCTCGACCTCGCGCTCGATCAGTCCCGGGCCGCCGCGGAGTTGTACCGAGGGCTCGGTCGCGACCGTTCGGCCGCCCGTGCTCGCATCACCACAGCCACCGCGCTGCGAAATGGCGCGCGCTACGACGAAGCCCGCGCGGAGCTGGCGGCAGCCCTCGACGTGCTGCGCACGCCGGCAGACCGAGACACCGTGTTGGCCATCTCCGAGCTGTCCGGGCTGGATTCACTTGCCGGGCGGGCCAATGAAGCAATCGAATACTCCCGACAGGCGATGGACCTCGCTCAAGCGCTCGGGGTCAAGCCCGATCTGATGGCGCGCGTGTTCACCGGACTCGCATGGGGTTGCCAATACGGCAACAAGCACGAAGAGGCAGTGGCCTCGATCGACCATGCGATCCGCTTGGTCGAGGGTGACCCGAACACCGCGGTGTGGACCCGAGCGCTGATCGTGCTCAGCGACATGTCGCTGACCGGACACCCGCTGCGTTCCCAGGCGGCGTCCCGGCAGGCGAGGGACAATGCGCTACGCCTCGGGGACATCAAGTCGTTGAGTCTGAGTCTGTTCAACCTCGGGGCGGCCAGCATCTGGATCGGGCAGTGGAAAGCTGTGGATGAGACGCTGCGCGAAGCCGACCAGTACGGGCTCGCCGATGACAGCAGCGTTCAGCAACTGGGCGCGATGCTGGCCGGACTGCGAGGGGATGTAGCGCACGTCGAGAATTCAGCCGCTGCGCTGGCCGCCGCCGCCGCCGAGGACATTCAGGGTGCGATGTACGCGAAGGTCATCGAGATTCTCGTGGCGTCCGCGTCCGACGACTTCCCGCACGCCATCAAGCTCGCCCGCGAGGCTCTCGATCGCGGCAACGCGCTCGGGTTCCGGCACGAGACCTTCGTCTGGAGCTGGACGCTCGCCTTTCGGGCAGCGCAGGCCTCGGGTGACCTGACGACGCGAGGCGAACTGCTGGACCAACTCGACGCCCAGACCGACGGCTACTGGCCGGCGTTGCTCCTCGCCGAACGGCAACTTGCCCGCTCGCTCGACGAGGGTTCGGAGGCCGCCGTCGACGAATCGATCGCCGCCCTGCGTGCGGTGGGCAGCCCGTACCACCTCGCGCATGGTCTGCTCGATCAGGCCGACGCCCTGCGGTTCGCCGATCCCGTCCGTGCCCGAGCGTGTCTCGACGAGGCAGCTCTGCTAAACGAGCCGCTGCAGGCGCCCCTGCTCATCCGCCGCCTTCATCGGCAGGCGGCGCATGCCGACGGCTCAGTGCCAGCCTGAGTGCAACCGGTGACCGGTGAGCCCGGGCCATTGTCAAAGACGCCGAGCAAACCACTGTAAACGGCCCGCTGTCGCTGGCCCGGGCATGGGACCGGCTTGAGCCGAGGCTCGCCATGATCATGCGACCACCTGGGTTGCCAGGTACACGACCTTGGCTCTGTCGGCCAGGCCCGGCAAACGTTCGGGACGAAGCGGCCCAGAGCTAGATCGCTGCCGGGGCTGAACAGGTACCCAGCCCATGACGCTCAACGGGGCTGTCCCGCCGCCTGTTCGCGTTGCTGGCGTTCCCCCACCACCCGGCACACGGCGCCGGCCGCCAGCTAAATTCTTGGTCATGGCCAGCAATCCGCCCAAGATCGTCGTCGTCGGCGACCCGATGCTCGCAACGCCCACGCGTGAGGTCACCGACTTCGACGACGGTCTCGCCGCCCTGATCGACGACCTGTTCGCATCGCTGGCAGTGGCCGAGGGCGTGGGTCTCGCCGCGCCACAGATCGGTGTCGGCGTGGCCGTGTTCGTCTACGACTGCCCGGTCGAGCGCGGGGGCACCGGCGAGCGCCAGCGCGGGCACGTCGTCAACCCCACCATCGAGACCAGCGGCGAGCAGATCGAGGCCGACGAGGGCTGCCTGTCAGTGCCCGGCCCGTACCACGAGCTCGAGCGCTCGGCCCAGGCCACCGTGCGCGGCGTCGACAAGGACGGCCAGCCGGTCGAAGTCACGGGAACAGGGTTCTTTGCCCGCTGCCTGCAGCACGAGACCGACCACCTGCGCGGCGTGCTCTACATCGACCACCTGCCGCGCAACCGCCGGCGCCGCGTGCTGCGCGAGATGGAACCCTTCGACTGGAACGCGTGACCGCCGCCCGTCCAGCCCCGCCCGTTCCGCCGCCCCGTACGTCTCGCCCCTCGTCCCTTGTCGGGTGCCGAGCTGACCACTTCCAGCGCGCGAAAGTGGTCAGCTCAGCACCCGAGAAGCGTGAGCAGACGCCAGCGGGCAGGGACGACGGCGCTGGGTCAGACCAGCAGTTCGGCGATCTGCACCGCGTTCAACGCCGCGCCCTTGCGCAGGTTGTCGTTGCTCACGAACAAGGCCAGCCCGCGCGCGTCCGGCACGCCCGGGTCTTGCCGCACCCGACCGACGTAGGACGGGTCGGCGCCCGCGGCCTGTAACGGCGTCGGCACCTCACTGATCTCGACGCCGGGCGCGGCGGCCAGCAGCTCGAGCGCCCGCGCGACCGACAGCGGCCGGGCGAACTCGGCGTTGATCGACAGCGAGTGGCCGGTGAACACCGGCACCCGCACACATGTGCCCGACACCTGCAGCGTCGGGATCGCGAGGATCTTGCGCGACTCGTTGCGCAGCTTCTTCTCCTCGTCGGTCTCGAACTCACCGTCGTCGACGATCGAGCCGGCCAGTGGCAGCACGTTGTAGGCGATCGGACGCGCGAACTTCACCGGCGGGGGGAACGTCACCGCCGCGCCGTCGTGAGTGAGCGCCGCCGCCTTGTCGACCACCGCGCGGACCTGCTCGTCGAGCTCGTCCACGCCGGCCAACCCGGCCCCCGAGACGGCCTGGTAGGTCGAGACGATCAACCGCACTAAGCCGGCTTCGTCGTGCAGCGGTTTGAGCACCGGCATCGCGGCCATCGTGGTGCAGTTCGGGTTGGCGATGATGCCCTTGGGTGCGTGGTGCGCCTCGGCGCCGTTGACCTCGGCCACCACCAGCGGCACGTCGGGATCCATCCGCCAGGCCGAGGAGTTGTCGATCACCGTGACACCACGGGCGGCGTACTTGGGCGCCAGTTCCTTCGCCGTCGACCCGCCGGCGGAGAACAGCGCGATGTCGAGGCCGGCCGGGTCGGCGATGGCGGCGTCCTCGACGCGGACGTCGACGCCCTCCCACGGCAGCGTCGAGCCGGCCGAGCGGGCCGAGGCGAAGAAGCGGATCTCGTCGATCGGGAACGACCGCTGCGCCAGCAGCCGCCGCATGACGGTGCCGACCTGCCCAGTGGCCCCTACTACGCCGACCCTCACGCCGCACCCCCCGAAAGTTGTCCGCGCGTCACCGCGTCATAGCCCGACGACACGCGGACAACTGCGAGGCGCCGCGGAAGTTGTCCGCGCGTCACCGCGTCATAGCCCGACGACACGCGGACAACTGCGAGGCGGCTCATCGTCCGCTCCCTCCGTAGACCACGGCCTGCTCGTCAGCGGTGCCGAGCTGGAACGCGTCGTGCACCGCGCGCACCGCCGTATCGAGATCGGTGTCGCGGCAGACCACCGAGATCCGGATCTCCGACGTCGAGATCATCTCGACGTTGATGCCGGCATCGGCCAGGGCGGTGAAGAACCGGGCCGACACGCCGGGGTGCGAGCGCATGCCCGCCCCGATCAGCGACAGCTTGCCGACATGGTCGTCGTAGAGCAGGTCGGTGAACCCGATGCGTTCCTGGATGCGCTTCAGCGCGGCGAGCGCCGTCGGGCCGTCGGTGGCCGGCAGCGTGAACGACACGTCGGTACGCCCGGTGCCGCCGGTCGAGATGTTCTGCACGATCATGTCGATGTTGATCTCGGCGCCGGCCAGCTCGCGGAAGATCGCCGCGGCCTCGCCCGGCTTGTCGGGCACGTTCACGACGGTCACCTTGACCTCGCTGCGGTCGTGCGCGACGCCGCTGATGATCGCCTGTTCCATGGATAACTCCTCGATCGATCCTTCGACGGTGGTGCCGGGCTTGGGCGAGAACGACGACCGGACGTGCATCGGCAACCCGTAGCGCCGCGCGTACTCGACGCTGCGCAGGTGCAGGATCTTCGCGCCGCAGGCAGCGAGCTCGAGCATCTCCTCGAACGTCACGGTCTCCAGGCGCCGCGCGTTGGGCACGATGCGCGGGTCGGCGGTGTAGACCCCGTCGACGTCGGTGTAGATCTCGCACACGTCGGCCTTGAGCGCGGCCGCGATGGCCACCGCCGTCGTGTCCGAGCCGCCTCGGCCGAGCGTGGTGATGTTCATCGTCTCTTTCGAGAAGCCCTGGAAGCCGGCGACGATGGCGATGTTGCCCTGGGCGATCGAGTTCTCGATCCGCGCGGGCGTGACGTCGACGATGCGGGCCTTGCCGTGCACCGACGTCGTCAGCACGCCGGCCTGCGAGCCGGTGAACGACTCGGCCTTGTAGCCCAGCGAGTTGATGGCCATCGCCAGCAGCGCCATCGAGATGCGCTCGCCGGCGGTGAGCAACATGTCGAACTCGCGGCCCTCGGGCACCGGGACGATCTGCTCGGCGAGGTCGATCAACTCGTCCGTCGTGTCGCCCATCGCCGAGACGATCACCGCGACATCGTGGCCCTCGCGCTTGGTGGCGACGATGCGCTCGGCCACCCGCTTGATCCGCTCGGCATCGGCAACGGACGAGCCGCCGTACTTCTGCACGATGAGACTCACGCAGCAGCAACCCTTCACATGTGGCGGAGAGCCCAGGATACCGGCCGCGCCACGGGCGTTTGCCCGCCCGCTCAGGAGTGGTCAGGCCTCCAGATAGTCGAGCACCCCGATGTCGCCGTCACCGTGGCAGGTCAGGCAGCTGTGCATCTTGTGCCCTTCGCACGTCGGGCAGGTGTGCCGGATCAGGCGGTGCTGGCCGGTGTGTTCGTCGACGTCGTCGGGGTCGGCGACCATGATGAAGCCGCCGCCGAGACAGGTGCGGCAGGTCTGCCAGCCGTCGCCGGGGCAGACCGGGCACGGGTTGCGGCGGAAGACGGCGTCGAGCGCACTGATCTCGCCGTCACCGTGGCAGGTCGGGCACGCGTGCGGCTGGCCGCCGCACGGGCAGGGCTGCCGCGTGTAGACGTCCTCGACGTGACCGGTCAGCTGGTCGTAGTGCCGTTCGGGCAGCAGCACCTGGCCCTCTCCACCGCAGGAGAGGCAGGGCAGGCTGCCGTGGCCGTGGCAGCGTTCACATTTCATGGCCGACAGTCAAGCCTGCCGTTGCGAGCGCGGGCAGGCCGAAGCGCGCATTGCTGCCTCAAGAGGCAACGCGATTCAGGCGCCGGCCGCGAACGCGGCGTCCAGGATGTCCAGGCCCTCGTGCAGCAGGTCGTCGCCGATCACCAGCGGCGGCAGGAAGCGCAGCACGTTGCCGAACGTGCCGGCGGTCAGCGTAATCAACCCCTCGCGGTGGCAGGCGCCCACGACCGCAGCGGTCAGGGCCGGATTGGGCTCCTTCGTTCCCGGTTCGACGAGTTCGATGGCCAGCATCGCCCCCCGCCCGCGGACCTCGCCGATCGCGGCGAACTTCTCGGCCAGCGCCATCAGCCGCGGCCGCATCACCGACTCGATCCGGCGGGCCGCGCCGCACAGGTCGTCGGCCACCATCGTCTCGATCGCGCCGAGGGCGGCCGCGCAGGCCACCGGGTTGCCGCCGTAGGTGCCGCCGAGGCCGCCGCCGTGCACGGCGTCCATCAGCTCGGCCCGGCCGGTCACCGCGGCCAACGGTAGCCCGCCGGCGATGCCCTTGGCCGTGGTGATCAGATCCGGGATCACGCCCTCGGCCTCGCAGGCGAACCAGTCGCCGGTGCGGCAGAAGCCAGTCTGGATCTCGTCGGCGATGAACACGATGCCGTGCTCGGCGCACCACTGCGCCACCCGGGCCAAAAAGCCCGGTGCCGGCACGACGAAACCGCCCTCCCCCTGGATCGGTTCGATGATCACCGCCGCGCAGTTCGACTCGCCGACCTGGGAGTGGACGGTGGACACGAACAGCTCGAACGCCTCGTCGGCACAGTTCTGCGGGCCGGTCGGCCAACGGAACGGATATGCCATCGGCACGCGGTAGACCTCGCCCGCGAACGGGCCGAAGCGGTGCTTGTAGGGCATGCTCTTCGCCGTCAGCGACATCGTCAGGTTCGTCCGGCCGTGGTAGGCGTGATCGAAGGCGACCACCGCCTGCCGCCCGGTCGCCGAGCGGGCGATCTTGACCGCGTTCTCGACGGCCTCGGCGCCGGAGTTGAACAGCGCCGAACGCTTCTCGTGCGTCCCGGGCGTCAACTCGTTGAGCTTCTCGGCCACGGCGACGTACTCCTCGTACGGCGTGACCATGAAGCAGGTGTGCGTGAAGTCGGCGACCTGCGCCTGCACCGCCGCCACCACCCGCGGCGCGGCGTTGCCGACCGAGACGACCGCGATGCCGGAGCCGAAGTCGATCAGCTGATTGCCGTCGACGTCGACCACGATGCCGCCGCCGGCCCGCTCGACGTAGACGGGCAGCGTCGTCCCGATGCCCGACGACACCGCGGCCGTCTTGCGGGCCTGCAATTCGCCCGAGCGGGGCCCGGGGATCGCGGTCTTCAGCACGCGGCGCTGCTCGATCGCCATGTCAGGTCCTTTCCCTCACGTGTCGATGACGACGAGGACGTCGCCTTCCATGACGCTGTCGCCCTTGGCCACCGCGATCTCGCGCACGACGCCCTTGGCCTCGGACAGGATCGGGATCTCCATCTTCATCGATTCCAGGACGACGACGGTGTCGCCGATCTCGATCGCGTCGCCGGTTGCGACATCGACGGAGTGGATGGTGCCGACGAGTTCGGCGACAACGTTGTGGCTACTCATCGCCGACAATGCTTCCTGGATCGCGCGCGTCCTGGGCCGTGCGGTTCGACAAGTACCGGCATGCATGAATCATGGCACCATGCGCGTCCTTGTCGATGCTGTCGGCTGCCGGTACGGGGGCATCGCGACCTATGTGCGCAACCTGTCGCAACGCTGGACCGCGGAATACCCCGACGACGAGATCCACGTGCTGCGCGGCACCCAGGATGACGCGCTGGCCGCCCCGGGCGTCCCGAGCACGGTTGTCGTCGTGCCCCGACCGGCCGTCGCCACCCGAGCGATAGTCCAGACGCGCGAGTTGCGGCGGATCACGAAGGAGTGGGCCGCCGACGTCGTGCTGGCCGCGCGGCCGGCGACGACGATGCTGCGATTGGCTGCCCCGCTCGCTGTCGTGGTGCACGATCTGCGCCACGAGCTGCGGCCCGAGCAGTTCTCGCTCGGCCGCCGCGCGATCCGGTGGGTCAGCTACGGCCGGGCCTACGCACTGGCCGACGGCTTCATCACGATCTCGCAGCGCTCGCTGGCCGATCTGCACGAGCGGCACCCGCGCGTGGCCGCGCGCCCGGCGATCGTCGTCCACCACGGCGCCGACCACGTCGACGACTGGCTCGGCGCGCCGGGCGAGCGCTACGTCGTCGCCTTCGGCCATCACAGCAACAAGAACGTCGAGTTGGTCCTCGACGCGTGGAGCCGGCTCGCGGCCGCCGGCGACGTGTCGGCCGCGATGCCGCGGCTCGTCGTGCTGCACAACTCGGAGGGCAAGCGGGTGGTGTGGGACCGCATGATCGCGCAGCTCGGGATCACCGCGCGCGTCGTGTTCTCGCCCTACCTGAACGAACCCGAGCTGCGCACGCTCATGACCAACGCCGCGCTCGTGCTGTTCCCGTCCGACTTCGAGGGGTTCGGGCTGCCGGTCGTCGAGGCCATGCGGTTGCGCAAGCCGATCGTCGTGAGCCCGGACGCGGCCGTCGGCGAGGTGGCCGGTGGGCACGCGGTGACGATGGCCGGCTGGGGGGCCGAGGCGCTCGCCGACGCGACCCGCGCCGCACTGCTGCGCAGCGACGACGACCTCGACGCGGCGCAGCGCTATACCGACGCGTTCACCTGGACGCGCGCCGTGCACCAGACGCGCGACTTCCTGCACGGCCTGCTCTGAGCCGGTCAGCTGTTGATGTTGTGCATGACGTGCTTGATGCGGGTGTAGTCCTCGAGGCCGTACAGTGAGAGGTCCTTGCCGTAGCCCGAGTGCTTGAACCCGCCGTGCGGCATCTCGGCCACAAGCGGGATGTGGCAGTTCACCCAGACGCAGCCGAAGTCGAGCGCGCGGGTCATGCGCATCGCCCGGCCGTGGTCCTTCGTCCACACCGACGACGACAGCCCGTACTCGACCCCGTTGGCCCACCGGATCGCCTCGGCCTCGTCGGTGAACCGCTGCACGGTGATGACCGGGCCGAAGACCTCGGACTGGCTCAGCTCGTCGTCCTGGCGCAAGCCGCTGACGACGGTGGGCGCCCAGAAGTAACCCCGATCGCCGATGCGTGCACCGCCGGCGAGCACGTTGGCGTGATCGGGGACGCGCTCGAGCATCCCCCCGACGCGCTCGAGCTGGTTGGCGTTGTTCAGCGGCCCGTACAGGATGTCGGCGTCGTCGGGCGCACCGACCTTGGTGTTGCGGGCCTGCTCGGCCAGGGCCGCGGCGAAGTCGTCGGCGACCTTCGGGCCGACGAGTACGCGGGTCGCGGCGGTACAGTCCTGACCGGCGTTGAAGTAGCCCGCGATCGCGATGTTCTCGGCCGCGTCCGCCAGGTCGGCGTCGTCGAACACGATGACCGGCGCCTTGCCGCCGAGTTCGAGGTGCACCCGCTTGAGGTCCTGCGCGGCGGCGTCGGCGACCTCGAAGCCGGCCCGCACCGACCCGGTGATCGAGACCATCGCCGGGGTCTTGTGCGAGACCACGGCCTTGCCGGTGTCGCGGTCGCCGCAGACGACGTTGAAGACGCCAGGGGGGAAGAACTCACCGGCGATCTCGGCCATCAAGGCGGTGGTGACCGGCGTGGTGTCGCTGGGCTTGAGCACGACGCAGTTGCCCGCGGCCAGTGCCGGGGCGTACTTCCAGACGGCCATCATCATCGGGTAATTCCACGGCGTGACCTGGCCGACGACGCCGACCGGCTCGCGGCGGACGTAGGAGGTGTAGCCGGACAGGTACTCGCCGGCGCTGCGGCCCTCGAGCACCCGCGCGGCGCCGGCGAAGAAGCGGATCTGGTCCACGGCGGGCGGGATCTCCTCCGAGCGCATGAGCTCGGTGGGCTTGCCGGTGTTCTGGCACTCCGCGGCGATGATGTCCTCGGCCCGGTCCTCCATGGCCGCGGCCAGCTTGAGCAGCGCCTGCTGCCGCTCGCTCGGCGTCGTGTCCCGCCACTTCTCGAACGCCTTCGCGGCCGCGCCGTAGGCGGCGTCGACGTCGGCCGGCCCCGACACCGGTGCCGAGCCGAACACCTCGCCGGTCGACGGATCGATCAGGTCGGCGCGGCGGCCGTCCTGCGCCTCGACCGATTTGCCATCGACGAAGTTCTGTACGGCGCGCTTGTCGCTCACACTGGTCTCCGGTGCTGAGGGGCTCGAATCGTTCGGACGCTACACCGCCCCCCCGTTCGCGACTCTGGCCCGTTGGCGCGGGGCCGACAGGCGTTCTGCGGCTGCGGCGTCCTATCCAGAACGAGGTCGACTTCACGAAGACTTGACATAGACGTAGTTTCCGTGGAAGATTCTTCTTACGCACACAAACGCAGCTGCCAAAGCCCACCGCGGCAGCTACCTAGCGGATGATGGCCAGTATTTGTTCGGGGGAACGGGCCAGCAACGTACCGCTTACTCACGCTCTCGACCCCGTCCACGCCGATCCGGCAGGGCGGGGTCGCGTGCGGTCAGGACATTGGCCGGGTCGGCTGGGTCGACCAGATCAGCGGGGTCGGCGGGGTCGGCCGCCACGGCGCGCAGCGCCGGGTCGGCGCCGAGACGCTTCATGACCGCAGCGGCGGCCCGCAGCTCGTGCACCGTCGCGACCTCCAGCACGGTCGAGCGCAACGCGCCGACGTACACGTGGGCGATGCGCTGCGCGAGCTGAAGGCCTTCGGTGGTGAGGCTGGCGTGCACGACGCGCCGGTCGATGTCGGAGCCACGGCGGTCGATGATCCCGTCCCGCGCCATGCGGTCGGCCAGCTTGGTGAAGCCGCCCGAGGTCATGCCGACATCGCGCGCGAGCACGCTCATCGGCATCCGGTGCTCCTCGGCAATGTGCAACAGATGCAGCACCGGGAACCACTGCACCGGCACGCCGGTGTCTTCGAGCACGTGCTCGACCCGCTGCTGCGTCCTGGCCACGCCGGTGCGCACATCGTGCCAATAGGCGAGCAGTTCGTCGTCGCCCAACCCGGATTCGCTCACACCGAAACCGTAGCGGCGCCAGCAAGGATGCACCGGATCCGGCTCCGGACCGCGCCCGACCGGACCGCCCGCAGCCCGCAGCCGGCGGCTGGCGGCCGAAGACATGCGCGGCGGGTTGGCCGGGCCCGGCGTCTCGGCTAGCCTGGGTTCGTCATGACACGCGCGCTGCTTCTTCGCGGCCGCGGCGAGGCACTGGGTTCGTAGCAGCAGCTGCGGCCGGTCGGCCCCTCGTCGCGGGCTGCTGTCATGCCGACCGATCCCACTCGATCGTGTCAGGAGCTTCACCGTCATGACCCACTCCTTCGGGCAGCGCCCGTCCGGCATGCCGTGCCACCGCTACGCCCCCTTCCCGTCCGTCGACCTGCCCGACCGCAGCTGGCCGACGAAGACGATCACCACCGCGCCGCGCTGGCTGTCGACCGATCTGCGCGACGGCAATCAGGCGCTCATCGATCCGATGAACGCCGCCCGCAAGAACGCGATGTTCGACCTGCTGGTGCGCATGGGCTACAAGGAGATCGAGGTCGGCTTCCCGGCCGCATCGCAGACCGACTTCGACTTCGTCCGCTCGCTCATCGAGGGCGACCGCGTCCCCGACGACGTCCGCATCTCGGTGCTGACGCAGGCCCGCGAGGAGCTCATCGAGCGCTCGGTCCAATCGCTGGTGGGCGCCCGGCAGGCGACCGTGCACATGTACAACGCCGCCGCGCCCGTGTTCCGTCGCGTCGTGTTCGGGTTCGAGGGTGACGGCCGGGCCCAGTGCCGCGCCGTGGCCGTCGACGGCATCCAGGCGATCATGAAGTACGCCGACGTCCACCTGCCGGGCACCGAGTTCGGGCTCGAGTACTCGCCCGAAATCTTCATGGACACCGAACTCGACTTCTCCCTCGAGATCTGCGAAGGCGTGATGGACGTCTGGCAGCCCGGCCCCGACCGCGAGATCGTGATCAACCTGCCCTGCACCGTCGAGCGCTCGACCCCGAACGTCTACGCCGACCAGATCGAGTGGATGAGCCGGCACTTCTCGCGCCGTGCGCATGTCTGCCTCTCGGTCCACACGCACAACGACCGTGGCACCGCCACCGCCGACGCCGAGCTCGCCGTCCTCGCCGGCGCGCAGCGCATCGAGGGTTGCCTGTTCGGCAACGGCGAGCGCAGCGGCAACGTCGATCTCGTGACCCTGGGCCTGAACCTTTACAGCCAGGGCATCGACCCGATGATCGACTTCAGTGACATCGACGAGATCCGGCGCACGGCCGAGTACTGCAACCGCATCGACGTGCACGAGCGGCACCCGTACGCCGGCGACCTCGTCTACACCTCGTTCTCGGGCTCGCATCAGGACGCGATAAAGAAGGGCTTCGACGACCTGACCCGCGCAGCCGAGGCGGCGGACAAACCGATCGGCGAGATGCCCTGGCACATCCCGTACCTGCCCATCGACCCGAAGGACGTCGGGCGCACCTACGAGGCCGTCATCCGGGTCAACTCGCAATCGGGCAAGGGCGGCGTCGCCTACATCATGAAGGTCGACCACAAGCTCGACCTGCCGCGCCGGTTGCAGATCGAGTTCAGCCACGTCATCCAGCGCTTCACCGACAACGAGGGCGGCGAGGTCGAGCCCGCCGCGATGTACCAGATCTTCAACAACGAGTACCTCGCCCCGGGCGACTTCGCCCTCGAGCGCTTCTCCTCCACGACCGACGACAACGTCGAGCGGGTCACCGCGGTGGTGCGGGCCTCCGGAGTGGAGCACACGGTGTCGGGCGTGGGCAACGGGCCGATCGCCGCGTTCTGCGACGCGCTGTCGGCCGACCTCGGCTACGGCGGGCTGAACGTGCGGGTGCTCGACTACGCCGAACACGCGCTCACCTCGGGCCGCGACGCCGAAGCCGCCGCGTATCTCGAGATCGAGATCGGCGACGACGTCTACTGGGGCGTGGGGATCAGCGAATCGATCACCCAGGCGTCGCTGCGCGCCGTCATCAGCGCCCTCAACCGGGGCGCGCGCGCTCGCCACCGCTGAGCCGGCGTCCCGGGCCCGGGCGGGGTCGACGCCGTGGGCCGGGTCGCGGACGAGGCCCGGGGTGGGGTGATGACCCTGGGACCGGTCGATGCGGCGGCAGGACCGACACCCCGGCCGGCTCCGGAGCGGGCCACGGCGGCAGCCCGACCTCGATCATCGGCCTGCGGTGCGGGCGGGCCCGGCGGCGTAGGACGAGCAGGGTGACGAGCAGCAGCAGCCCCACCAGCGCGACGCCGGCACCCGAGAGCACCTGCGGCGTGACCAGCCGCACCGCCGACCCCACCGCGTAATCACCCGGCGGCGAGCCCGCGTGGGCGGCCGGTGCGGGCGCCGGCCCGAGGCCCCGCGTGCTGAACGCGGTGTCGCGATCGAGAAATGGTTGCGCGGCGGCGAACACCGGATTCGGCGCATCGGCGGGCACGTCGGCCACCACTGCCTGGTACGCGTCCAACAACCCGTAGCCGTAGGACTCGCTCGGGCGGGTGCGTCGGGCGTCGAGGGTGGCCAGCACCCGCGCCAGGATCGTGCTCGCGCTCGCCTTCGGGTAACGCGACCAGATCAACGCCAGCGCGGCCGACGCGATCGCCGTCGACTGGCTCGTGCCCTTGCCCGAATAGGCCTGCCCGGGGATGCGGCCCAACGACGGGACGGCGACGCCCGGCGCGACCAGGGTCAGGTAGGGCTGGCGGTTGGAGAAACTCGCGACCCGGCCGGCCATGTCGACCGACCCGACCGACACCACACCCAGGCAGACGGCCGGTTCCTCGACGGTGTTGCGGGTCGGGCCGGTGTTGCCCACCGACGCCACGACGAGCGCGCCCTTGCGCATGGCGTGAAACACCGCCGACTGCTCGTCGGCTGGGCACGGCTCGTTGTTCGGACTCGGCGTCCGCTTGCCGCCGACCGACATGCTGATGATCTTGGCGCCGTGGTCGGCGGCGTACCTGATGGCCTGCGGCAGGTGATCGGGCTGATCGCCGTCGGTGGTGCCGTCGAGCGGAACGGCGATCGGCAGGACCTTCGCACCCGGCGCGATCCCTCTGATGCCGAAGGTTCCGGGCCGGCCGACCATGATCGTGGCCATCGCCGTGCCGTGCCCGAACGAGTCGATCTCGCGGTCGATCTGGCCGTTGCCACCCGGGCTGCCGAGGTCGGTGCCAGACAGCACCCGGCCCTGCAGCTCCGGCAGCGCGGCATTCACGCCGGTGTCGATCTCGGCGATCGTGATGCCCTGCCCGCGCACGCCCGCGTTCCACAGCGAGCTGATGTGCCACTCGTCGAACCAGTACTCCGGGGCGTCCGGCGGGCCCGGGGTCACCGACCGGGGCGCCGCGGCGGCCGGCGCGACGACCACCGGCGCGAGCACCACGGGCGCCGCACCCAACGTCAAAGCCACGACGGCCGCGGCCAGCACGACACGTCTCACGGTCGCACCCAACTGAACGTCAGCGGATTGACCGCGTAGGCCTGGGCCCGGACCGGCAGGGCGAGCGAGCCCTGGCCGGCCGTCACCCGGTTCTGGAAGCTCAACCGCTTGTACGTGGCGACGACGGAGGCGGTCCCGGTCACCTCGATCACGCCCGCGGCAGAATCGGCGACGCTCACGGTCAGGACCGGGTGGGCCGAGACGAGCCGCCCGCGCAGGCTGCCGGGCACGTAACGGCTGTCGGGCAGCGGGCAGGTCCGGGGCCCACGCCCGGACACGCACGCGAGCAGGTTGGCGCCGACGAGCTCATCGGCCTGCCGACGGCCCGCGTCGCTGACCACGACGTCGACCTCGGTCGTGGCGCCGGAGTCGAAATCGACGCCGGACTGGGCGGCCGACAGTTGCAAGTAGGGCGAGTCCAGCCGCACCGGGGCCGCACCGGGGAACACCAGTACCGTGCCGGCACTGATCCGGGTGCCGAGGATCGAGGCCCGCTGGGCCGCCTTGGGCAGCATCAACTGGGTCGGGATGGCCACGCGGGCCAGGCGCCAGTCACCGTCGCGCGCGTCGACGGGAACGGTCGAGTCGACCTGCTGCGGATCGCCCGGGTAGTCCAGCATGTAGCGCACCCTGACCTGGGCGTGAGCGCCGGTGCGCGTCGTCCCCCTGATGGTGAATCGCTTGATCGCCGCGATCCGCTGCTGCTCGGCCAATACCTGGTCGGTGAGCAGCGCGTGGGGGCCGTCCGGCAGGGCGCCGTAGGCGAGGGCCCCGGCCGCGTCGCCGTCGGCCAGCGCGGCGAAGTAACCGCGCACCGCACCGTCCGGCCCGGACGTCGTCGCGTAGCCGAGATAGGCGACAACCCCACCGCCGACGAGGAGCACAACGGCCCCGACGACACCGGCCCAGAACAGCACTCTTCGCCGACCGCGCATGGGCACCGCCGGCCTATTCGACGCGACGGCGGCCCGAGAACGCGCGGCCGAGGGTGACCTCGTCGGCGTATTCGAGATCGCCGCCGACCGGCAGGCCACTCGCCAGGCGGGTGACCGTCAGGCCCATCGGGTTGAGCAGCCGGGCAAGATAGGTCGCCGTCGCCTCGCCCTCCAGGTTCGGGTCGGTGGCCAGGATCAGTTCGGTGACGACGCCGTCACGCAACCGGCCGAGGAGCTCGCGGATGCGCAGGTCGTCCGGGCCCACGCCGTCGATCGGGCTGATGGCGCCGCCGAGCACGTGGTACCGGCCGCGGAACTCACGGGTGCGCTCAACGGCGACGACGTCCTTCGGCTCCTCGACGACGCAAATGACGGTGCGGTCGCGGCGGGAGTCGTGGCAGATCCGGCAAATGTCGGCCTCGGACACGTTGCCGCAGATCGAGCAGAACTTGACCTCGTTCTTGACCCGCACCAGCGTGCTGGCCAACCGCTCGACGTCGACGGCCTCGGCCGCCAGCAGGTGGAACGCGATCCGCTGCGCGCTCTTGGGCCCGACACCGGGTAGCCGGCCGAGCTCGTCGATCAGATCCTGGACCGCGCCTTCGTACATGCGGCCTACAGGCCGGGCAGGCCGAGGCCGCCCATGCCACCCATGCCGTCGAGCCCGCTGGTGACCGGGCCCATCTTCTCGGCCGCGAGTTCGCCCACCGCGCGGTGGGCATCGCGCACCGCCGCGACGACCAGGTCCTGCAGCGTCTCGATGTCGTCGGGGTCGACGGCCTTGGGGTCGATGGTGAGCGCGGTGAGCTCGCCGCCGCCGGTCAGCGTCGCCGTGACCAGGCCGCCCCCGGCCGTGCCAGTGACCTCGGTGGCCGCAAGTTCGGCCTGTGCCTCTTCCAGCTGCTGCTGCATCTTCTGCGCCTGCTTCAGCATCTGCTGCATGTTCGGCTGGCCGCCCCCGAATTGGCCACCCCCGAATTGCCCGCCTCGCTGCGCCATCGTGCCTCGCTTTTCTGCCGTGGGAACTAAGGCAGAAGGGTAACCGGCGCGGCTGATCGCTGCCTGGGGGGCGAGCCGTGCGAGGCTCGACGTCGTGCGAGGAGCTGGGCGGCCCCGGGGCGGCGCCGCGGTACTGACGGCGTTGGTCGTGGCCGGCTGCTCGACCACCAGCGGCGACGGCCGCACCAGTCCCCCGCAGGTCTCGACGCCGAGCATCTCGGTCGCGGCGCCGGCTAGCATCTCGGCCACGGCGTCGTCGAGCGCGGCCCGATCCACGTCGTCGCACCCGTCCTCGTCCGCACCCACCCAGCCGGCCCCATCGCCGCGCCGCCGCAGCACCGCACCGGCGACGGCGTACTCCGGCGGCACCGTCGTACTCAACCCGGGCCACAACGGCGGCAACGCCGCACACGCCGCGGCGATCAACCGCCAGGTGCCCGCGGGCTACGGCGAGCGCAAGGCGTGCGACACCACGGGGACCGAGACCAACGCCGGGTACAGCGAGCACGCGTTCAACTGGGACGTCGCGCTGCGGGTGCGCGCGATACTGCGCGCGCACGGCGTGCCCGTGGTCATGACCCGGCCCAATGACCACGGGGTGGGTCCATGCGTCGACGAGCGCGCCGCCATTGGCAACCGCACGGGCGTCGCGGCGGTGGTGTCGATCCACGCCGACGGTGCGCCCTCGTCCGGGCACGGGTTTCACGTGAACCAAGCCAGCCGGCGTCCACAGGGTGCGTCGGCCCGCACGGCCAGCCGCTCCATCGCGCTCGGCCGGGCGATCCACGCGGCGCTGGCCGACTCGTCCGGGCTGGTTCCGTCGACCTACATCGGGCGCAACGGCTATTACTACCGCTCCGATCTCGCCGGGTTGAACCTCGCCCGCAAACCGGCGACCTTCCTCGAGCTCGGCAATATGCGCAACGCCAGGGACGCTGGGCTGCAGTCATCCGCATCGGGCCGGGCGCGGATCGCGCGGGCCGTAGCGGCCGGCATCCTGGCCTTTCTCGGCCGCTAGTTTCTTATGGCCGGCCGCGGGCCGAGTCAGCCCCGGAAGGTCGTCGCTTCGGCTGCCAGCCGAGTCGGGCGCGTCGACCGGGCTGGGGGTGCATGTCTGGCGCCTTTGCTCTGAGCTAGTTTTCCAGCGGACGGGCGCCGAGCTCGCTGCGCAGCAGCTTGATCGCCTCGGCTTCCGGGTCGAGCTGGGGGGACGCCGACGGGTCGGGCCCGGCCTCGAAATCGGCGTCGTCGCGCGGGTCGGGCTCGACCGGGGCAGTGTGCGGTGCGCCGCGCTCGGTCGGCGGCGCGGCAGCGGCAGCAGCAGCAGCCGGCGCCTGCCCGTCGATGACAATGCGCCACTCGCCGCCCACGACCTTCGTCAGCGCGGCCCGTAGCGCGGACGTGTTGCTGTCCTCGGCGATCATCTTGGCCAGCGCGCCGGGGGCGGACAGGCTGACGAGCTCGCCGTCGAGGCCAGTGACCTGGGCATTGTCGAGCAGCGCCCGGGTCCGCCGGCTCGCCTCCTTCACGACCTCCAGCACCTCGGGCCAGAGGCGGCGCAGCGCGGCCGCATCGAGCGAACCGGCCGCCGGCGGGGAGGCCGTGGCGGCAGGCGGGGGAGAGGCCGGCGCGGCAACCGCGGTGGCAGGCGCGGCGGCACGCGGGGGGGTGGTCACCGCCGGGCGGGCCGGGCGGGCCGCGGGTTCCGGCGACGAGGCGGCCGCAGCGACGGGCGCAGCGACGGGCGCTCCCCCCGCAACCAGCCGCCGCTCGAGCCGCTCGACCCGCTGCAGCAGGGCGGCGGAATCGACCTGCGCGTCGGGCAGCATCATCCGGGCGCACAGCAGCTCGAGGACGAGCCGGGGCGACGTCGTGCCGCGCATCTCGATCAGCGCGGTGTGGACGATCTCGGCGTAGCGGGTCAGCGTGGCCGCGCCGAGCCGCAGCACCTGGTCGGCCATCTTGGCCAGCTGGTCCCCCGGGCCGTCGATGAGCCCGCGCTCGGCCGCATCGGGCACGGCCTCGAGCAGGATCAGATCCCGGAACCGGTCGAGCAGATCGACGGAGAAGCGGCGTGGGTCGTGACCGGCCTCGGCCACCCGATCGACCGTCCCGTACACCGCGGCGGCGTCGCCAGCGGCCAGCGCGTCGACCATGTCGTCGAGCAACGCGCCGTCGGTGACACCGAGCAGCGCCACCGCGTGCGCGTAGGTGACCCCGGCCGGCCCGGCGCCGGCCAGCAGCTGATCGAGGATCGACTGCGAGTCACGCGCGGAGCCCCCGCCGGCCCGCACCACCAGCGGCAGCACCGCGGGCTCGACGACGATGCCCTCGGCCGTGCAGATGTGCTCGAGGTTCGCGCGCATGACGGCCGGCGGGATGAGCCGGAACGGGTAATGGTGCGTGCGGGAGCGGATCGTCGTCAGCACCTTGTCCGGCTCGGTGGTGGCGAAGACGAAGACCAGGAAGTCCGGCGGTTCCTCGACGAGCTTGAGCAGGGCGTTGAAACCCTGCGTGGTCACCATGTGCGCCTCGTCGATGATGTAGACCTTGAACCGGTCGCGGACGGGCGCGAAGAACGCGCGTTCGCGCAGGTCGCGGGCATCGTCCACACCGCCGTGGCTGGCCGCGTCGATCTCGATGACGTCGATGGAGCCCGGTCCCATCGGGGCGAGCTCCATGCACGAGTCGCACACGCCGCACGGATCGGGCGTCGGGCCCTGGGCGCAGTTAAGGCTGCGGGCGAGGATGCGCGCGCTGGATGTCTTGCCGCACCCCCGCGGACCGCTGAACAGGTACGCGTGGGTGATCCGGCCGGCCGACAGCGCCTGGCGCAGCGGCTCGGTGACGTGGTCCTGCCCGATGATGTCGGCGAAGCTGGCCGAACGGTACTTGCGGTAGAGGGCGAGATTGGTCGACGTCTGCGCCACGCGTGGAACCCTAGTCACCGCCCCCGACCCGTGCCATCCGCCCGGCGCAGAACCGTGAGGCGAACGTCAAGGGACCCCCCGCGCACCCGACAGAGCCTGCTTATCCTTGCTGCCTTCCGGCCCTGGGGAGGTTCGCAGGGTGCACGCCGCACGGGGGGTCGGGCGCCGAGTCTACGGTCCCGTACCGGGAGCCGCTGCCCTGGTCGTATCCTCATCGACGGAGGATTCGCCTAGTGGCCTATGGCGCTCGCCTGGAACGCGGGTTGGGGGAGACCCCTCAGGGGTTCAAATCCCCTATCCTCCGCCAAAGTGCTGTTGCTCGAGCCCTGAGGACCATTGCCCCTCAGCCCGGGTTCGAGCTCATCGGGGCTCACCCGGCCGACGCCGGCGACGTTGCCGGGTGGCGAAAATGCTTGCCCAGGGTCTCTGTCTGTCGTTGATAGTTCGATCCGATGCCCTGGCCGTAGAGCAGCGTCGGTTGTTCAAGCATGCGCTCGAAGGTGAGCTTGCAGACGCGTTGTCCATCTTCGATCATGAACGGCACGTCGTGCGCGCGAACCTCAAGTGCCGCGGTCGAACCGCGGAATTGGCTGGCGCCGTCGAACCCGAAGCCCGGATCGAAGAAACCGGCGTAGTGGGTACGCAGTTCTCCACTCGTTGGATCGTAGGCAGTCATTTCGGCTGCGAGGCCCGGCGGAATGGACACCGCCTCCCGCGACATCAGAAGGTAGAAGCTTTTCGGGTCCAATACGATTCGATCGCCGCCTTCCCGGCGGACGGCCTCCCAGAAGGCTTCGGGTTCCGCCGCGCCGACTTTGGACAGGTCAAGCAGGGGCGCACTGCCCCGCGATCGGTAGCCCACCCGGCCATCGTCGGTCCCACGAAGATTGAGACTCAGGAACAGGCCGTTCGACAGGGCAAGATGCTCGTCCGGCACCGCAAACCCGTCGGCGAATAAGAGCGGCTCGTGGCGGTGGTGTTCCCGTACGGCTTGGTCGTCCAGTGCGGTCGGGCCGACGGAGAGTCTGAGCTGGTTCAGCGACAGATCCTCCCGCACGCGAACAGGAAACGACAACGGCACGACCTCGAGGTACAGGCCGCCGCCGTAGCCAGCCGCGACCTCGTCGAAGCGCGAACTCTCATCCGTGATCACGCGGGTGAAAACGTCCGCACGGCCGGTGGAGCTCTTCGGATTTGCCTTTGCCCGGACGTCTTGCGGAAGCGCGAGTCGCTCCTTGAGTGGGATGAGGTACGGCAAGTTGGTCTCGAGAACTGCACCTTCACGACGTAGATCCAGCTCGTCGATGGTGAGGTCCTTGATCCTGCGTTCGACCGTGCTACGGCCGGGCAGGAAGCTGCACCGGATGCGGTAGGCGACCTCGCCCAACCGGAGGTCCAGGCTGGCGGGTTGTACGTTCTCGTGCGGAATCGTGTAGCCACCCGCGTGGATCGCACCGCAAGCTATCGCCGATTCGATGTACTGGTTGGGGAAGACTCCCGAGGCTCCAGCAGGCAGTTTGAGTTCACCCATCACAACCCCGGTCCGCAGTCGTCAGCCAGTCGCCGAAGCTCGGGTCTTGCCGACGGGCTTGATGCCAAGATCGCGATAGGTAATCAGCGGACGGTACGCGACACCGAGGTCGCGGAACTTGTCTTCGGCTTCATCACCGCGGTCGACCAGCGTGACCGCCAAGACGACGTGCGCCCCAGTCGCCTGGACGACCCCGAGTGCCTCCAGAATCGAGCCACCCGTGCTCACCACGTCGTCAACAAGCAGCACGCGCGTGCCGGACGTCAGTTCCGCCCCCTCGATGCGCTTGCCCTTGCCGTGGTCCTTCGGTTTCTTGCGCACCACGAACCAACGCTTCTGGGCCAGCAGAGCGATTCCTGTCGCGTAGGCGTCCGCACCGAGTGTCAGGCCACCTACAGCGTCGAACTCGACACCCGCGTCGCTCGCCAGTTCCATGATGGCCTCGCACGCAACACGGAGATGTTCACCCTCGGCCAGCGCCTTCTTGCCGTCCATGTAGTCGTGACTGAGCTCGCCGGAAGCCAACCGAAACGGTTCCTCGCGATACGCCAGGCCGTGCTGCTTCACGATGGCTACGACATCGTCACGCAGAGCTGACAAAGTGGGACTCTCCGAACTCGCTGGGTGCGCCGACGGCGAAAGACCGAGCCGGTCCTCGCGACTTCGCCATGATGCCATGCATCCTCGTCTCCGCGCCCCCACTGGGCCAACTCGTTGCCGGGCTCGCCGATCCCGCACGAGGCAAGTGTGGCCCAATCGAACAGGAAGCCGGGCGTAACACGCCTACGGGGTCGCGTCTGCGGTCACCAGGCTGCTCGACTCGGGGCTGGCGGCAGCCGGTAGGCGAGAGTTGGCAGACCTCGACCACTTGCTGCACGTGGGGTCTTACGCAGCCACAGCAGCAGGGCCGCGAGACACGTCAACGCGCCCAGCAGGGTCCAGCCCAGGATCGGCGTGGTCCACGAACCGTAGGCGATGGTCACGAGCGCAGCCACCGCCAGTCGTGATCGGCATCGGGGCGCGGCCGCGATCAACGCAATCGTGGTAACGGCGACGGTGATCCAGTAGTAGTCGAAGCGGAGCGGGTCGGTCGCGATACGGAGCAATCCGGCCGCCAGCGGTGCGGCGGCGAGGGCCGCCGGCCGGCCGCGGGCGTGCCACGCCACCGCTGCGCATCCGCCGGCCACGACGGCGGCTTGGAGCAGCCGCACGGCCCAGTTGGCCGTCGCTGCTCCGGGATCGATCAGGTGGATGAGTGTCGACGGATCGATGACCCAACGGTGGCGCAATAGCCGGAAGTGCCCGCTCACGATGAACGGTACGTAGACGGCCAGGCTCATCGCCGACGCGAGCGCCGCGGTGCCGATGCCGCGACGCAGGTCCCGAGCGGCGAGCAGGCACGGAAAGCCGAGCACCGCCCAGGGGGCTACCGCGGCGGCCAACGCCAGTACGGCGGCCGCCGGCAGTGACTTGCCCGCTGAGTGCAGCCGGACGGACCAGAGCCAGCACAGCGGGACGATCACCTCGGCCGGGTGACCGCCCCACAGGGCCGAGCTGCTCAGCCAGAGCAGGGTGAGGGATCCGACGACGAGTTCGTGGCGCGCGGCAAGCGCGATCGGCCGGCTATGCCACCGTCGACAGCAGGTCAGGGCGAGCAGCATCAGGGCGGCGTTGAGGAGGCCGATCACTGGGCGCGCCGGTACGACGTCGCCGTTCCAGAGCAGGACGCGGCTGATGACGAGTTGGATCGGGCCGGCCTGATTCCAGGCGCCGGCATAGACCTTGCCGATGTGGCCACTGAGCAGTTCGCGGCCAGCTTCGGCGAAGCTGGACATGTCGGCCGGCGGTCCGGACGCTACCCATCCCGTGGCAAACGCGAGCAGCACGAACGTCAGCCCTCGCGCACGTGCGTGCCTCGTACCCACGTCACGCCGCCGAAGTCACGCGATCGCCGGCGATTTCGGCCCCGGCGCGCGTTCGACGAGCCGCAGCGTCGAGAACGCAGGCGCGACGGCCGCGATGAAGACGGCCAGTTCCGCCACCAGGTACCAGGATTGCCGGGCCGGTGCATCAGCGGCCACCTGATCGACCAGGCCGCTGGGCAGCGCCAACATGATCAGGCCGGGCGCGGTCAGCGCCACGGCGCGCACGCTCGGGCGCGCGGCGAGCTCGAGGAGTATCAGCCCGATGACGACGAGCAGGAAATGAACCTCGGAAATCGACCCGGCCAGCAACACAGTGACCAGAACCGTGTTCGCCAGCCGCGCAGGCGGGACGACCTCGCGACGCAGCAACGGCACGGCGACGGCGAACAGCCCGGCGGCGGCAATCACCCCGGCGATCGTCAAACCCACCGCTGTCGACTCGCCATGCGCTTCGAACCAGCCGCGGATGGACAAGTTGTGCACGGCATTCCCGCCGTGCAGGTTCGTTCCGGACAGGCAGTAGCGGAGCACCCGCGCGAACCCTGAACCGCCCGGGACAAGCACGGTCGCGAGGCCCAGCACGAGCGCGGCCGGCCCCATCGCCTTCGCCAGCTCCGCCCAGCGACGTCTGAGAACGGGGACGGCCAGCAGCGGCAGCAGCAACGGCTTGAGCAAGAGTGACACCGCCAGCACCGCGCAACCCAGCGTCCAGCGACCACGCTCCCACGCAATGACCACGCCGATCGCGAGCGGAACGAGGAAGAAGGTCAGATTCCCGACCGCTTCGGCGTCAGTCGCGACGCAACCATCAACCAGCGCCAAGACGGCGACGCAGGCCGCCGCCACCCGAGCGCCACGACGGGCGGTGCGGCCGATGAGCACCGCCGCAGTCAACAGTGCACCGATTCCAGCGCACGTCCACCACCCGTAGGCGACCGAAGGTGAACCGAACGCGGTGGGAACCAGCGCGATTGCTGCCGTCGGCGGATACACGAACCACGGATCCGAATACACCGACCGGCCGTGGAGCAGCGAACTCGCGGCTGCCCGCAGTGGCTCGAAATCCCCCCCAACGGCGCCCGGTCCGATCACGGTCCAGAACTGGACAACGGTGAACGCGCAGGCCACGCCCAGCAACAGCAGCATCGCCGCCCTTGACCAACGCGGCCAGGCGGAGTCCATGTCTGTCGCATCGGCCGGCTGCACCGAAACCTGAGCGCCCGCACCCCGCCCGATCCTCAGACGAACGCCTTCACCCGTTCGGCCCGCACCGGCGTCAACGGGATCGCCAGCAGCGGGCACACCGCCACCAGGACGAATCCGAGCGCGTAACGCGACTCACCGATCACCGCCGCCAGCACCGGCGCCGTCGCCACGCCGGCGATGTTCTGGACGGTGTTCTGCACGCCCAGCGCTCGCCCCGACCAGGCCGATCCGGCGAGTTCGGCCACTGCGGTGTAGGCCAGGCCGTTGTCGGCCACTGTCACCACCGCGCCGACGGCGAAGCCCCCGACGACGATCCACAGGTGCGTCGCCGCCCCGAACGCGATCAACCCCATCAGGACGGCGCTGGCCACCGCCAACTGACGCATCGGAACGAGGCGCGAGCGCACCCGGTCCGACCAGACGCCGGACAGGATCCGGCCCACTGCCCCGGCGACCTGGAACCCGAAGATCATCCGGCCGGCGACGGCGGGATCCCAGTGCCGTTGGCCGACGAGGTAGACCAGCGTGAAGGTCGCGACGGCAAACTGCGGGACGACAAGCATCGTGCTGGCCAGGTGGACGCGGGCCAGCGTCGAGCTGGCGCGGTACGGGGAGGTCTGCGGGGCCGCGCCGGGCACCCGCGGAGGTCGCGGCGGGTCGGCGACCAGCAGGTACACGAGCGCCGCCGCCACCGCGCACAGCGCCGCCGGCATCAGCAGCGCCAGGTGCACGCCGTGGGCCCGGGCCAGCGGCGGCAGCCCGATCGCCGCCAGCGCGACGCCGAGTGGTTGCGCGGTCTGCCGCGTCCCCATGGCCAGGCCACGCTCATGGCGCGGGAACCAGCCCATCACCACCCGGCCGCTCGCTGCGTTCACCGAGGCGCCGAACGCGCCGGCCAGGACCAGCAGGACGCCGAGCAATACCGGCCCGGACACCGCTGACGCGCCGACCAGCGCCGCTGCGGCCAGGCCGACGCCGGAGACGATGACGACGCGCTCACCGTAGCGATCGGCCAGGGCGCCCCAGACGATGAGCATGAGCAGGACGCCGACCATGGGCGCCGACACGACAATGCTGGCCGCGAACAGGCTCAGACCGTCCGAACGCAGCGCCGGGACGAGCATCGGGATTCCGTAGGTAAAGCACGAGGTCGCCGTCTGCGCGAACGTGCCGATGGCCAGGATCGTCCAACGGCGGCGTTCGGGCACAGCCCCGAAGCCTAGCCCAGTTCCCAACAGGAGAGACGACTATCTCATTTAGTGAGACGTGATGAAGCTGGCGACCTCATCGGCGAACCGCCGCGCCTCCCGTCGGTGTGGCTCGTGACCGGCGCCGGGGAACACCAGCAACCGACTGCCGGGCAGGTGCTTGTGGGCCGCGTGCGCATGCGCCACCGGGATGACCGGGTCCTTCTCGTTCCACACGAGCATCGTCGGGACGTGCTCGGCGAGCTTCTGCATCTCGATGAATGAGCCCCGCTGGCCACCGGGCTCGATGACGCCACGCAGCGAGGCGAAGAACGCCGCCCGCCCGTCGGCCGGGCTCAGCGCCCGCGCGGCCCGGCGCAGATTCGTCACGTTGTCCGGCGTCAACCGCAGCGCCTTGTGCAGCCCGGGCCGCGCGTACCACTGGCGCAGCCGCGAACGCAGCGCCAAGCCGAGCACCACTGGCGCGACCGGCAACGCGGCCGCCCGCAGCACGGCATGGACCTCACGCCCGAGGCCGCCGGCCGACACCAGGATCAGTCGCTGGACGCGGTCGGGGTGGGCGGCGCCGAAGTGCACCGCGATCGCGCCGCCCAGGGAATGCCCGCACAGCGTCGCGGCCGCAACGTGCACCGCGTCGAGAAAGGCGGCCAGCGAATCAGCGAAGTCGTCGAGCAGGTAGGGCGCAGCGGGCTTGTCCGACAGGCCGTGGCCGAGCAGGTCGACGGCGAACACGTGCAGGCCGTGCGCCGCCAATGGTGCGATGGTCCGATCCCAGGTGCGGCTGTCAGACGCGAGCCCGTGCAACAGGACGACGACCTCGCCGTCACTCGGGCCGGCCTCGAGGTACGCGATCGCGTGGCCGCCCGCGAGCACCGTCCGAGTGGAAAAGGCCTGCGTCACGTTCACCGACGCTACAAGCGCGGCTACCGGTCGACGAACAGCCGCACTACAGTGCCGGCGTCCGACGAGCGGATCTGGACGAGGTCACATAGGTGATTGGACAGCCACAGGCCGCGCCCGCTGGCCGCCACCGGCGCCGGCGCGAAGCGGCCGAGCAGCGGGTCGTGGATGTGGCCGCCGTCGAGCACCTCGCAGACCGCCGACCGCCCCTCGGACCACATGCGCACGGTGCACCGGCCGCCGGCGTGGCGCAGGCTGTTGGTGCCGATCTCGTTGGCCGCCAGGACGAGGTCGTCGACGCGATCAGCCGCGATACCGAAGTCGGTGGCGTGCGCGCGGACGAAGTCGCGCATCTCGATCAACTGCGGGCCGATGATGTCGAGCGCGGACGCATCGGTCGGCGGCGGCGGCAGGCCCGCACCGTAGAGCGCGTCGAGCAGCTGGGCGTCGTAGTCGTCGTTGTCGCTGGACTCGCCGCGGATCACCGGGTGGCTGCGGCGCATCTCGCGCATGCAGGCCTCGTCGAGTTCGCTCGCGTCGTACAGGCAGATCACCGACATCGCCCAGGACTGCAGCGTCGGTGAGTTCAGCACGCTCTCGGTGAGCTGTGCTTCGAGCATGGCGTTGGTGGTGCGCGCAGCGAAGACGGTTTCAGTGACACCGAGCGAACGCCGGCCGTCACCGCCGGTGCGAAAGCTGTCGAGCATGGTGGTGATCCGACTCGGATTGCGGCCGTGCTCATCGGTGGCCACCAACGTGACGTCGTTGGCGTCGGGGCCCAGGGCATCGCGTACGTCGTCGAGCTTGACCTGCGAGTCGAAGAAGATGAGCCGCTCGTCGCGGTCGAGTCCGTCGCGCAGCACCAGCACCGACGACGACACGAACTGGTCGTGGCCGGCATAAGGCAGCGCTTCGTGCCGGAGTGGGTCCTGCATCCTCGTCCTGGTGAGAGATAGCCGAGCCGAGCAGCACAGCCGACGAGCGTGCACGCGAGGAGCGATACCGGCAGTTGACTTCCAGCAGTGCGCGCGAAGCGCGCGGCGATCGTCAGGCGGCGACGCGGCGCTTACGCGAACGCTTGGCCGGCGCAAGCGACTTTGCGCGGGCGGCGACCACGGTGTCGTGCTCGAGGCCGAGCATCGACAGCAGCATCCGGCAGTCATCGACGTCGAGCGAACTCGCGGCGACGACCCGAACGGCCCTGCACTGTTGCTCGCCGTGCAGCTGCTCCTCGGCCTCGATGCGGGCCTTGTCGGTCTCGGAAATGGGGGTGCCGTCGATGGACGTCGTTCCGATTTGGGCTGTCATGGCTGCACCATTCCCCCCGCATTTCGCGTTCTAACTCACGTTCGGGAATTGGCCGCCGACACTGTCGCGGCACCCAGGAACGCCACGATTCAGGTGCTCGGCGGGAGCTCCACGACGGTCAGGAAGAAGTCGTCGATCTGCTTTATAACCTGCGTGAAATGGTCGAAGTCGACCGGTTTGGTGACGAAGACGTTGGCGTGCAGGTCATAGCTGAGCGCGACGTCCTCGATCGCTCCCGACGTCGTCAGCACCACCACGGGGATCTTGCGCAGTGAGAGGTCGGCCTTGACCTCCGCCAGCACCTCGTGCCCGGACTTACCCGGCAGGTTGAGGTCGAGCAGGATCAGGTCGGGTCGCTGGGCGTCGGCGTAGCCGTTCTGCCTGCGCAGGTAGGCCATCGCGGCGTTGCCGTCGGAGACGACGTTGAGCCGCGACTGGAGCTTGCTCGCGCGCAACGCTTCCTGCGCGATGACCACGTCGCCCGGATCGTCCTCGACCAGCAGGACACTCAACGGTCCGCGGGGAACATCAGTCACGCGGTTCGGCACGGGCCCTGCTCTCAGGAAGTGTGAATCGGAATTGTGCCCCCACATCGGACTCTACGTCAGCCAGCCAGATATGTCCGCGATGGAACTCGACGATCTTGCGACACAGCGCCAGGCCGATCCCGGTGCCGCCGTACTGGTCACGCAGATGCAGTCGTTGGAAGACGGCGAAGATGCGCTCGGCGTACGCGGGATCGATGCCGATGCCGTTGTCGCCGATCGTGAACGTCCAGACGTGCGCCGCCTCGTCGAGTTCGGCCGAGATCCGCACGAGCGGCGCGACGTCGGGGCGCCGGTACTTGATCGCATTGCCGACCAGATTCTCGAACAGGGAGATCAGCAGCGCCCGGTCGCCGTCGACAGTCGGCAGCGGGGTCAGCCGCTCGATCCTCGCCCCGGACTCGGTGATCCGCTCGCTCAGCCCGGCCAGCGCCTGGTCGAGCTTGCGGTCCAGGTCGATCGTTTCAAAGGCTTCGGTGCTGCGCCCGACGCGCGACAGCGCGAGCAGGTCGGTGATCAGGGCCTGCATCCGCTTGGCGCCGTCGACGGCGAAGTGGATGTACTGACGGGCGCGGTCGTCGAGCTCGGGACCGTACTGCCGTTCGAGCAGCTGGCAGAAGTTCGCCACCTTGCGCAATGGCTCGGACATGTCATGCGACGCGACGTAGGCGAATTGCTGGAGGTCGTCGTTCGAGCGGGCGAGCTCGGCGCTGCGCGCCCGCAGGTCCTCCTGGGCCCGCTCGGCCGCATCCAGCTGCGTCGCGATCTGCCGCCGCATGGTCTCGACGTCGTGCCCGAGTTCGATGAACTCGAGCGGGCCGTCGGCGACAACCTGCTTGTGAAACGGACCGGAGCTGATCTCGCGGGTCTGCGCGCCCAGTCGGCCGATGGGGCGCAGCACCCAGCGTTCCATCCCCCGCCACAGGACGACGCCGGAGATCAGCACGAGGATCAACAGCACACCGAACGAGGCGAGGGCGTAACTGCCGTCGGCAACTCGCGCATCGCGCGAGGCGCGCGCGCGAGCGGCCAGCCGTTCGGTCAGCGCCGCCGACCGCGTCCTGATCAAGTCGAACCGGCTCTTGCCGACTTCGAGCGTGCTGACGCTCGGCCGGGCCCCCCGCCGGACCACGGCGATCAGTGGTTCGACTACCTGCAGCCGCCAGTCATCGGCCGCCGCGACCACGGCGCGCTGCAACCGCTGCAACTCCGTGTCCCCGGTGATGAGGTCAGCCAACTCGGCGGAGTCCTTGACCTGTTGCGTGCGGTACTGCGTGTACGGCTCGAGCGACTCGATCCGCCCGCTGAGGGCGTAGCCACGGACGCCGGTCTCTTGATTGACCAGATCGGCGAGCAGGCGCTGACTCGTGGCGGCGGCGGGTTGCCAGCGGTAGATGTTGTCGTTGCCGCGCCGCACGAAACTGACGGATGCCACTGCGGCCACCGCCACGGACGCCGCGATGACGGCCCCGACGACCGCGAACACGGATCCGAGCCTGCGGCGCAACCGCCAGTTCTGTGGCGCTCTGCCCGCGGGCTCGATCATCCCGGCGACATGACCGTGAGCACCACGGCGGCAGTGTCGTCGATCGAGTCCCGGCGGGCACCGGCGAGCAGCGTCGGGATCCACGCGGCCGGCGGGGCGCCGTCGCGGGCGCAGGCGGCAATGGCGGCCACGAGTTCGGGCACGCCGATACTCGATGCCGACTCGCCGAAGAACGCGTCGAGCAGGCCGTCGGTGTAGAGCACGACCGAGGCACCCTCGGCGATGGGTACCTTGTTCTCCGGCCAAGGGTCACCCAGCGCCGTGAGTGGGACGCCCAGGGGCAGTCCGACGCGCAGCTCGAGGTAGGTGCTCTCGCCGGCGTAGCTGACAATCGGCGCCGGGTGCCCGGCGAGACGCACCGTCATCTGCCCGGCATCGATGGTGACGTCGCAGACCGTGACGTAACGCGAGATCTGGTCGGCCTCGGCGCGCAGCAGCAGGGCGAGCGTCGGGAGGATGCGCTCGTCCGGCACGCCGGCGAGCAAGAGGGTCCGCCATGCGACGCGCAGGTGGACGCCCAGCGCGGCCTCGTCGGGGCCGTGCCCCATCACGTCGCCGACGACGGCCCGGACCCGCCCGTCGGAGGTTTCGATGACGTCGTAGAAATCGCCGCCGAGCACGGCGTCGTCGCGGCCGGGCCGGTAGTAGGTCGAACAGCTGATCGCCTCGGTGCGCAGCAGCGGCGTCGGCAGCAGCCCGCGTTCAAGCCGGGCCTGCTCGGCCGCGCTGACGCTGATATCGCGCAGCTGTTGCTGGGTGGCCTGCGCCCGCTTGCGCTCCATGGCGTAGCGGATCGAGCGTTCGAGCATCTCGCCGCTGATCGAGTCCTTGACCAGGTAGTCCTGGGCACCAGCGGCCAGCGCCTCCAGACCATCGCGCTCCTGACGACCGGTCAGCACGATGACCGCGGTGAACGGGGCGGCCGCGACCAACTGGGCGACGCCGCTGTAGCCGGACGCGTCGGGCAGGCCTAGGTCGAGCAGGATGCAACCGGGGTGGCCGGCGAGGGCGACGACCGCGTCGGCGATGGTGCGGGTCCAGGTCACCGACGTGTCGGCCACACCGGCGTCGGACAGCGCGGCGCGAATGAGAACGGCATCACCGATGTCATCTTCGACGAGCAGGATCGGGACGTCCGCGACCCTTATCGATGCCGTGGCGGGCTCGGTCAAGCTCACCCGTCCCCTTCCTGTGACCCTCGGTCTGGCCCCGCGAGCGACCCGACTGTACCGATGAGCCCGGCCCTGCGCAGGCCTCAACCGCCGATGTCGTCGCACTCCTTATCCAGGACCGCGTCGCACGCGCGCTCCCCAGTGTCGGCGATACGGTCGACGACACTCTGCGATATCGCCGCAAGTGTGTCGATCTGGTCATCGGTGAGGTGGTCGAACAGGTAACGGCGGACGGATTCGACGTGGGCCGGGGCGGCGCGCTCGACGGTCCTCTGGCCCTGGGCCGTGAGCGCGACGAAAGCCCCGCGCCGGTCCTCGCTGCAGTACGAGCGTTCGACGAGCTTGCGCTGGGTCATCCGGGTGAGCTGGTGGGAGAGCCGGCTCTTCTCCCAGCGCAGCGCCCGAGCGAGCTCGAGCACGCGCATGCGCGAGTCGGGGTGCTCGCTGAGCTGCACCAGGACGGCGAAGTCCGCGCTCGACAGCCCGGAGCGCTCGAGCATCTCGCGATTGAGCTGACCGGCCAGGCGGCCCTGCATCTCCAGGAAGACACGCCACGCCGCCTGCTCGCGCGCGTCCAGCCAGCGCGTCGCGGTGTCCGTGGGGTCATCCATGCTCGCCAGCATACTCGATTGTTGACACATCATCTTTTGGTGTTATTGTTTGGTTGATGGATCAACCAGCACCGACGCCTTGAAGGAGACGCCATGACCACCACCACCACCGACTTCAGCACCCTCACCGGCACCTACAACGTCGACGCCGCGCACAGCCGCTTCGGCTTCGTCGCCCGGCACGCGATGGTCACGAAGGTCCGCGGCTCGTTCAACGAGTTCGAGGGCACCACCACAATCGACGGCGACGACCCGTCGCGCTCGAGCGTCTCAATCTCGCTCGACGTTGCGAGCGTCGACACCCGCAACGCCCAGCGCGACGGCCACCTGCGCACCAACGACTTCTTCGACCTCGAGAAGTTCCCGAAGATCACCTTCACCTCGACGTCGATCACGCACGACGGCGGCAACGACTTCCAGGTCACCGGCGACCTCACGGTCAAGGACGTCACCAAGTCCGTGACGATCCCGCTGGAGTTCCAGGGTTCGGCTACCGACCCCTTCGGTAACAAGCGCATCGGGTTCGAGGGCGCGACCCAGATCCAGCGCAGCGACTTCGGCGTGACCTACAACGCCGCGCTCGAGACCGGCGGCGTCCTGGTCAGCGACAAGATCACCCTCGAGTTCGAGATCTCGGCCATCAAGGCCGCCTGAGTTCGGCTGCAGCACCGCACGAGACGCAGAGCCGCCGTCGGCTGACGGCGGCTCTCGTGCCGGTAGCGCTCCGCCATGTACTACCGCGGTAGCATTGCGGTATGAAGGTCAGCATCAGCCTCTCCGCCGACGATGTCGCACTGCTCGACGAGTTCGCTCGCTCGGCCGGATTGCCCTCGCGTTCAGCAGCAGTGCAACATGCGGTGCGACTGCTGCGTCTGCCTCATCTCGAGGACGACTACGCCGCCGCGTGGGACGAGTGGGAGGCCAGCGGTCAATACACCGCGTGGGACACCACCGTGGGCGACGGCCTGGTCGATGCTGCGCGGTGACATCCGACTCGTTGACCTCGAGCCCGTTCGCGGCGCTGAAGCCAACACGCGGCGGCCCGCCGTCGTCGTCAGCAACGACCGCGCCAACGCCACCGCGGCGCGCCTCAGGCGTGGCGTCGTCACTGTGGTGCCCGTATCGAGCAACGTCGCGCGGATCTACCCGTTCCAGACGTTGCTTCGAGCGCTCGACAGTGGGCTGCCGCAAGACTCCAAGGCGCAAGCCGAGCAGATCCGCTCGATTGCCGTCGAACGCGTAGGCCCGATCCTCGGACGAGTCCCCACCGCGACCATGGCAGAGCTCGACAACGCGATACGGCTACACCTGCAGCTCTGACCGGACGCCACCCACCCGCAGCTGGCCGAACGTCGACGTCGCGCGCCGCTCACTCGCACATCAGCTCGTAGGTGTCCGGTTGAGCGACTTGACTGGGCGGGTCTGCTTCGGAGTCGACGGCCCGCCGCCAGAGCCGTGGCGCGGCCGGTACGTGCTCGCGGGTGGCTCGGCTACTCGACTTTCGAACAAGACGCTACGACCGGCGACGGACGCTGCTGTCTTGGCCGGCGCCGCGGCCGAGGTGCTTGTGCCGCTCACGCCGGCACGGGCGTTGCTCTTGGGCCGTTTGCTGCGTTCGACGGCGCGGTACACGGTGGAGCGGGCGACACCGAACAGGTCTCCGACTTCGGCGGTGGTGTACTCGCCGCTGCCCAACAGCTCGACGAGGTGCGCCTCCTGGCGGGGGTTGAGCTTGGGTTGCTTGCCTCGCAGGTGGCCCTTGGCTTTCGCGACGCGCATGCCTTCGCGGGTGCGGGAGCGGATCAGGTCCGCTTCGAACTCGGCGACCATCGCCAGCACGTTGAACAGCAGCCTTCCGCCGGGATCCGTGGGGTCGTACACCGATCCACCGAGGCTGAGCCGCACTTTGCGCTTGGTGAGGTCTTCGGCGATCGCTCGTGCGTCGGGCAGTGAGCGAGCCAGCCGGTCGAGCTTTGTTACGACCAGGGTGTCGCCGGCGCGGCAGGCGGCGAGGGCCTCGCGCAGCCCGGGCCGGTCGCGGTTGGTTCCGGTCAGGCCGTGGTCGACGTAGATGCGCTCGAGGTCGACGCCGAGTTCGCTGAGGCCGTTGCGTTGGGCGGTGAGGTCTTGCTCCTCGGTCGAGACGCGGGCATAGCCGATCAACAGTCCAGACATGACGACCCCTCGCTGGGGTGAGGCCGACCCGACACCTGGGGGTTCGGCGTCGACGACGGACCAGAGCCGCTGTCCTCAAGTGGAACGCCGACGCGAACGGAGGGACCTGACCACACCACGATCGGTATGCGTTTGTAATACACTTTGGGGGTGGCCGACGACCCGTTCGACCCCGATCTGCTCGACGAGTTCGACCCTTTCGAGATCAACACCCAGTCAGCGCACCTGTTCAAACACCCACGCCTGGGGATCGAGGACATCAGCGACGTGTGGGCGAGCGACCCGCTCTTCTATCCGGCCAAGCCGCCGGCGCACTGGCTGATGTGCGCCGAAGTCTCCGGCCAGGTGCTTGTCGTGCCGCTCGCACCGTCGCGAAACGGCGATCCTCGGCGCTGCCGTCCGATCGGCTGCTACGAAGCCACGCCCACACTGGCCGCCCGATACCGGAGAGACCGATGACCAAAGAGATGCCGATGACGCCCGACGAGGAATACGACTACTACGCCCGACCAGAGAACCAGGAGCCGCAAGGCCCCGCCCGCCGCCGCCAGCCTCGACTGTCCGAGATGGTGCCAGTCAGGTTCACGCCCGAGCTCCTCGACCAGATCCGCCAGCGCGCCGAAGCCGACGGCCGCTCCCTGTCCTCCTGGATCCGCCGGGCCGCCGAACACGAACTCGGCAATTCCGCGTAGCCAAGGGCAGCCCCGCAAGCGGATCGTCATCTGGGATGCGTGGCAGGGTCGTCGAGCGCTGGGCGATCGTGCCCTCGCCGGACAGGGTGAATGGGTAGAGTTCGGTTTGTGGATATATATGGATCGGACGTCAGCTTCAGCCTGTGAGTGATGCGCGCCAGAATGAGTTGGCGATCACGACGGCAGTTTCGGATGGGGCACCGTCGACGATCATCACGATCGACGGTGTTGACCTACTCGAGTTGCAGCAGCCGCTTCGTGCTTCGTCGAGACGAGTGCGGTCGTCAGGAGCACAGCGGGTGGTGTTCCGGCCGGCGAGCCCGGTCGATCTGCTTCCCCCCGATTCGATGGCGCTGCTGCCGACAGCGCGATCCCGCCCGGCCATGGTCGGTATCTGCGGTTGCGGGATCGCGGGATGCGACTCGTTGTGGCTTCAGGTCCGCCGGTGTGGCGAACAGGTCATCTGGGAGCCGTACCCCGCCTCACCGCATCTGACGATCGAGAGCCGTTACGTCTTTGGCCTAGTGCAGTACCTCGACGCTGTCGACGCCGGTCAGGCCTCGACGAGCCAATGGGAATCGCGCGCGCTGGTGCTCGCGCAGGAATTGCGCCGCCGCAGAGACAGCCTGAATGGCTTTCCGATGTTCGCAGGGCGCGGTGCCGACATGGCTGTCCTGCGCCTGCTCGAAGTGTCGGCATGGCCCGGGCACGACGCGATCGTGTTGACCGTCGCTACCCCGAGCGGGGTTCGACAGCTGGAGATTCCCGTTACCGACGGCCTGACCGACGATCAGATTCTGCACCTGGCTCATGACGTCGAAAGCAACCGCTGGATCTGACCGCTGCCCCCTGGCACTCATCGACGAGGCTCATGCAGAACTGCCCGATAGCCGACCCTTGGGTTCTCGCGGTGATCGCAACACCTAGTGATTGGGTGTTGTCCATGTCCGAGTATTCGATCTTCGTTCGTCCAGACTTGTTGCAGCGGTTTTGGCAGGTCATGTCTGAGGGCGGGTTCATCTCTGATGCGGTGGCGGTAATCGATACCAGTCGTCGTACGGGTCGCCGCGTGCTGGTCGATGCCGGGGGCGTACGCCCAAGGCGAGGTCGCGATCTGAAGGGCCGTTGCTTGACCTTCGTCGAGCGAGAGGAGATCGCGTTGGCTCCCGCGGGCGGGGAGTCGATGCGCTCGATCGCCGAGCGTCTCGGGCGCAGCGCCTCGACGGTCTCGCGTGAGCTCAAGCGCAACGTTGATCGGCACGGTCGCTATCGATCGACGGCCGCGCACGCGATGGCTTATGAGCGTGCCGGTCGCCCGAAACCGGCGAAGCTGGTGACCAACCTGGCGTTGCGGGAGAAGGTCGAGAAAGATCTGGAGAAGAAGTACTCGCCGGAGCAGATCGTGGGCCGGCTGCTCGTGGAGTTCCCCGACGACCCGGAGATGCGGGTGTCAGCAGAGACCATCTACCAGTCGATCTACGTGCAGTCGCGTGGTGCACTGCGCCGCGATCTCGCGGTGTGTCTGCGCACCGGGCGGGCGCTGCGGCGTCCCAGCCGCAAGGTCGGTCAGCGCAAGAACCGCATCCCGAATATGATCAACGTCAGTGAACGGCCGGCCGAGGTCGAGGACCGGGCGGTGCCCGGGAACTGGGAGGGAGATCTGATCATCGGTAAGCAGAACCAGACTGCGATCGGCACCCTGGTCGAGCGCCAGACCGGTTACGCGATGCTGCTGCACCTGCCCGATGGCTACAAGCCCGAACAGGTCCGCGACGCGCTCGCCGCGAAGATCAAAACTCTGCCCGAGTCGCTGCGCCTGTCGCTGACCTGGGACCAGGGCCCGGAGATGCGCGACTGGAAACACGTCTCGATCGACACCGGGATCGACATCTACTTCTGCGACCCGCACTCGCCCTGGCAGCGCGGCACCAACGAGAACTTCAACGGCCTGCTGCGTCAGTACTTTCCGAAGGGCACCGACCTGTCGATCCACTCCGCCGACGATCTTGATTGGGTCGCCCAAGAACTCAACGACCGACCCCGCAAGCGACTAGCGTTCCAGAAGCCGATCGAACTCATCGGCGACCTCCTGTTGCGCTGACCGCCAGAATCCGCCGACCCGCCTGCGGGCAGTGCGATCGAGCGACTGCCGGCCCCGGTTGATCAAGTTTCCTGCGCGCAAAGGGATCGTCTGCGGAACACCGGCGTGCCGCCGACGACCTCGTCGAGATGCGATGGTGTTCTGAAGCCGAGAGCGCCCGGAAGCGGGTCCCCTTGCGGGCACATTGACGGACTGCACCCCTCCTTCACCGTCAAGATCAACCGCGTTCTTCTGCCGATGACCGAACCCCATATTGGTGAGGTCGCAGTGCGGCGCAGCGAGTGGATAGCGCAAGCCGGCCGAACCCCCGGCTGGCAGTGACGGTTCTAGGGCTGCTGCAGTTTGTGCCAGCGGTTGAGGATGCCCGTGAGCTCGTTGCGGAGGAACTCGAAGAAGGCCAGCGTCTCGGTCAGCCGCCGACCGGCTGGCGTGGTGGGTCCTAGTGCGTCGACTCCGTCGCGGGTGGTGACGATCCACCGGTCGAGCACTCGTTCGCGTCGCGCGACGGCTTCGTACCAGCTCGCGTCCTGCAGGACGTAGCGGGAGCTACGGCTCCCCGGTTGGCGTTCCCGGGCAATCAGCTCGATCCGAGCCAGATAGTTGACCGCGCCGGAAATCGCGGCACGGCTCACTTGCAGCTGACCAACCAGCTCACTCGCGGTTTGGCCGCCGGTGTCGGTCGCCAGCAGGGCGGCGAACACCAGAGACGGCATCTGCGGCATGCCTGCCTCGACCAGAGTCGCGGCGAAGGTCTCGACGAAGCGCCGCACCGCTGCCTCGTTGCTGCCAGCTGACGAAGGCACGTAGCTCCTCTCCGCCACGTTTCACGGCTTCCTGAAAGTTTTGTACGCTGCGAACGTGATGGTGAATTCTAACCAGAGCTGCTGCTCCCCCGGACAGTCGGCGTGACCTCGCCGGCGGTCATCGCGATGCGGGGCCTGACCAAGGACTACGGATGCGGCCACGGCGTCTTCGACCTCGACCTGCAGATCGAGCAAGGAGAGGTGTTCGGCTTCCTGGGACCGAACGGCGCCGGTAAGTCGACGACCATGCGGATGCTGCTCGGCTTGGTGCGACCGACCTCGGGCGCGGCGCAGTTGTTCGGGCTCGACGCCGCGGCCGAGAGCCTGCGGATCCGGCGGCGAGTCGGATACCTGGCTGGCGATTTCGCGATGTATCCCAAGCTGTCCGGTCGAGTGATGCTCGACTACCTCGGCGATCTAAGCGGCGGGGTCGATCGACGGGTCCGCGACCGTCTGGTTGAGCGGTTCGACGCCGATCTGGACCGTCCGATCCATGAACTTTCGACGGGCAACCGGCAGAAGCTCGGGCTCATCCAGGCATTCATGCACGAGCCGGAACTGCTGATCCTGGACGAGCCGATCGCTGGCCTCGACCCGCTCGTGCAGCAGAGCTTCCACGCGCTGCTCGGTGAGCTCAGTGCGGCCGGACGGACGGTGTTCCTATCCTCCCACACGCTGTCCGAGGTCGAGCGGGTCACCGATCGACTCGCGATCTTGCGCCAGGGCCGCCTGGTGGTCGTCGACTCGCTGGCCAACCTAGGCAAGGTCGCCGTCCACCGGCTCGAGATCGAGTTCGCCGAACCGGTAGGTGCTGCGGTCTTTCAGGGACTTCCCGGCGTCGAACACGTCTCTGCCGACGGAGCAACAGTCACCGTCGCGTTCGCCGGCTCCGCGGACGCGGTCGTCAAAGCGGCGGCGGCTCACCCGGTACTGGCGATCCGCCCGCGAACCGATGACCTCGAGGACATCTTCTTGCGCTACTACCGCACCGCGAGCCAGCCGTGAGCTGGCCGACCTTCACCATCACACTGCGACTACGCCTCCTCGTCGCCCTCTCCGCGGCCGTGGGCATGATCGCTGTGCAACTGGCAGTCGGCGCACTGTTCCCCTCGGTCGGACACAAGATCGGCGAACTCAAAATCCCCTCCAGCGTCGCCGGACTACTCGGCGGCGCTAACTACGCAACGATCTCCGGCTGGTTCGGCAGCGAGATCGGCTCGGTCTACGGGCCGCTGGTGATCGGCGCGGTCGCGATCATTGCGGCCTCCGCGACCACCGCCGGCGAGGAGGAAAACGGCCAGCTCACGCTGATCCTCGCCTACCCGATCACCCGGCGCCGGCTGGTGGCCTCGAAGGCGGCAGCAGTCGCCGCGCTCGTGCTGGGTGTCGCCGCTGGCAGCTGGCTCGGGATGATCTGCGGCGTGGCGCTCGGGGGCGGCGGGATCAGCACCGCCCACGTCACGGCCTGGGCCCTGCAGCTCGTGTGCTTCGGGTGGGCACTAGGCGCCCTGACGCTCGCGATTGCCACGGGAACCGGACGACGCCCGCCCGCTACCGCAGCCGCAGCCGCCGTCGCGATTGCCGGATGGCTGATCAACAGCTTCGCCCCGCTCGTCACCGGCCTGGGCTGGCTAAGGTACCTCTCGTTCTACTACTACTACTACTACGCCGACGACCCACTCAGTCGCGGCGTCGCCCCCGTCCACGCTGCCGTCCTCGCCGTCGCAGCACTCGCCCTCACTACCGCCGCCACCCTCGCAATCAACCGACGCGACCTGCGCGGATAGGTCCCGCTACACCCGGCAACCCGCGGCACGCGACATAGGCCCGCTCAAAGGGATCCCCCTGCGGACGTCGGCCCGCGTCGGCGGCGTGCGCCGACAGGCTGGGTCCGCTCCATCCTTCGAACGCCCGCTGGCGGGTCCGCTTGCGACACACTCACTGGTCTCGGTAGACCAAGCAGGCCACGCTCGGGTGTCAGAATCGGACGATGAAAGCGGTCGAGGTCATCACCAACCTGCACACTGACAATATCGAGCACGCTCGACAATTCTTTGGGTTCCTCGGGCTCACCGAAGTCGGCATGAACCAGGGCTGGGTGGCCCGGTTCAACTCCCCGGACTCTAACGCGTGCGTCCAAGTTGTGACTAGCGACGCGACCGCGCCGGAGGACTCCGTCATGACCATCAAGGTCGACGACGTCGACACGGCGTATGAAGAGGCGCAACGACGCGGCTACGAGATCGTGCATCCGATCACCGATGAAGCCTGGGGCATCCGTCGCTTCTTCGTCCGGAGCCCCGACGGCCACGCCATCAACGTTGCGATGCATCGCTCGTAAGCGGGACACGCACCTCTTCGCTCGACACCCGCATGCGGATCCCGTCCGACACAGCGCATCACGTTCGGCCGGACCCTGCTCCGGCATCGGGCTGGGACTGACGGCCGTCTCGGTAGCGGGTCCGCTTGCGGGCGACGCACGACGGGATGCTCGGTGGCAGCGCTGCCCGGTTGGGCGGTTGGGCGGTTGGGCGGTTGGGCGGTTGGGACGGTTGGGCGGCAAGACTCGCTGGTTTAGCGGGCCTTCCGCGACCGGTTTCGCGGGCGTACCGTCGCCTGTGGCACGTGCGGGATGCCTCCGGGTCCGCGGACAGGGCTGAGCCCACCCGCAGTTCGAGGAACGTGACTGCCTGAGCCACCTCCTTCCTGCACCCTGGCACGCGGACCGCGGGGTGATGGAAGGAGGTCGCCATGGCGACCGTGTCCTTACCCGAACGTCCTGACCCCGGCCAGCTGCGCCGCCGAGCCCGCGAGCTCCAGCGTGGCGTTCGTTCTGGCGACCTCGCTGCGCTGAGGGTTCTGGGCCTGGACACCGCGGTGCCGGGGTTTTCACTCACCGCTGCGCAGCGGGCGCTGGCTCGCACGTACGGGTTCGCAAGCTGGGCCCGGCTCAAGCATCACGTCGAACAGATCCGGGCGTTGACCTGGCCGCCCGCTGACGATGCGACGCAATTCGGCAAAGCTGCGGCAGAGTCCGCCGCCAACACGATCGTGCGACTGTCGTGCCTCACCTGGGCTGACGCGGACCTCGAACCCGCCGCGGCCGAGCGGGTGCTGGCGACCGAGCCTGATCTGCCCGCCTCCTCGTTCGCCGTCGCAGCCGTCGTCGCCGACCCGGAGGCCATCGAACAGCACCTGCGGCGCGGGGCGGAGGTCAATACGCCGTGCGGTCCGCTGTGCTGGCCGCCGCTGATGTACCTGACGTACTCCCGATTCGCCGTCGACGAGGACCGGACCCTGACTGCGGCGCGGGCACTGCTCACCGCCGGAGCCGACCCGAACGACGGCCGATATTTTCAGGGGTACCCGACACCGTTCACCGTGCTCACCGGAGTCTTCGGTGACGGCGAGAGCGAGCAACCGCGCCACCGCTGGTCACTGCCGCTCGCGCGGCTGCTGCTCACCTCGGGCGCCGATCCGAATGATGGCCAAACCCTGTACAACCGCCAGTTCAGCACTGACGACGACTTCCTGCACGTGCTGTTGGAGTTCGGTCTCGGCCGAGGGGACGGCGGGCCGTGGCGCCGACGGCTCCCGGACCTGACACCCGCCCCGACCGAACTCGTCCGGATCTTGCTCGACTGGGCGGTCACTCACGACCAGCGCTCGCGGGTGGCGCTGCTCGCGGCCCATGGGGTGGACGTGCTGTCGCCGCTGCCGGCTGGCGCCTGGCGATCGGGCCGGACGCCGATCGAACTCGCGTTGGCGAACGGGCATCTGGAGTTGGCCGAGCAACTGCGCGCGCTCGGCGCGGTCGCGGCACAGGTCGATCCCGTGGAGAGCATCGTGCGGGCGGCGCTGGCAGGCGACCGGGCCGCGGTAAACCAGGCCTCGCCGGAGCGGCTCGATGCTGCGCGGCGGGCCCGTCCTGCGCTGGCTGTCTGGGCTGCCGGACAGGGACGGGCTGCGGCGGTGGAGTTGTTGTTGGACGCAGGATTCGACGTCGACGCGTTGGGCCGTAGCGACGTGCCGGTCGAGCAGCCATGGCAGACCGCGTTGCACACAGCAGTCGAGCGCGACGACTCACTGATGGTGCAGCTACTGCTGGCACGCGGCGCGGATCCGACGATTCGGGACACACGCTTTGACGCCACCGCGCTGGAATGGGCCAAGCACCTCGGACGCCAGCACCTGATACCACTGCTGGCAGAGGCCACGGATAGCAAATAGCCCGCCCACTAGAGCGGCTGCTGCCTGCGCGAGCGTCGGCATCCGTCGAAGTCTTTCCTTAAGTTATTGCCGGTGAACGGTCCGCTTGCGAGACACCGGCTAGTCGCCAATGAGATGGGTGACGAGGGTTCTACCGAGCCAGTCGGTGTAGGTGGGAAGGCTCCAGCCGCGCTGGAGCACGAGGAGGTCGTAGATCTCGACCGAGATGCAGGTCCAAAGGACGTCGCGCGCTGCGTCGGGGTCGGCTCGTAGTTCGCCGGTGGTCGCGAGATGGCCGGCCAGCATTCCCATGCCGGTCAGACGCTGTTCGGCGAGTTGGTCCCAGAGCCGGCGCAGGTTGGGGTCGCTTGCGGCACCGTTGCGGATGACGATCTGAATCGCCGCCGAGCGCTGGGCCCGGACAGCTGCCTGTTCGGCGTACATGAGGAGCTTCCGGCGAAGGTCGGGTTCTTCCCGAATCGCCGTGGCCTCCGCGCGGTCGGGCACGGCCACCGGCTCGTCGTCGCCGGCGATCACGACGTCGAAGACTTCCTTCAGCAGCGCGGCCTTGCTGCCGAAGCTCTTGTAGATGCTCTCGGCAGAAACCCCCGCCGCGCGCGCGACGTCGACGATCGTGGTGGCGGTATAACCGCCTTCCTCGAACAGGTGTTGGGCGGCGCGCACCACGTCCCGACGTCTTTCGCGGGCCCGTTCGCGTCGGCGACTGACGTCGTAGGAGCGCCTGTCCGTTGCCGGCCGACGTACGGCGGCAGGGTTGACATCATCTGGCATCGAAGCCATCCTACCTTTCATTACTGTCCAACTTTATCGAAAGCGGTGGCCATGTCTCTGACAACTTCTGCGACGGGTGACGTCGCGCTGCGCAGCTTGTCGATCATGGCGGACGGCGATCTGACGGACTTCGAGGCCGTGATCGCTCGCGACGCCGTCAATCGGGAGGACATCATCGAGCCGCCCGGGTGCCGTGTCGGGGGGCCAGACGGGTTCCACGCGACCGCGCTCTGGCTGCGTTCGGCGTTCGCCGACCTGTCCCACGAGCTGCACCACGTCGTCGTGCAGGACGATCTCGTGGTCATCGACGCAACGATGAGCGGTCGGCACACCGGCGACTTCGTGACCTATACCGGTGATGGCGAACTCGATCGCGTCTGGGCACCGACCGGCAGGTCGTTCGCGGTCCGCCAGACGCACTGGCAGCACGTCATCGACGCAAAGGTTACCGAGCACTGGGCGGTGCGCGACGACCTCGGCCAAGGTCTGCAGCTCGGGTGGATGCCGCCCACACCGCCGTACCTCATCCGCTGCGCCCTCGCCAAACGGCGCCACCGTCGATGATCATGGCAGCGCCGCGTGCCAGCCTGTCCGCAAGTGCACCGCACTGTCACCCCTAGCGGCTCGGCGGCGACGTGTGAACCAACGCGGGGTGCCTGGAGTGAACCGCTCACCGCACACGATCCACTCCTCGCCGGGCACGACCGACGTCCAGTCCGCACGCGGGTCCGCTTGCGGCCACGCAGACGGATCGCGCGCCTACGTCGGCAATAGGATCAGAGGCATTGTTCTGGGATGAGCGCGCACGCTCGACCGTCAGCCGACTTGCGGCGAGGAAGTGAATCGCATCAGGTCTTTCGTGCGCCATACGGTGATGATGTCGTCTGATCCGAAGCCGTTGGTGAGGCGGACAAGGCCAGGCTGGGCGGGGCCCCAGACGCGGCGGACTTCAATCTGCGTCCGGGCGGGCCAGGTTATATCGGCCCGGATGGGATCCGCTTTCGGGATTACTCCGCTGGCAATTGAACGGCGGCGACACGGCAGGGCGGCCGACCGGTGAGGGTCCGCATCCGACACGGCGGGAGTGGCAGTCTGCGTTGCGGCAGCTAGGCGACGGAGGCCGTTTCAACTGCCTGCTTCAATCTGTGCAGAGTCTGCGCGATACTTCCCTCGGTGAAGCCGCCGCGATCGGCAACACCGGTGCGCAACGTGCTGACGAGTCTGACCGGCGCAGGCCGCAGGTCAACCCAGGACTCGACTACGCGGCAACCCCTCGCGACCGGCTCGATCACGTACTCCCAGCTGGCAATCGGGACAAGCGGCGCTGTTACACGGAAGGCGAAGCGGCGCGGACGATCGGCGGAGGTCACTGTGGCCAAAGTTGTCCAACGACGCCGGCCAGAACGATTGCGACCGACGTATCGCGCACCGCGTGCAGAACGACCGCCTGACAGCCACCGGCCGCCCGTGCTCTCCGGGCTCCACTCGCGCATGCGCGGCAAGTCGGAGACCATGTCGTAGATCCGCTCGGGTGAGCAAGCGATGGTGACGGCTGCGCTTGCGCGATCAGTCATAGCGAGATCTTGCCATCGAGTAAGGGTTTCGCGTATTCGTCCCGCAGGCGGATCCCTGACCGGGCACGCGGATCCGCGTGCGGTCACCGCCTGGAGACGGCGCGGCTCTTGCAACGAGCTCAATTATCGGCCGATTCGCCGCACGCGACATCGAAGGGACGAGGCTATGGCGCGTAGCCCACAAAGCCCGACTGCTAGCATTGCTGTCAGGAGGTGGTTGCTTGTGACAGCGATCAGCGTGCGCGACCTCGACGACCGGGTGGCCGCTCGGCTGAAGGTGCAGGCCGCCCGCAACGGGCGGTCGATGGAAGCCGAAGTTCGGGCAATCCTCACCGACGCGGTCACGGCACAGGAGGGTGGAGGGCTCAACCTTGCCCAAACGATCCGACGACGCTTCTCGGTGATCGGCGGCGTCGAGTTGCAGATCCCGCCCCGATCAGACCAGCCCCGCTCGGCCGCCCTACCGTGATCGTCATTGATACCAACGTGGTGTCGGAGATGATGCGCGACGAGCCAGACCAGAAGGTGCTGACATGGTCCGAGACGGTGGGACGGTTGCACACCACCGCCGTTACTCTTGCCGAGGTCGACTACGGCATTGCCCGATTACCAGAAGGTCACCGCAAGGATCGGTTGGCAGCGACTGCGGCCAGCGTGTTCGCCGACTACGACGAACTGATAGTCGCGTTCGACGCTCGCGCTGCTCGTCGGTACGGATCCATCGTGGCCGACCGTGAGAAAGGTGGCCGCCCGATCACGACCGCCGATGCCCAGATCGCCGCTATCTGCGCAGCTCGCGAGGCCACACTCGCCACCCGTAACACCGGTGACTTCGAGGGCACCGGCATCGACCTCGTCAACCCGTGGGATGGATAGCAAAGCAAGACTCGCTGCGCAGCGCTCCGTGTGTCCGGTTACGGATCCTCATCCGGTGACGCGGGGGGCTGTGAGAGTTTGCTGGCGAGCAGCACGTCTCGTGCCGCGGTGAGGGTGGCCTGGTGTTTGGATGCTGGGCATGACCGAACACGAGGACGTTCCGCGGGTGGTACGCGCTAGCCGGGAGATCGCGGCTGAGGCTGGGCGGATCTTTGAGCTCATCGCTGACCCGGCCCTGCAGCCGCGCTGGGACGGTAACGACAACCTGGCTGAGGGCGCGGGCGGTCAGCGCGTCCGACACATCGGTGACGTGTTCACCATGACGCTGACGGGGGATAGCGGTGTTCGAGAGAATCACGTGGTTGAGTTCGACGAGGGTCGGCGCATCGCATGGCGGCCCGCCGATCCGGGGCAGGACCCGGCGGGGCACCTGTGGCGATGGGAACTCGAACCAATCGACTCGTCCCGAACCCTCGTCACCCACACCTACGACTGGTCTCAGTTGAGCGACCAGAAGCGCTTGCGACGTGCTCGAGAGACCAGCGCGGCCAAGTTGGAAGCCTCGCTCGAACGACTCGGCACAGCGGTCGAGTCCGGCTGACCCGTCGACTCTGTTCCTGCTCGAAAACGAATCCGCAGCACGCAGTCCCCCACATTCCGCCAGCAGCTGTTAACAGCTGCGAATTCGGGTTGCCCGACGACCGATCCCTTTGCGCGCAGGAAACTTGATCAACCGGGGCCGGCAGTCGCTCGATCGCACTGCCCGCCGGCGGGTTCCCCTTGCGGGCACGCCGACGAGCACCAACTGGGCTGCCGTCAAGATTGGACGTCTGGCGCTTCGGCCGCGCCCGACTATTTGTCTCAGCACAGGTGGTTCTTGAGGATTGCCGCTTCGGATTGGCCCGGCGCGAGGCCGCGCATCGGGACGCCGTTCATGTTGTCGGCGGTTTCCCAGATCATTTGCGAAAACCCCCCCTCCGGGGCCATTTCGCGCAGGATGGCCCAGTGGCGCGACGTCGCCATCGCTGCGCTGGCCTGCGATCGCTGGGTGGGGTTGCCGTGCAGGTATTGCCCCAACCAGCTGCAGCTGACCGCGCTCGTCACGTTGGCGCCTAGCTGGTAACGGTCGAGCAGCAAAGTCGAATCGCTCAGCTTCGACGATGAGAACCCCTTGGGCTGCGGGATGTCGGCCAACATCTTCGCGACCGTCGCCTTCCGCCCGGCGGACGTGACCACGCTCGCCGGCAAGGCAGCCAGCAAAGTGGAGACACTGACGCGGTGCAGCGTCTGCACCACTGCCTCGAACTGGGCGAGATCCGCGAACTCCCCGCGGGCCCGTAGGCCCTGGTCACCGACGATCCAGAGCGCGGAGAAATATCTGGGTCCGGTGCTGGCCTGACCCGGCATTACCCCGGCGAGCGCGCGGTGACCATCGATCGCCACCGGCGCCCCTGCCAGGATCTGCCCGTTCTTGCCGGTGATCTGCCCAAAGGCGTTTGCCGGGGTGCCCCAGTCGATGTCGAGGGTCCGACTTCCCGAACTAAAGGTCATCTCACCCTGGTCCGAGTACTCCTGGTTCAGGTCTGTGACACGCCAGCCCGGTTGGGCCAGAAGAAGACGCGGTGACTGCCGTGCGAACTGGATGGCGGGGGCCGCGTAGGCGCTGTTCTCGACGGACGGCGGCGCAAGCAGCGTGATCAACCCAAAGATCACGGCGGCCGCGACAGCCGCAGCGGCGACAACGGCGAATCGCTTGCCTCGCCGGCGCCTCGCAACGGGAAGGACGCCGTCTCGCGAGATGTCGTCGCGTAGCGCGGCGGCCGCGTCCGTGGCGGCAACAGCACGCAGCGCGGAAACATCGACGGGGTCGGCGTCGAGCAGCCAGGCCACCAGTTCGGGATCGTGAAGTTCATTGGCCATAACGATCAGTCCTCTCGGAGCAGGATTGATGAACGAGAGTCAGCGGGGCGCGGTTGGGACGCTGGTGCGACGGTCCGTGGCGGCCGGTCCAGCAGCCGTCGAAGCCGCGCCCGGGCGCGCATCAGCTGCGAACGAACGGTGGCGGCCGGGATCCCCTCCAGCGTGGCGATCTCGGTCGGCGACAGCCCGTCCCAGACGGCTAGAGCCAGCAACTCTTGATCACGCTCGGGCAACTGCGCCACCGCCTGCGCGACGATCGCCGCACGGCCCTCAGGAACGGCTGCCACGCGATACGTCAGCATCATCTCCGCGAGGCGCTGCGTGAGTTCGTTGCGCCGCAGCTGGCCACGCCGGTGATTGGCCAGCTTCCGCCGAGCAACTCCATACAGCCACATTCGTTCCTCGCCGGGTGGGACTTCTTCCAGGCGGCGCCACAGCGTTATGAACACCTCGGCTGCGACGTCGGCTGCATCGCTGCGCTCTGCGCACCGGCGCGCCGCGTAACCCAGGATCAGCGGAAGATTGTCGGCGTAGAGCTGATCGAACCGGTCACTGTTCATCGGTGTCGAGCGTGGCACGTCGGGCTCCCCAAAGTGGCGAATACCCGTCTCATGTCCGGATGCTGGCCCAGCGTTGCAGCCTCTGACTTCTTCGCAGAGCACGCCGCCAGGCTTCTGCCACCGCACGCCATACCGGGCCGCGTCCTGCCGGCGGTGTGTCTGCGCTGTTTCTGCCCGGTGATCGATCCGCCTGCGAACACGGCGGGCACCCTCGGAGAGGTCGAGACCGACGATGTAATTGCGATCGCCGAGAGGATCGACGACGGTTCGGAACGGTGCCGTCGCGCTCCCGGTGGCGGTCGGCACCTGAGAGGGGTGTGCTGCTGCGGCTATGTTTGCCCTGCGCAGCGCCCGCCATGCGTCATTGTGAGGCCCGGAGGCGGAACTTATTGTTTTGGGAGTCCGCGACGTGCACGTCGTCGCTCGCTCCGTAACCGTTCCGGTTGCAGAACATCCGACGGGTCTGTTGCGCGGATAGGCCGGCTCCGCGACGCGACATAAAAGATCAGTAAAAAACGTCGAGATTCGCGTTTGGCGCAACGAAAGTCCGGTTGGATGCGGCATGTCCGGGGACACCTGTGCCCGATCAGACCACCCGATGAAAGTTCCACGAGGGGGACGACAGCCGATGCAACAAACCCACATCACCACCCGCCGCCCGGTCCGCCTGTCTCGACGGCTTGGTACTGCCGTCGTGGCGGCCGCCGGCGCTGCGTCGGTACTCGTCGCGCTGGCCTCGCCCGCGGGTGCCGTGGTGGCGCCCAATCGGACCCAACGCCTGACCTCGGCGCAGGCTGCCGCGCTGCACTCCGACCTGCGCGCGGGCACGCTGTCTCATTCGACCAGCTCGCTGCAGCTGTGCCGAGCCGCCAAGCTGCGCTGCGATGTCCAGGTCATCACCAGCAAGCGGACCGCCGCGAAGAGCTCCCCGGCGATCCTTACCTCGGCCGCGTCGCCGAAGTCCTCGGGCGTGCACCCCAACGCCATCGCCCCGCCGGTCGGCTACGGGGCTGACGAGCTGTCCACCGCTTACGGCCTCGACTCGGCCCCGTCCCGCACCGGGACCATCGTGGTGATCGGTGCCGGCGCGTACCCGACGCTCGAGTCGGATCTGGCCATTTACCGCTCCACCTATGGGCTGCGGGCCTGCACGAAGTCCAGCGGCTGCTTCAAGCAGATGAACTACAAGGGTGGCGCGCCGTACGCGCCCGCGACCGACCTCGACGACCAGTTCGGTGAAGAGTACATCGCGGTCGAGACTGCGCTGGACGTCGACATGGCATCGGCCGCCTGCCCGAAATGTAAGATCATCTCGATGCAGGTCCCACTGGTTGACGGCTTCTACGGCGACGAGCGAGCGACGCACAAAGCCATCCTGCACTTCGCCACCGGCGTGCAGACCGCGCGCAAGCTCGGCGCGTCGGCTGTCAGCATCAGCTATGGCTACCCGACCGACAGCTACGCCGATTCCGGGACGGTCGCGAAGCTGATGACGCAGCCCGGCATGCCCATCGTGTCCAGCTCCGGCGACAGCGGGTTCCTCGGTCAGTACTCCGATCAGGGCGACACCCTGGACGGCACGTCCTGGCCCCAGGACCTGCCCACCGTCACCTCGGCCGGCGGCACGTCGCTGTTCCCGAGCCAGACGGCGCGCAAGTACAGCGAGACCGCGTGGAACGGTGCCGGTAGTGGCTGCACCTTTGACGTCGCGCCGGCCGCGGGTCAGCCGAAGTCCGTGAGCGACCACTGCTACGGCGGCCGCGCCGCCAGTGATCTGTCTGCGGTGGCCGACCCCTACACGGGAGTGGCCGTCTACGACAGCTACGCGCCGGGCTCGGGAGAGCCCTACGGCTTCCTGGTCGTCGGCGGCACCAGCGTCTCCTCGCCGTTCCTGGCCGGCATGTATGCGCGCGCCGCGGCGAACAAGTCCGTCCTCGGCCCGAACACGATCTATAAGGCGCCCAAGTCATCCATCAACGACATCACCGTCGGATCGAACGCCCCGCCGAACTACTGCCCGAGCTACGGCTGGGACGTGCAGCTGTGCGTATCCGGCAAGGGCTGGGACGGCCCGACCGGCGTCGGTTCGCCGAAAGGTCTCGCCCCGTTCGCGTCCGCTTCAACCTGAACCCAGACGCGGAGCTTGACCGTTCGTCAGCGGCGGCCTCGGCAACGTGCCGTGGCCGCCGCACGGGGGCGGAATCGCGCGTCGCTGGCCTCGTGGGGCTGCCGGTCGGCAGTTGTGTGCACAGCACAGTGCGCCCGAGAGCCGCCGTGTGTGCGCGCCTGACCAACTTCCTGGACATCACACCTAACGCGCGCCCGGCGTGACCAGGCCGCTCTCGTACGCGAACACCACCGCCTGCACCCGGTCGCGCAGGCGCAGCTTCGTCAGCAGCCGCGAGACGTACGTCTTCACCGTGCCGACGCTGACCATGAGCCGTTCGGCGATCTCCTGGTTCGACAGGCCGCGGGCGATCAGATCGAGCACCTCGCGTTCGCGCTCGCTGAGCTGGCGCAGCGCTGCATTCGTGCTCGCGTCGGGTGTGGCGACGTGCTGGGCGATCAACCGCCGGGTGAGGGTCGGGCTCAGCAACGTGTCACCGGCCGCTACGGCATGCACCGCACCGGCGAGCTGCTCCACCGGCGCGTTCTTGAGCAGGAAGCCGCTCGCGCCGGCCCGGAAGGCATCGACGACCTGCTCATCGGCGTCGAAGGTCGTCAGCACAAGGATCTTCGCCGGCAGGCCCGCGCCCACTATGCGCCGCGTGGCCTCGATCCCGTCCAGCTCCGGCATGCGAATGTCCATGATCACGACGTCCGGCGCGAGCGCCCTCGTCTGCGCGATCGCCTCGACACCCGTGCGCGCCTCGCCCACGACGGTGATGGGCGGCTCGGCCGCGGAGAGGATGAGCCGGAAGCCGCCGCGCACCATGTCCTGGTCGTCGACCAGCAGGACAGTCGTCACGCCTGTACCTGGAGCGGCAGGCACGCCTCGACCGTCAGGCCGCCGCCGACCGGCGTCGCCACGCGCACGGTGCCGCCGTAAAGCGCGGCCCGCTCGCGCATGCCGGTCAGGCCGTGCCCTGCCCGCAGGTCACGCGTGACGGGCGGCCCGTGGTCGGCGACGCGGATGCGCAGCTCGTCCGCCGCCTGCCTGATGTCGACGGTGACGACTACCGGGCCTGCGTGCTTGAGCGTGTTGGTCAGCGCCTCCTGCACGATCCGGTAGGCAGTGAGGTCGATCCCGGTCGGCAGCCGCGTCCCGGTGCCCTCGGCCGCAAGATCGACACGCAACCCAGCGCTGCGCATCGTCGTCACCAGCCGGGGCAGATCACCGAGCCCGGGCTGCGGCTGCAGGTCGGCCGGGGCATCGCTCGCGCGCAGCACGCTGAGCAGTCGGCGCAGCTCGTCGATCGACTCTCGGGCCTGCCCCTCGACCGCCCGTAACGTCTCCTTCGCGCGCTCCGGGTCGCGGTCGAGAACGAGCCGCGCCGCCGCCGACTGCACGCCCATCACGCTGACGCCGTGGGCGATCACGTCATGCAGCTCGCGGGCGATGCGGGCCCGCTCGTCGGCGAGCATCCGGGTGGCGAGTTCCTGCTGCT
>CAXTHY010000015.1:20003-55509 GCA_964244175.1 uncultured Jatrophihabitans sp. | reverse complement strand
GGGGCAGCCAGACGTCTTCGACGTAGCGACGGAACCGCTGCCGGGTCCGACGGGTGTCGCTGGACCGGCCATCGGTCTGCCGGTCCTCGGCCCGCTGCCACGCCCGCACCGCCTCCGCTTCAGTGACAAAAGTGCCGGCGGAGCGCCGGTGGCCCTTCACGTCGTCATAGAGTGCTTGATAACGCACACCGCTGTTCGTGCCGGGCCGTTCGCGTACGAATCCCACGGGTGTGACTCCATCCCTGCCAGTCTCCAAGGGGGTCCGGGCTTGTCACTCATTTGTCACCCGAACGGTCTGTCAGGGGCCGGTATGGGGTGACACGAGCTGACACGGAATCCCTTACTACATAGGGATTCTACGGCGATTCGGCCTCTGTTGATACAGCCCACACGGAGTTCGCATCGAGGGGGTCAGGGGTTCGAATCCCCTCAGCTCCACATATGGCCCAGGGTTTCTGGGGCCTCCGTGGCGTCCTTGTAATGTCCAAGGTCATTTGACCCTCATTTGACCCCGAACGCTCGGGCGTGTCGCGACCACAAGCCGGCAATAGCCGGCTCGCACCTGTTCGGCGACCTTGTCGTGAGGTGCGGGACAGTTCGAATGGCTCAAGCGGCGAACGCAGCGCCGGCCGGCAAGGACGTGGTGAGGACGAGTCGGCATTGGGAGTGACAACTCCGGATGCCTCACCATCAGTTTGTTGAGTGCGCGACGAGCAGTCCGGTCAGATCCTTCCGGTCAGAGATCACTGTTGTGCCGTGGAGCTGGGCTAAGCCGTCCTTGTTCAGGTGGTGCGGCGACTGGCGTTCGGTGACCACAATGTCGCAGTACACGACTGCGCCCGACAGCGCGTTGATGTCATGAGGTCACTGGCCGTCCAGCTCTGCTGCACGTTGCGGTGCCGGACACGGCGCATCTCCCGCACGGCCCACTTGCTGGGGACCTCCTTCAGAGCCGCTCGACTGTTTCGGTGTCGCCGAACTGCTCCGGGGTGAGCACGAATCCACGTGCGACGCACGCGCGAAGGATCAGTTCACGGATGTCGGCCAAGTCGAACCGGCTCAATCCTTCGTCCCTGCGATGGGTCAGACGATTGTCCTTCACGTGTTCGGCGAAAGCCCGTTGGTGATCGGCGAACTTCTGGTCAACCTCGCCCATCTGCTCGCGCGTTTGCTCCGCGATCTTGCGTGCCTGTTCCGAGGACTCGGTGCGGGCGAGGACCCGCCAGCTCGGTTGCATCGACCAACCCTCGACGAACGAGGGCGAGCATGTCCTCTGGCATGCGGCGGCGCGTAGTTCTTCGAAGCTGAACTGCCCGGCGAACGTTCCAGGCGGGGCGCCGAGTGCGTGCGCTGCACCGACGCCGAACGGTGCGATCGGGGACGGGGTCCGGCGCGTTCGGATCGATCTGGTCCCGATAGATCCGCGCGGCGACTGCGTCCACCTCCTGCGGGATGAGTGTGTTCGCCCCGGCGATGGTGTGCATCCGGGAGAGCTCGGCCATGGCGGCGGCGAGATCCCATCGGCTGTCCTGGCGGACTCGCTTGGTCGTCTCGAAATAGTGAACGGGCCGACAGCGGGACAGACAGCAGATCGCGCTCCACTCCTGCGTGGGCGATGTCCCAAAAGTCGGCGAGACCGTCGGTGAATCCCGTCTTGCGGGAGCGCGCGAGGTCGACCCACTTGTTCTGGTCCAGGTACACGCGCAGCACGATGTAATTGTGCGCGCGCCGTCCAGTCACTTGGCCCGGCGTCGACGCGGTCATAGGCGGCGTCACCGCAGTGCGCGTCCGTGGCTTTGAGGACGCCACGAGCCGGCCGCAGTTGTTCCATATGTGGAATATGACAAGTGATCTATCCATATACGGAGTCATCATGCTATGATTCCGTATATGGAAAGCGAGGTTGCCCGGTCTGTGCGAGGGCCGAGCCTGAAGTATGGGGGCACGACCTCGTCGGACAGTGGCGCGCACTCGGATGCGAGTGGCGTGGGTCGGACGGTGCGCAAATGGGTTGAGAAGAGCGGCCTGTCCAATGCGGTGGTCGCGCGGCGGGCAGGGGTGTCCAGCTCGACCCTGCATCGCGTGCTTAACGATCAGGTCGACCCATCGGTCGGAACCCTGCGCGAGATAGCGATTGCGTGCGGCCAGGATCTTCGTCTTGCTGTTCGTCCTCTTGCTGATCCTGCTGCTGCTGCCGCTGCTCGAGTTCTTCTCGAAGACGGCTACGTGCCCTTCCTCCCTGACGCTGCGCTCTGGACCGATCGACTCAGACGTCAGGCCGGCGACAACCCCATCGAGATTGTCGAAATCGCCGGGCGTGCCTCGGCGCCGCTGCTCCGACCGACATCGCGGCTGTATGCCAGTCCGATCGAGGTCGGGCGAGTTGCCTCCGCGGGGCAGGCCTCCGGTGGGCAGTGGGCGCTGTCGGGGATGGCCGGCCTCAGACTTCCCGGCCTGTTCGAGAGGCTCCCGACCCCGACCATTCTGTGGTGCGAGGATGCCCGGCGAGTCGAACAACTGCTCGCCGATGCCGACCTCACCAAGGCAACGCGAGTGGAGCGGACCCAACTGGCAATCGTCGAGGGAGACCCGGCGCTGTTCACGAACTCCTTCGAGCATGAGCGGGTCCGCTACGTCGCACCGATACAGATCCTTCTGGACAGCTTCTCCATCGGCGGGGTCGTCAGCGACATCGCCCGCCGAGAGGCCCAGTCGTGGTGAAGGGAAGTGACCCGATGGACGGTCGACACACGCGGAGGAGGAGGTGAGTTCGCTGTGACCGGACCAGAACCGCGCCGCGGCTGGGCTCGCGGCTCGAATCAGTACGTGAAACGACCGGACGGCGGCACCGGAGGCACTGGTTCTGGGAGTGCTCGCGCTCGGACCGAAGCCGACATCGACCTGTCTATCCCCGAAGAACCCGATCTCGATCATCACGCGCCGGACGAGGCCGATGCCGATCGGATGCGCCAGCTTGAGGACTTCGGTGTCACGTGGCGGTCCTTCGACGTCGACCCGATCAAGCACAGCGAGGTCGAACGAGTCCGATACCGCTTCCGGGCACACCTTCCTGACCTGATCTGGAACACCGCTGCGCTGGAGGGCAACAACTTCACGCTGCCGGAGGTCCGGACCCTGCTCGAGGGAGTCACCGTCGGAGGAAAACGACTTGGCGACGAGCAGCAGATCCTCGCCTTGAGCGAGGCCTACAGCCTGCTCGATGAGAAGGTCGGCGACGGCAGCTTCCGCCTCGACAAGGCGACCTCGGACGGACTACACGCCATCGTGGCCCGACACGAAGCCATCGAGGCGGGACATTTCCGTGGTGAAGGCCAAGTAACCGGCGGCGGAATCGTCAGCCTTGCCTCCGGAGGGCGAGTGGCCGCCACAGAGCACGGCGAGGGAGGCGCCGCGCTGCGCGGTCACTACGCCGACATGCTCGACGGCTTGTCCGAGATCGAAGACACCCGGGTCAGAGCACTGGTCTACTTCGCGTCCGCAACCCGCCGGCAGCTTTACTTTGACGGCAACAAACGCACGGCCCGTTTGATGATGGTCGGCGAGCTTATGGCACACGGTTTCGATCCGATCAGCATCCCGTTCGCTCGCCAACTCGAATTCCACACCGCTCTGGACCACATGTTCACCACCGACGATGCCACCCCGCTCGTAGCGTTTCTTGCCACATGCACGATCGACGGGTAGCCGACGCGTTGCTACCCGGACCGACGGAGCTGCTATCGGCGGGGCCGATGCAGGCAGAGTTTGACCCTCGTTTGACCCCGAACGGACGCCTCGACCCGGGCTATCACGACGTGGCACGGGCTGACTGAATCCCACCTGCGCCGGGGAATCAGCGCGTCATAGACCGCACGAGGTGGCACGCGCTGACGGGAAATCACCGTTCGCATCGAGCAAGCGCATAGCGGCACTGCGACGACTGATCACTTCAACAAATAAGGTACGGCTACTGGTGCTCGACAATGCCGACGACGCCATGATCGACACTTTTACGGGTGACGCAATCAATGCAAAGGTGTTGGTCACCTGCCGTAGTAATCGGCACTGGCTACGCCGTCGTTGACAAACCGGCTTGGGGCTAGATGCGGCGCTTTGTATCTTCCACAACTGCCTTTGAACAGTTTGCCCCCATGTAACGCTTGCACTAACGCGCTGCGATATCAACAGATCCCCTGAGTGTGGTCATGACTCCGTGGCAGTTGCTTATGCCTAGCCTCAATGCGTTGTTGTTGGACACGGCTAAATTTAGACTGGTTTTCAGGCTGTTTATGGTCAACTGGTTCGTATCTCTTGGCTACCAGCCCGGAGAACCTCATGAATGCACTGCGCCACGCGGTGCAGTGCACGTACGTTGCCCCGCCTGCCGAAGAAAAGCAAGCTGCGTCGATGCGTGCGTGGTATCTGCAGAGCCTGGTGTTGCACTCGACCATAGCAGGCCGATTTAGTCCAACCTCTTTCACCGATCTGATAAAAGAAATTGATGCGGCGGTCTCATGTAGCAATCTGAGTGATTTGGCGATTGGCTGGCTCTGGGAAAGTGATGTTCATCATTGGACGCGACAATAAGGGACAGGAAGTCGCGACAGTTTGTGCCGAAAGAATCACGTCTACATGACCGACTATCCCAGAATCATCGCATGCTTGAGTATCTGTCCAAATAGAACATCTCAGTTCGAGTTAGCCGTTAGCATTAGTGAAAAGGTCAGAGCTAATTACCCCGAGCGCCCCCGCGATGTCATCCAGTCGCTCGACAAGCACACTCCGCTTACCGCCCTCGATCTGGACCAGAAACGGCCGGTCCAGACCCGCAGCAAGAGCCAGTTGCTCCTGAGTCAAGCCGGCCGCAATGCGTAGCCGCCGCACCGTCGCGCCGAAGACCGCTCGTCGTTGAGCCCGCTCTGCCGCCTGCTCCGCAGTCAGGTACGAGCGTGGCGTCGGCACCCGGTAGACGTTGCCGGTGTCCTACATTACTGTCTGTTGGACTTCGGCAACACCCTGCCAGTGCTCGCGTCCGTTTGAACTCGCGGGCTCGGTCATCCCTGCCCGGAAGGAATCAACCAAAAAGATGAGCGCTCAATCCCGTGCCAGCTTGGCGCTGCGTGCCACCACGACCCTTGCCCCGGACGCCGCCCTTGCGTTGGTCAAGGTAGCGACCGGGAACGTCAAAGGCGGCGGTGCCAGCCTGCTGACTACCGGACTCCAGAACGTCGGTGCTCGCGTTCATGTTGAGCGGGAGCAAGCCGGCAAATTGGAGCTGTCGATCAACAGCGGCAAGCGCATCGTCGAACTGTGTACCTTCACGGCTGCTGCGACCACCGCGAACGGCATGACCAACCTGCAGGTTGGCGGCTTGGCTCGGTACAAGACAAGTCAGTCAACGGTGCTCGGCTTCATTCCGGTTGGTCCGAAGCAAATCGCCGCCATGTCGCCGTATAAACGGTTCCTGGAGGCCGTTGCTGCGGTGATCCGCGAGACTGACCCTACGGCTCAGGTGACCGTTGCCGAGACGGTGAGCTGAGCGTGGGAACGGTCGTCGGCGTGCTTATCGTCTGCGCCATTGTCGGTTACATACTGTTCGCATCGCTGCGCGTGACGTTTAGCCGGCAGTATGACCGTAAATTGCCACCGCCGCACTCAGAACCATCCAGCGTCGATGACTCAGTTCCGCCGCAGTGAGCGGGTACGTCCGGCGTAGCGGCCGGTATTCTGTCGCCACAATCTGCATTGTGGTGCTACTCCTTGCTGTCAGCAGCTGCAGCTCGTCAGATGGACAGGGAGGCAACGACCTGGGTGGTACAGCGGTTCCGCTGTCGGATTTTCCCGCTTATAGCGCTCCGGCGTCTGACCCCGCGCCGTCGTCAGCACAGCCGGTGATTCAGTCAATTCACGGGCCGGGGCTGCTGACTGTTACCGACTCAGGTGGCATCGAGCTGCTCGACCCGACAACCGGTACCGCAATCGCCGACGTACAACCACCCACCACGACCATCATTGGCGACACGAATCCTTGTACGAGCGGTGATTCCAATCGCGGGATTAGCCAGTTGACCTACCGCGAAAGTTACAACGCTGGTTTCACCGAAGCAGTCTGGGTCTCGCAACCTGAGCCGGATGGGTCGCAGCATGTTGGTTTTCAAGATGCTAGTGGTCGAGTAACTGATGTTACGGCCAAAACGCTGTCACAAAGCTTCGGCACAGAGCCACCGCAGGATCAAAGTCCGGTTTTCGATCCAGCAACCGACGACCTGTACTTCTTGCGAGCTAGCACAACAAACTCTGACGGCGGGCACGCCTACGTCATTTATCGCTACGACCCTTCCAGCCAGCAAGTAAACATACTTGGTCATTATGAAACCCAAGACACTCTCGGTGACGATGCTCCCGACTATATTACGATCCAGCATGGTGTAGTGGTACTCGGGGATTATCGCATTAGTCCGGACGGTACCGCCGCCGCATCTGGTGAGTCCGGCGAAGTTGCCGTACTGCCCGTGTCCGGCCAGGTCCTACACGAACCCTCCGACGACAGCACCGAACAAACGCCTGGTGCAGCCCTACCGGGCGGTGCGGGTAACGGAATTGAAGTCTTTGCTTGGGCTGGTAACCGGGCAATCATTGCCAGTATAAACCAGTACGGTGGCAATTCGAGTGACCTTTACCGCATGCCGATCCACGGACTAACCAAAGACGTGTACACCGTCAAACCAATTGACCTGCTGCCGGCCAACAGCAATGACAATGAAGATGCTGTCGTTTCCCCCGACGGTAAAAGCATGGCCTTCACTGGTACCCAAGGTTCGGTGACCACGCTTTACCGCTCTAGTGCAACTAGTCGCTCGACGCCTGAAGCCGTCGGGACAGGGACGTTTGATGGCTGTCTGCTGGCCTGGCAGAGCTGAACCAGCACTCTAGAGCGAGGTAACGGTTTGTTGTATTCTTGATGTTTGGTTGATATGACCGGATTTGCTATTATTAGAGGCGACGCTCGCGTAGAATTCGTTTCACGCTGCTGACGCTCATCCCATAGCTTGCCGCTAAAGCGGTTTGGGTGTTCCAGCCTGAAACCTCTGAACTAAGTCTATAAGTTGCTTGTTTGTGAGCTGGTCGACAGTGAAGCGCGGGCAAAGTGTGGAGACTGAGACGTCAGGCTGCTTGCGACCGCCTCGCTTGAGCCACAGGCGCTTCATCGCGCGGCCAAGATCGTCGGCCAGACCGGCCGTCTTGGTATAGCGCCGGGCAGCTCCACTTGTGGCCCACCAATTCTGGGCCCTCGAGCCGTGTCTCTCGGCGTCCAAGATCGTTTGACCCCCGTTTGACCCCGAGGCCAGAGTGACGGGTACCGCTGAAAGCGGGGAAAACACGGGGATTCGCGTAGAGGCCTTGCACTCCCTGAAGCGCTGATGGGGGGAGGGGTTCGAATTGGCAGTCCTGCGGCGCGGTCTGATTCCACATTCAAGAGACTTGCTGCTGACGACCTCCGCTCCCCGATGAGGGCGTACGTTCGATCGATCCATCAGCGCGTTCGGGCTGGCCGGTGCCGCCGGGCACAGACGGTTCCTTTGCTTGCGATTGTCGCCCGCGAGGGCTACCGCCGTACCAAAAGCTTGGATGACCCGTTACGAGGCGATCTCGGTGTCGATGGCCGCGATCTTGCGGGCTGCTTCGAGCCTTCCCTCGGCTCGAGCCAGACGCAGCTCGGCCCCCCTCGGCGTGGAAAGCGGTTCGACATCTCCCCGCAGCAAGGCCACCATCCGCCCACCGAACAGGGATCCGCTCAAGCCGAACGCCAATCACGGCAACGCGGCGTATCGTCGGCGTTGGTTGAGTTAGCAGCCAGCCTGGAATCACGCCGGAGCTAGTCTGCGGGTGAAGAGCGTTCCGCTCGCAACCAGACGCCGTGGCGACACCCTTTCCGTGGCCCTCGTGGGCTGACTTGCGACAGCGCCCGGCACGAGCGCGACCATCTCTGTGTGGCGCGTGCCGGTCGGCGATCGGCCAGTCGGCCCAGTTCCCGCCACACCACCACTCGCACGCCCGGATCGGGCAGCGCCTGCGGGTCCACCTCACGATCCAGGTTATGGAGCACCCGCCGTGAAAGTCCTCATCGTCGTACTCATTGTCGCTCTTGGCCTGTTGCTGCTGGGGTTTGCGCTGTCCGCGCGGATCGTCAAGCAGTACGAGGACGGCGTGTTGTTCCGGCTCGGCCGCGTCATCGGTGAACGCAAGCCCGGTTTCCGGCTCATCATCCCGATCGTCGACGTCATGCACCGAGTATCGCTTCGCATCGTGACGATGCCGATCCAGTCCCAGGGCATCATCACTCGCGACAATGTCAGCGTCGATGTCTCAGCGGTGGCCTATTTCAAAGTCGTCGACGCGGTGAAGTCCGTCGTCGCGATCGAGAACGTGTACTCCGCCATCGACCAGATCGCTCAGACGACGCTGCGGAAAGTCGTCGGTCAACACACGCTTGATCAAACCCTGTCCGAGACCGACAAGATCAATCTCGACATCCGCGCGATCCTCGATGTCACGACCGTCGATTGGGGTATCGAGGTCACCCTGGTCGAACTAAAGGACATCCAGCTTCCGGACAGCATGAAGCGGGCGATGGCACGGCAAGCCGAGGCCGAGCGAGAGAAGCGCGCCAAGATCATCAACGCTGAGGGTGAGTCCCTTGCCGCGGCTGCGCTCGGCGACGCGTCGGACACGATGATGGCCCACCCGTTGGCGTTGCAACTACGCAACCTGCAGAGCCTGGTCGAGATCGGCGTGGACAAGAACACCACGGTCGTCTTCCCCGCACCGCTGATGACCACCATCGCCGAACTCGGCTCGTTCCTCGCTCGCGAACAGGCTGCCGCCGAAGGGTCGACGCCGCCGAGCAGCCCACCGGCAGCCGTGCCGACGACCAACGGCGCGGTTCCTCGATGACCACCGCCGCGCGGCCCACGCGGCCGCTGCGCCCAGCGCTGAACCTGGACTACCCGATGTCGCTGGGCATCTTCGACGACTACTCCCGCGCCCAACATGTTGTCGCGCTGTTCGGCCTGGTCTGGAGCCAGATCGGCTTGCGGGCCGCGACCCGCGGCGGCACCCGGGACTTCGCCTCCGTCAGCCAGGTGATCGCCACAAAATACGAGGTGCTCGTCGAGCATCGCTTCATCGAGCAAGCGCGCCAGCTGGTCGCTGCGATGCCTCAGATGTAGCGACCGACCAGCGTCCTGCGGCCCAGCGCGGCGCCACGCGTTGTCACGGCGACAGCCCGCCGCAGGTCAGCCCGCGTCGAACGTTCGACTCACGAATGAAGGAAGCGATGACCACCCAACAAACCGCCCAAAGGCGCAAGATCGTCGTCGGCGTCGACGGATCGGTCGTGTGTCAAGGCCACCCCGCCCAGGTCCTTTCCGATGCCGGCAACGGCGCGGAAGTGCTAGTCGTCGGGGAGCAGGCGGCGTCCTGAGCAGACGCAATCTACCGCGCCCGGCCGACCGGCCTCGCCGCCAACAGCGCGACAAGAAGAGGACCAATGAATCGCAGAACTCTTGATCGCCTGATCAGCTGGGTCGGGCTCACCCTGACGGCCGTGCTCATCGTCGCCGGGTCACTGCTGACCTGGGGACACAACTTCATCACCAACGAAGTGAAGACGCAGCTCGCTGCCCAACAGATTTTCTTCCCGGCCAAGGGCAGCCCAGCCACCGACGGAGCCGACTTCGCGCCGATGCGCAAGTACGCCGGCCAGCAGCTCACCACCGGCGCCCAGGCCGAAACCTATGCCGATCACTTCATCGCCGTTCATCTGAAGGAAATCGGTGGTGGCAAGACCTATGCGCAACTCAGCACCGAAGCCCAAGCCGACCCCACCAACACCAAACTCGCGGCAACAGTGGCAACGGTCTTCAAGGGTGAGACGCTGCGCGGATTGCTGTTGAACGCCTACGCCTTCGGCACCGTGGGCACCATCGCCGGTATCGCCGCGATCGGGGCCTTCCTAGGCGCGTTGATCATGCTGATGCTGTCTGGGCTCGGACTGTGGCACAGCCGCCGTGACCCTGACTCTCAAGCCGGCTCAACTGATTCTCCTGCGGTCGAGCCCATACCGGTCGGCGCACACTGATGCCAGTCGCCGCGGGCTCCACGTTGGAACGAGACGCCGCCGAGGCCGTCGTCTCGCTGGCGAGCGGTGCGTCCTCCCTGCACAACACCCAGCCGTGGCGCTGGCAATTTCAGCTGGCCCTCGCCGCCCAGGTTTGGATCGTCGACGCGGAGGATCGATGACGCGGCTGATGATTCAGGCCGAGTTCGATGGTCTCGCGGCCAGCGCCGCGGTGCCCCTGACCGCGCGGTGCCCGGTGGCTGACGTTCTGACAGTCGGCCCCGATAACCGAGGTGAACGCCGACCGTGACAGTCAGCGCGACGGTCCGTGGCGACACCCTCCAGGCGCCCGTCGGCATCACCGTTGCCGCTCACCTCACTCCGGCCGATGTGCTGAGCGTGCTCGGGGTGAGCGAGCGGCTCGGCCTGTCCACAGCAGAGCTCGTGCGTCGCCGAGCCCAGTGGGGGCCGAACGCCGTGTCCTCCCACAAAGCGAGGTTCTGGCCGGTGCTGTGGCATCAGCTGCGCTCGCCCTTGCTCGCTTTGCTGCTCGCCGCAGCGTTGGCCTCCTACTTCGTCGGAGAGAAGAGCGACGCCGTCATCATCGGCGTGATCGTCGCCTTGTCGGTGGGCCTCGGATTCGTGAACGAATACCGGGCCGAAAAGGCCGCCGAAGCGTTGCACGACCAGATCCATCACGAAACCGTGGTCACCCGGGACGGGAAACCCAGCACGGTCGACGTGGTCGACCTGGTTCCCGGCGACCTGGTACAGCTGCGCCTGGGGGACATCGTCCCGGCTGATCTCCGACTGATTTCGGTGGCGAGTCTGGGCTGTGATGAGTCGGTGCTCACCGGTGAGTCACTGCCAGTCGACAAGAACACCGAGCCGGTCCCCGCCGACACCGCGCTGGCCGAGTTGACCGGCTGCGCGCTGATGGGCACCGTCGTCAACGCCGGCAGCGGCGGCGGAGTCGTCGTCTCCACCGGGTCCCGGACTGAGTTCGGCAAGATCGCCGCCGGACTATCCACCCACCAGCTCGACACCGAGTTCCAGGTCGGGCTACGGAAGTTCTCGATGCTGCTGGTCTATGTCGCCGGAGCACTGACCACCTCGATCTTCGTACTCAACGTCGTGCTGCACAAACCGATCATGGACGCCCTGTTGTTCTCGTTGGCGATCGCGGTCGGAATCACCCCGCAACTGCTACCTGCAGTCGTGTCCAGCAGCCTGGCCGCCGGATCACGGCGGATGAGCAAACGCAAAGTGCTCGTCAAACGCCTGGTCTGCATCGAGGACCTGGGCAACGTGGACGTGCTGTTCACCGACAAGACCGGCACCCTCACCGCCGGTCGGATCGACTACACCCGTGCCGTCGCAGCCAACGGCAAGTCGACCGGCAGCGACGCCGACGCGGTGCTGCGGTGGGGACTGGTCGCGACCGAGAACACGGCAGCCGACGGCACGACCGTTGGCGGGAATCCGCTGGACATGGCTTTGTGGAAAGCGCCAGACGTCGCCGCACAACTGGCGAAAGTCACGGCCTGCACGCGGCTGGCAGTGCTGCCTTTCGACCACGAACGCAACATGGTCTCCGTCCTGGTCAAAGACAGCCAACAACAGCTGACGCTAGTCACCAAGGGCGCACCAGAGACCGTGTTGGACCGATGCCGAGACGTACCCCAAGCCGCCCGGGACGCCCTGGCAACGGAGTTCGCCGCCGGCAACCGCGTGGTCGCCGTCGCCACCCGCACCGTCACCACCGAACACGCGCCCACAGCGGCCGACGAGCACGACCTGCGCCTGGTCGGATTCCTGGTGTTCCTCGACCCGCCCAAACCCGACGCAGCACACGCCTTGCAGCGGCTAGCCGGCCTCGGGATCGCTGTCAAAGTCATCACCGGAGACAACCCCGCCGTCGCCATCAAGGTCTGTCACGACCTCGGCCTAACCGATGGGGCGTCGATGACCGGCATCCAAGTCGCCGCCCTCGATGACGACGGCCTAGCCAAAGCCATCGCCGGTACCGCGGTGTTCGCCCGCGTCAGCCCGGAGGACAAGGCCCGGATCGTGCGCATCCAACGCAAGAGCGGCGGTGGCGTCGCGTTCCTCGGCGACGGCGTCAACGACGCCCTCGCCCTGCACGCGGCCGACGTCGGCATTTCCGTCGAGTCAGCCACCGACGTCGCCAAAGACGCCGCCGACGTCATCCTGCTCGAAAAGGACCTCGACGTACTCGCCGACGGCGTCGCCGAAGGACGCCGCATCTTCGCCAACACCATCAAATACGTCCTGATGGGAACGTCGAGCAACTTCGGCAACATGTTCTCCGCAGCCGGGGCGTCACTGTTCCTGTCATTCCTACCGATGCTGCCCAGCCAGATCCTGCTCAACAACCTGCTCTACGACTCCAGCCAGCTCGCGATCCCGACCGACCACGTCGACGAGGAACAGCTACGACAACCCTCGCACTGGGACATCGCGTTCATCCGCCGATTCATGATCTTCTTCGGCCCGCTCAGTTCGGTGTTCGACTTCGTCACCTTCGGCGTCATGCTGTGGATCTTTCACGCCGGGGCAGCGGAGTTCCGTTCGGGCTGGTTCGTCGAATCCCTCGCCACCCAGACCCTGGTCATCTTCGCTATCCGCACCCGCCGCGTCCCGTTCTTCCGCAGCCACCCCAGCCTGCCCCTGGTCCTGGCCGCGGCCAGCGTGGTGATCGTCGGCTCGGTCCTGCCCTCGACCCCGCTGGCCCACACCCTCGGCTTCAGCCCGCTGCCCGCGGCGTTCTTCGCAGCGCTGGTGGGAATGGTCATCTGCTATCTCGTCCTCATCGAGGTCGGGAAACGGATCTTCTACCGCGCCGCCGCGGCCCACCCCCGGCCCCGACGCCGCTACGACAAGATCCGCGCCCTACGTCGCCGCGCCGCCCGCTTCAGCACCACACACGTGATCCGCGCGACCCATCCGAGCGAATCCGCCCGACCGGCGCACCCGTCGGCGCGGCACGTCACAGGAGATAGCAGATGACCGAATCCGGCAACGCTCACCACGTCGCAATCACCGAGGACGGCCACACGATCGCCAACGCCACCGTCCGCCCCTCAGCCGGTCCGGACCCGACGGCCGACATCGACTTCCACGCGGAGTCAGGACACCTACCGTCCGGCACCCGCGGCAAGCTCGTCGACGCCGTCCTGGACCAAACCGACGTCCACGACAGCACTCATCTGCATGCTGCCGGCTCGACCACTCTTGTAGAGGCAACCCTCCGGTCAGCGCAACCCGAGCTGGTTCGAAACGCCGCCCTCACCGGCCGCACGGTAGAGCCCCGACGAAGCTATGACCCTCAGGAGATGGCGTTGCTGGACGCCTACTGGCGGGCCGCGAACTACCTTTCTGTCGGGCAGATATACCTGCTCGACAACCCATTGCTGCGTGAGCCCCTGCTGGCTGAGCACGTCAAGCCGCGCCTGCTGGGGCACTGGGGCACCACCCCGGGGTTGAACCTGCTGTACGCGCACATGAACCGCGTGATCAAAGAACGTGACCTCAACGTGTTGTATGTGACCGGTCCCGGTCACGGCGGGCCTGGCTTGGTTGCGAACGCCTACCTGGACGGCACCTACAGCGAGGTGTACTCCGCGATCGGGCAGGACGAGGACGGTATGCGGGCGCTCTTTCGGCAGTTCTCGTTCCCGGGCGGGATCCCCAGTCACGTCGCACCGGAGACGCCTGGCTCGATCCACGAAGGTGGCGAGCTCGGTTACGCCCTCGTCCACGCCTACGGTGCTGTCTTCGACAACCCCGAGCTGCTCGCGCTGTGCGTGGTCGGCGACGGAGAAGCCGAAACCGGCCCGCTCGCCGCCAGTTGGCATTCCAACAAGTTCCTCAACGCCGCCCGAGACGGCGCAGTATTGCCGGTCCTGCACCTCAACGGCTACAAGATCGCCAATCCCACCGTGCTGGCCCGCATCCCCGAGGCCGAGCTCGCCGAACTGATGCGCGGCTACGGCTACGCCCCACATTTCGTCGGTGGGGATGATCCGGCTGCCGTACACGAGCAGCTCGCCGCCACCCTCGACACGGTGCTGGACGACATCGCCCGCATCCAGCACCACGCCCGCACACGACCGAACGCTAAACGGCCGGCCTGGCCGATGATCGTGCTGCATACCCCGAAGGGCTGGACCGGACCCAAGATCGTCGACGGGTTGCTCGTCGAGGGAACCTGGCGCGCCCACCAAGTCCCGCTGGCCGACACCCACGCCAACGCCGAACACCGTGCGCAGCTCGAGCAGTGGATGCACAGCTACCGTCCCGAGGAGCTCTTCGACGCGACCGGGCGGCTGCTCCCTCACCTTCAAGCGCTAGCGCCGGCGGGCAAGCGGCGAATGAGCGCCAACCCGCACGCCAATGGCGGCCTGCTGCTCCGTGATCTGGTCATGCCCGACTTCCGCGACTACGCGGTCGCGGTAGGGCATCCGGCGACCGGCTCGGCCGAAGCCACCCGCGTGCTCGGCACGCTCGTACGCGACATCATCGCGAGCAATCCCGACTCGTTCCGCCTCATGGGACCGGACGAGACGGTCTCCAACCGACTCACCCCGGTGTTCGAGCAAACCGACCGCGCCTGGGACGCCGAAACTCGGCCCGGCGACGACCATCTCGCTCCTGACGGCCGTGTCATGGAAGTGCTCTCCGAACACCTCTGCCAGGGATGGCTGGAGGGCTACCTCCTCACCGGTCGACACGGCCTGTTCAACTGCTACGAGGCGTTCATCCACATCATCGACTCCATGTTCAACCAGCACGCCAAGTGGCTCAAGACCACTCGTCACATCCCATGGCGCGCACCGATCGCATCGCTGAACTACCTGTTGTCCTCCCACGTCTGGCGCCAGGACAACAACGGCTTCTCCCACCAGGACCCCGGCTTCATCGACCACGTCATCAACAAGAAGTCCGAGATCGTGCGCGTCTACCTGCCCCCGGACGCCAACACCCTGCTCTCAGTCGCAGACCACTGCCTACGCAGCCGCAACTACGTCAACCTGATCATCGCTGGCAAACAACCCGCCCTGACCTACCTCGACATCGACGAGGCCATCGCGCACTGCACCCGCGGATTGGGCATCTGGCCGTGGGCCAGCACCGACGCCGCCGAAGGCAATGAAGACCCCGACGTCGTGCTTGCCTGCGCTGGCGACATCCCCACCTTGGAAACGCTCGCCGCCGCGGGCCTGCTCCGCACCCACTTGCCGGACCTGAAAGTCCGGGTCATCAACGTCGTGGACCTCATGCGCCTGGAACCGGACACCGAACACCCGCACGGTCTCTCCGACCGCGACTTCGACGCCCTGTTCACCCCCGACAAGCCGGTCATCTTCGCCTTCCACGGCTACCCCTCGGTCATCCACCGCCTCACCTACCGGCGCCACAACCACGACAACCTGCACGTCCGCGGATACAAAGAGGAAGGCACCACCACCACCCCGTTCGACATGGTCATGCTCAACGACCTCGACCGCTTCCATCTTGTGATGGACGTCATCGACCGCGTCCCCGCCCTGGGTAGCCGCGCCGCAAGCCTGCGCCAACAGATGTCGGATGCTCGGCTGTCCGCCCGGGCCTACACCCGCGAACACGGCGAAGACGACCCAGCCATCTCGGGATGGACCTGGCCCGCAGATCCGCGCGGCGAGTAACCGGTGCGGGTGCTGGTGGTCAACGCTGGATCCTCCAGCCTCAAGCTGCGCCTGCTCGATGACAACGACGTCCTCGAACAAAGCGCTGACCTTCCCGCCGGACCGTCCGGACTCGACACCACGGCACTGGAACACGTCATCGCGAAGTGGACGCGCCCCGATGCCGTCGGTCACCGCGTCGTCCACGGCGGCAACAAGTTCACCGGTCCCGTCGTCGTCGGCGACGGGGTGCGGCAGCAACTGGAAGACCTCACAGACCTTGCGCCGCTGCATCAACCCAAGTCCCTGTCCGCGCTCGACGCCGTCACCGGCGTCTTGCCATCCGTTCCCGCCGTTGCCTGCTTCGACACCGCCTTCCACGCCACCATCCCGGCCGCGGCGGCAACTTACGCCATCCCGCGCGAGTGGCGGGAGAAGTACGGCATTCGCCGCTTCGGATTCCATGGGCTGTCCCAGGCTTACTGCGCCCGCCGGGCGGCCGAACTCGTCGGGCGACCACTGGCACGTCTCCGGGTGGTCACGTGTCATCTCGGCGCCGGCGCCTCTCTGGCTGCAGTCGTAGACGGGCGAAGCATCGACACCACGATGGGCTTCACTCCACTCGAGGGCTTGGTGATGGCGACCCGGTCCGGCAGCGTCGACCCCGGCCTGCTGCTCTGGCTCGAAGAACACGAACACCTCAGACCGCACGACATCGCCGCGGCGCTGGAGCAACGCTCCGGTCTGCTCGCGCTGGCCGGCACGGCAGACATGCGAGAAATCGAAAGAGCCGCAGCCCGCGACGAACCGAACGCGCAACTCGCCCTGGACGTCTACACGCACCGCCTGGTCGCCGGTATTGCGGCGATGGCCGCGGCCGCCACCGGCATCGACGTCCTCGCTTTCACCGGCGGCGTCGGCGAGCGTTCGGCCGAGGTACGGCGACGGGCAGCCGGCCGACTGTCCTATTTGGGTGTCGCGGTCGACGATCAGCGAAATGACACGGTAGAGCCGGACGCAGAGATCACCTCAGATGGTGCGCAGCTGCGAACGTTCGTCATCACTGCCCGAGAAGACCTGCAAATCGCTGACGAAACCAGACATCTGCTCGCACCCCCCACTGCGCAAGGCCCATCACGAGATGACATCAGGCGGCACGAAACGGTTGACTCCGTGCTGACGACTGGGGAGTGACCTTGTTGCTCGTCAGTTGTGCGGGATGGGTGCGGGGTCGGGGGTCAGTGTCCAGCTGGCCAGCAGGTTCAGGGCACGCTGTGATGGTGAATTTGGTTCGGTGCTGTAGGCGAAGATGGTGGTGTCGTTGTCGCCGGGCAGGGTGAGTGTTTCGTAGTCAACAGTGAGGTCACCGACCACGGGATGGCGGAGGCGTTTCGATCCGTAGGTGCGTTGGTAGACGCGGTGCTCGTTCCACCACTGTTCGAACTCGGGGCTTTGGGTTCGTAGGTCGGTGACGAGTGCGGTCGTGGATCGGTCCGCCGGGTCGGCGCCGAGGTCGAGCCGGAGGCTTTCGACCGCTGCTCGTGCCTGCTGTTCCCAGTCCACGAACAGCGCCCGTGCGTCGGCGTCCAGGAAGATCCAGCGTGCGTAGTTGCGTTCGGGTGGTTGCATCCGCTCGAAGTCGGCGAACAGGGCGCGGGCCATCCGGGTCGCGGCCAACACGTCACTGCGCCTACCCAGGACGAGTGCCGGTACACCGTCGAGGCTGTGCAGGAGCTGGTTCAGACCGGGCCGTACTCGCTGCCCAAGTTCGGGCGGGCGGCGCGAAGATGCGGATGTGCCGGTGCCGATGAGGTCGAGGAGATGGGCCCGTCCGGCGGGGCCGAGGTCGAGCGCGCGCACGAGCGCGTCGATCACGGCGGGCGATGGAACGATGCGACGGCCTTGTTCGAGTCGCGCGTAGTAGTCGGTCGACACACCGGCCAGCAGCGCGACTTCTTCGCGCCGCAGCCCGGGCACCCGGCGAACACGCGAGTCGGCTGGCAGTCCCGCCCGCTGCGGGTCCTGGTGGTTGCGCGCTCGTCGCAGGAAGTCGGCGAGTTCACGATTGGTGTCGGCCACCAGATCATTGTCCGCGGCGACGCGGCCTCCTGGGTGGACCGGTGAGTCCTAGGTCCGCGAGTCCTTGGCTTCACAGGGCGCGAGATGGCCTCCCAATGCGCCTGGGAGCAGGCGAGAGTTGAGAGGCAGGCAGACGACCTCCACACGAAGCGGTGGCATGTCACCCCGACCCGAGAAGCAAAGGAATGATCATGAGCATCCCCGACGATCGCCCGGCAACGTGGTTCGTCACCGGTACATCGCGCGGCCTCGGCCTCGAACTCGCCGTGCAGGTGCTGCAACGCGGGGACAACCTGGCCGCAACGACCCGCACCGTCGAGCGTCTCAACCGGGCGCTCGCCGGCCGGGTCGACACCTCGAAGCTGCTCGCCCTCGAGGTGGACCTGCGTGACGCCGCCGCCGTGTCTTGCGCGGTCGCGCAGACCACCGCGCGCTTCGGCGGTCTGGACGTTGTCGTCAACAATGCCGGTTATGGTTTCCTCGGCGCCGTCGAGGAGACCAGCGCGGCCGAGGTGCACGACATGCTCGACGTCCAGGTCGTTGGTGTCTGGAACGTGCTGCGGGCGGCGCTGCCGGTGCTGCGGGGCCAGGGCAGCGGCCACATCGTCACCGTGTCCTCGGTGTTGGGGCTGACCGCCGTGCCGGGGTGGGCTCTCTATTGCGCGGGCAAGTTCGCGGTCGAAGGCATCAGCGAAGCGCTTGCGGGCGAGGTCGCCGATTTCGGCGTCGACGTGACGATCGTCGAGCCGGGCTACTTCCGCACCGACTTCCTGACGACCCACTCCCTGGCGCTGCCGGCTGCGACCTCGCACGGGTACCCCGCCGTCCGAGAGATGGTGCAGAGCCACCTCGAGCTGCAGGGCAAGCAGCTCGGTGACCCGGTCAAGGGCGCCGAACGGATCATCGAGAACGTGGTTGACGGCGACGGCCCGTTGCGGCTGATCCTCGGATCCGATTCGCACGCTTACGCCACCGCGAAGCTCGACGCCCTGCAGGCCAACCTCGAGCACGCCCGCGACACCGCGGCCCGCACCGACCACGCGACGGTTTGAGTTCCCGGCCTGATCCAGGCTTGTCATACCGACCACACCCCCAGAGGACAGGCGCTATGCGTATCGGCGAGATCGACATCCATCCGATAGCGGACGGAACTTTTCGGGCCGGACCCGGGTACTTCGGTGACCACGTCACGGCGGATGGTCACGAGGACTACTTCAACCGCGACGGCAAGGCGTGGCTGCCGATCGGCTGCTTCCTGATCCGCACCGGCTTGAAGACCATCCTCATCGACGCCGGTATGGGCCCGGCCATCCGCGACGACGGCGAACGCCGGCTGCTCGTCGGCGGTCAGCTGCTGCTCGGACTCCGCGCGATCGGTGTCACTAAGGACGACATCGATGCGGTCGTGTGCACCCACCTGCACGCCGACCATTGCGGCTGGCTGTTCGATACCTCCGGCCAGCCCACGTTTCCGAACGCGGATATCTGGCTCGGCGGGGCCGACTGGCAGCATTTCGTGCTCGACCCGGACATCTGGATGTTCGACCACATCCGGTTCGGCCTGCAGAACGCCGAACCAGCGCGGTTGCAGTTGATCGATCACGACACCACCGTGGCGCCCGGCATCGACTTGACAATGACTCCCGGACACACACCAGGACACCTCTCGGTGATCGTGTCGTCCGGCGTCCACCGGGCGCTCTTGCTTGGCGATGCCATCGTGTGTCCCCTGCAGCTGGACGAACCCACCTGGCAGTCCATCGGAGACGTCGACCCGCAGCTCGCCGCGCAGGTCCGCGAAAGACTCTTCCGCGAACTCGAGAGCAAGAACACCTACGGTGCAGGCGCCCACTTCCCCGAGTTGCAGTTCGGTCGCGTGCTGGCCGGACAGCTGCGTCGATGGACCGGCTGACCTCGAACGCCCGCCACCGCCGCGTCCCGGGCGTTCGGCTGGCCAAACGCTGCCTTCGAGGTCGAGCAAGAAAAAGACAAGGCAGGCACCGCACAGTGATCTCGCTACCCCGCCAGATTGGACATGACATGGACTCCGAAAATCTGCGCCCGCCCCAACCGGCACCCCCACCGGCGGATGCCGCCGAGATCCTGGCGATCGCGCTGGGCGCACGAGGTCAAATAGAATGGGTGAGGGATGACGACGGCCTGGCCATCGACGACAACGGGGCCATCAACGACAACGGGGCCATCAACGACAACGGGGACGGCGGGGACGTTGGACTTCTCTGTCCTGGGGCCGATGCGGATCCTGCAGGACGGTCGGGCGGTCGAGCTCGGGCCGGGCCGGCGTCGGGCGATCGTCGCTGCGCTCGTGGTTGACGTCGGTCAGCTGGTGCTCTTCGAGACGTTGGTCGAACGCGTATGGGATTCCTCAGCGCCGAACAAGCCGATGGCCAGCATCCATACCTACGTCTCCCGGCTTCGGAGCGCGATGCGCACGGTTGACCCCGCCGAACACGACGTGCCATCCCCGCTGCTGACCGAGACCGCCGGCTACCGGTTGGCCGTCGACCCGATGTCGGTGGACTCGGTGCGCTTCGAGCGGCTGCTCGAGGACGCCGAGCGATGCCGGGACCAGGGCAGCTATGTGCAGGGCCGCGAGCTGATCGGACGTGCGCTCGAGCTGTGGCGCGGCCCGCCGTATATGGACGTCCGCGCACCGTTTGCCGAGGCCGAAGCCGAGCGGCTCAATGTGGCGAGGGAACGAGCGGCGGAGCTCGCGATCACCCTCGACATGCTGCTCGGTCGGGATGCGGCGGTGCTTCCTCGACTCGAGGACATGGTCGCCGCCAATCCGTTCCGCGAGTCCTTGCAGGGTGCACTGATGCTCGCGCTCTACCGAACCGGCCGTCAGGCCGATGCCCTGCGTCGCTACCGGCTGGTCCGGGACCTGTTGGCCGACGAGCTTGGCATCGACCCAGGACAGGAGTTGCGTGACCTGCACGAGCGCATTCTCGCCCAGAACCCGGACCTCGATCCGATTAGCGCCGGCGCTCCCGCGCCCGTCCCCACGCCGGCGGCCGGCGACGAGACGGCCCCGGGCCCGGTCCGACAGACGGACATTGCGCCGGTCCGTGCCCAGCTGCGAATGGTCGGTCGGCAAGCGGAGCTACGACGAATGCAGGAGCGGATCGCCGAGGCTTGGTCGGCGGGCACCGTGCTGGCTGTGACGGTCGTCGGCGAGGCCGGCATCGGCAAGAGTCGGTTGGCGGACGAAGTTGCCACCTGGGCGAGCAGCCGATCGGCGATGGTGGCCTGGGGGCGCTGCTGGCAACACGACGGGGCTCCGCCGCTGTGGCCGTGGATCCAGCTGCTTGCCACACTGGCCGCGGCTACGCCGGAGGACGAGTTGATCACCGGGCTGCGGGACCGGGCCGCACCGGTGCGTGCGCTCGTGCCCGATCTGCCGAGCCCGCGCGAAACCAACCGACCGGTCGCGGACGAGCTGTCGATCGCGGCGAGTCAGGTCCAGCAGTTCGATGCCATCACAGCCTTCCTCGAACACCTGGCCGAGAGACGGCCGCTGCTGCTCATCCTCGAGGACATGCACTGGGCCGACGGCGCCAGCCGCAGGATGGCCGAGTACCTGGTCACTCATCTCCCCGGTCGCAACCTGGCGCTGGTGTGCACCGTGCGCGCACCGACCGAGGACCCTGGGACCACGGGCCAGGACCTGCTTGGCGCGCTGGCCCGGACGGGGCGCTCGGAACGCGTTTCGCTCAGCGGGCTGACGGACTCCGACGTCCGGGAGTACGTCCGCGACCGCACGAACGCCGACCTCGACGACGTGACTGCGCGAAACCTGGTGGACCGCACGGCCGGCAATCCGTTCTTCGTCGGCGAGATCGTCCGGCTGCTGGTCACCGACGCCTACGCGGCGGCGACTGGGGCCACCACGAGTCGCGCACAGATCCCCGCCGAAGTTCCCGACACCGTCCGTGAGGTGATCCTGCAGCGGGTGCACCGGCTCGATCCGAACGAGCGAGCCGTGCTCCGGGCGGCGGCCGTCGCCGGATCAGGCTTCGACCTCGAGCTGATCGAGCAGGTCAGCGGGCTGGCCGACGACGTCGTCGACGAGGCGGTCGACAGCACCACGGCTACCGGGTTCTTGTGCTCGGATCCGGCGCTGCCGGGACGCCACCGCTTCACGCACGCGCTGGTCCAGCAGACGATTGCCGAAGACGTCGGGCCGGCGCGCCGCCTCCGGCTGCACGGTCGCATCGCCGAGGTCCTGAGGCACCGCGCGGACGGTCAACCGCTCGCCTATGCCGAGGACATCGTCTATCACCTCGTCGCGACCGGCACGGAACCGAATCTCGACCTCGCCGTCGAGCTGATCCTCCGCCTGGCCGACGCCGCGATGTCCCGGCCGAACTACCCGGAGGCCGACTCGTTGCTGATGCGGGCTCTCGACCTCGTCGAACGCCTCTCCGGGCCGACTGCGGAGACCCGCGAGATGTCAACCCTCATCCGGTTGTGCTCGCTGCACGATCTCGTCCACGGTCCCGCGTTGCCCGGCGGACCAGCGCTGTTCGCACCTGCCGCCGCGCTCCGACGCCGTGCGCTGGAACTCGCCCGGCGCCTGGCCGGCGATCGCGATCTGCTCGCCGCCCTCTACGGATCGTGGGCGCTCGCGGACGGCACCGCGGACTTCGTCGCTGCGGCCGCCGCGATCGAGGAGCTGGCGCTCGTCGCCGAGGCGACCGATGACGAGCTGATGCGGCTGGTGCACCGGTATCTGATCGGTCATAGCGTCCTTCAACAAGGCCGACTGCGCGAGGCCGAACACAACTTCACGGCGGTTGTCGACGCGATCGCCGACGTGGACACCACCACGTCCCTGGCTGTCTTGTCCACGCCGCTCGAGGCGAGCTGGGGTTGGCGCGCCGTCACCCGCGTCCTGCTCGGCGATGACGTTGGCGCTGACGCCGACCTCGCGGTCAACGAGCAATACATCGGCCATGAGCATCCCTCGATCGACGTCAACGCGGCGGCGTGCGCCGCATTTGCCGCAGTACTGCGTGACCGTCCTGACGAGGCACTGCCGTACGCCGGCTACTCCGTCGCGACCTCGTCCGCGGCCGGCCTGATGGCGATTGGCGCCTACGTCTCGGTCTTTCGCGACTGGGCCCAGGAGCGGCTTGACCCGGGCTCGGCACTGGCCGATCTGCGAGCCGCCCTGGCGGCGTTCGCCGGTGGCAAGTCCGTAGTGCTGCGCCCGTACCTGCGGGGCCTGCTCGTCGACGTCCTGGAAGGCGCGGGCGACCCGGCCCGGCTGGCCGAGGCCACGACCATCCTTGATCAGGCGTTCGCCGAGATGGCGAGGAACGGAAACGAATTCGGCCGGCCCGATCTGCACCGACTGCGCGCTCGCGTCCTTCGCAGACGCGGTGACGACACCGAAGCCCGACGCGAGGACGAGCGAGCAGCCGCAGCGACAGCCGCACAACGAAGGTGAGGCGGGCAATCTGCACTTCGATTCACCGTGGTGCGACGACGGTCATTCCCAATTCGGTCGCGGAACTGGCCATCCGCTCGTCGTAGGTACAGACGCGCGCGAGGTCGGCACCGAGAGCGGTCGCGGTGGCAAGGTGGATGGCGTCCAATGAGCGCAATCGGGTCGGGAGCATGGCGCCTGCGCTACGGAGGATGCGGTCGTTGATCCGCACGACGTCCAAACGCTTCATCGTGTCTTCGCCTCGCGCGAGGGCGGCGGCGCCGAACGGCAGCAACGCTCGGGCGACTTCCGTACGGGCGAGGGCACTGGTGACGAGCGGATGCAAGCGCCGCAGATATCGCCGCAGCGCCGTTGATTCCGGTTCCAGCACGACCAGCTTCACGATCGCTGAAGAGTCCAGATACGTGGCCCGCTCAGCGCTCATCGCGCCGCAACGCTGCGAGCACGTCTGATGCCGAGGGGTCGGCCGGCATTGATAGCGGCGCGGGCAAGCCGGCGAGATCTGCGGTGGCCGACTCGAGTTGTCCGGTTGCTCGCAACTCGTCAATGCCGCCACGTTCGGGGATCGGCGCCAGCACGGCGACCGGCCTACCCCGGTCGGTCACCTCGATCGTCTCGCCCGCTTCGACGCGACGGAGCAGCTCGCTAGCCCGCTGGCGTAGCTCACGCACACCCACCGAGTTCATGTGCTATTTGTAGCACAACCCCAGCGGCGGCTGGGCGATGTAGGACGCTTGCGTTCAACGGCGTCAGCGGCGCGATCGTCGGCGCCGGCCAGGAGTTTCCGCGGCTAGCCGCTGTTGACCGTGTTGAATCCTCCCTCGTCGGCACGAGACCCGGCATGACGCAGGAGCACACGCCCTGGGTCGAGCGCGCGTGCCGTATTGCCGGACGGTGCGCCGATTGCCGAAAATGGCCACGTGGGCGACGCGCTGGAACTCCCGACTGGGACGGTGACGTTGCTGTTCACCGACATCGAGGGATCGACCCGGCTGCTGGCCGCGCTCGGCGACGGGTACGTCGACGCCCTCAACGCGCACCGCGTGGTGGTGCGGCGTGCGATTGCGCAGGGTTCGGGTTGGGAGGTCGACACCCAGGGCGACGCGTTTTTCGCGGTGTTCGCCGATGCCGACAATGCCGTGGCGGCGGCCGTCGCGGTGCAGCGCGATCTCGTCGCGGCGCGGTCGCCGGTACGGGTTCGGATCGGCGTGCACACGGGCACGCCGTCCCGCAACGAGGACGGCTATGTGGGCCTGGACCTGCATCGGGGGGCGCGGATCTGCGCGGCGGGTCACGGTGGTCAAGTGGTGTTGTCCGCGACCACAAGCGATCGCCTCGCGCGGCTGCCGGAGGGCGTCGGCGTCCGGCCGTTGGGCACACACCTGCTCAAGGACCTGCCGCTGCCGATGCCGTTGAGCGACCTGGTCGTCGGCGGACTGCCGAGCAGTTTCCCGCCGTTGCGGTCGCTCGGTTCGCACCCGACGAATCTGCCGCGCGACATCGGTGATCTGCTCGGCCGCGCGCGGGAGCTCGACGCCGCTGCGGCCACCCTCGCCGACGGCGCGCGGCTGCTGACGCTCACCGGCCCGGGGGGAACCGGGAAGACCACTCTCGCCACGCATCTCGCGGCCCGCCTGCGCACGAGTTTCGCCGACGGCGTCTTCGTTGTCTGGCTGGCCCAGGCGGGTGCGGCGACGCAGGTCGCGGCCGCGATTGCCGGCTCGTTGGGGCTCCGGGAACGCCCTGGTATGGCCGTCGAAGAGGTCCTGCACGACTACCTCCGCAATCGTTCGATGTTGCTCCTTCTCGACAACTTCGAGCACGTCGTCGACGCCGCGCCGCTGCTCGACGCATTGCTGAGCGCGGCACCGGGTGTGCAGGTCGTGGTAACCAGCCGGATGGCGCTGCGGCTGCGTGGCGAAGTGGAGCTGCGCGTGCCTCCCCTCGAGCTGACCGGCTCGCCCGGCGGCCAGGACGCGCCGGCCGTCGAGTTGTTCGTCGCGCGCGCCCGTCAGGCGCAACCCGGCCTCGATCCCGACCCGCAGGTTCGGACCGTGGTGGCCGAGATCTGCCGCCGGCTCGACGGTTTGCCGCTGGCAATTGAACTCGCTGCGGCACGCACCCGGCTGCTTCCCCCCGCGGCGATGCTCGCGCGCCTTGACCGCCCCTTCGAGGTCGCCAGCGGAGGTCCGCGGCATGTCGACAAGCGGCAGCAAACGTTGCGCGCGACGATCGCGTGGAGCTACGGCTTGCTCGATCCCGACCTGCAGCGCGCGTTCGCTCGCGTTGGTGTTTTCGCAAGTCCCTTCTCCCTCGAGGCCGCTGAAGAGGTATGCGAGGTCGGGCTGGACGACCTCGCCCAGCTGCTCGACCAGAGCCTGCTGCGCCCGGCGGAGGGCGAGACGGGCCGGCTCGCGATGCTAGGGACGATCCGGGCCTTCGCGGTGGAGTTGCTCGACGTGTCCGACGACCGCGCCGTCGTGCGGGCTCGGCACGCCGCGTGGGCAGCGCGGCTCGCCGCCCACGGCGGGCCTGCGATTCTCGACGGCGAGCACGAGCGCTACCTCGCCCGGTTCGACGCCGAGCAGGAGGAACTGCGCACCGCGCTCGACTGGTTGGTCCGCTCCGGTGAGGCCAACGCGGCGTTGACGTTCGCCGCCGATCTGGCGGTCTTCTGGGAGACGCGCGGACAGTGGACCGAGGGCCGCGCCCGCCTCGAGGAGGTCCTCGCGGCCGCGGCCTCGTCAGCGCCGCCGGAACGCGATCGGGCGCGTGCCCTGTTCAGCATCGGCAGGCTGGCGATGCAACAGCGTGACCTGACCCGATCCCGTTCCGCCCTGGCCGAGGCGCTGTCGATCTTCCGTCGCGTTGGCGACGCCCGCGATGTCGTCGTGTGCCAGTCGCACATCGCCTTGGAGTCCGACGACCACTCCTGGGCCCTGGCCGCGCTGGAGCTGGCCCGCCAGTCCGGCGACCCCTGGGCCCTGGGTGTCGCCCTCAACAACCTCGCCGATTCGATCAAGACGACCGATCCGGAACGGGCCGGCGTCCTGCTGAGCGAATGTCTGGACCTGCGCCGCGCGTTGGGTGAGAAGCGGACGCTGGCGATCACTCTCGGCAACATCGGTGACGTGCAGTCGATGCTGGGTAACGCGGACGCGGCTTACGCTGCCTACCAGGAGTCGCTCACCGCCGCGCTGGACATCGGCCTCGACATGATGATCGCCGACGTCCGCCTCAGCCTGGCCCGGATGGCCCTCGGCCGAGACCGAGCCGACGACGCCCGCATCCTCGCGTCGGACGCGTTCGACCGGGCCGAGCGGATCGGTGATCCCGAAATGATGACGCGAGCCCGGTCGCTGCTCGACGAGGCCGCGCGAACCTAGCTCCAGTCCGTCACAGTGAAGGTCCGACACAACCACGCGGTCGCGGCGCCCCTCAACTCGAATAAGTGATCGTGTCGATGCCGGTCGGCCAGCTAGCCATCGGCGTTGCCGATCGTCAACGCGACTAGCGGGTTGTCCTTCGCGGTTCGGGTGAACGCGTCCCTTGCGTCGCGCTAGGCTGTGGGGCTGCGGAAGATCACCTGGCCGTCGTGGCCGACGGCGCGCAGCGCCTCCACGACCGCGTCGGTGACGTCGTCGCGGTTCGGTTTGCCCACCACGATCACGTCGACATCATGGGGAAAGTGCCGGCCTGACCGTGGTAGCGCGCGGCCCACGAGCCGACGACGAAGGCTTGCTTGATGCCGGGGATGCCCGTCAGCGCTTCTTCGACGGCCGTCTTCGGTCCGTAGCCGAGAAGGAGGAGGTTGGCGAGCGGGCCGATCAGCGCACTGGCCCCGGCGTGCAGCAGCCGCGTACGCCCGACCCGGCGATCGGCGAGGATGCCGGCCTGGACGAGCCGTTCCACCTCCGCGTGCAGGTTGCCCGGGTCACTGCCGTCTCGCGGGCGAGATCGGCGATGCTGGCGCACGCGAACCCAGCGAGCAAAGGAATATTGCTGGCGGGACCGCCCGGCCCACGCGAAACCTTGCGATCAACCGGCTCCGTGGAAATGCGTGTTCGCGCCCGCCTGCACTTTCCGCATGGGAGCGTAACCTCGCGAAGTGGGTTTGTACCGATGCGCGACTGGTCGAGCACAGTGCGGTCCTGATCATCGGCTCGGAGTTCACCCGCGTCGCTCGGGTTGCGCTTTAGGCGGGACTGTCGCGTGCCGCTGATAACAAAGAGTCGCCGCGGTCGAGCGATCTTGATTGCGGTCGCCGTCGTACTCAGTGCGATCGGGGTAACTCTTCTCACCATCGGACTGCACGCTCAACAACATGCGCCACAACCGCCGGCATCCGCGGGGGGCACCTACGCCGCCAGTGCTCCAGCAAGCCGCACGCCCTCGATCGCGACTAGCTCACCCCCAACGGAGGAGAAGCCAAGAGGCCCGATCCTGCCAAGATCGACCCCGACGCATCTGAGCATCCCGGCGATAGGCGTCAATGCGAGCCTGCTCAAACTGGGCCTCAACTCCGATCACACCGTGCAGGTGCCCCCTCTCAGTGCCGTTTCGAAGGCCGGTTGGTATCGCTATTCGCCGGCGCCGGGGCAACTTGGGCCCTCAATACTTCTCGGGCATATCGACTCGGCCCAGACCGGACCGGGGGTGTTCTTCAAACTCGGAGCGCTCCGGAAGGGAAATACCGTCTCGGTGCGAAGGGCCGATAACACGGTCGCGGTGTTCCGGGTCGACGCGGTGGTCGAGTACCCGAAGAATCGATTCCCGACCCTCACCGTGTACGGCAATACCGACCATGCCGCGTTGCGGCTGATCACCTGCGGCGGGAAGTTCGATCTTTCCGCCCACAGTTACGAGGACAACATCGTCGCTTATGCGTCGCTGGTCTCCTCACACAAGGGCTAACCGCGAAGCTCGACCACTGGACTGCACATCACCGGAGGAGTTCGGCGACGAATGTGTATACGACCGCGGTGGCGAGCAACAGAGTGAAGATCCGCAGCGCCCACAGCGCCGCGCTCACCGGCGTGGTGAGATGTGCACGCGGCACGGGCTGCGAGGTGCCCGAGACCAGTTGGTCGGCTTCGAGGAATCCGATGAGCGTGCCTTCGGCCGACGGATCGCGTTGGGGCACTGTAGCTCCGGGAGTGCGCAGGGGGGCGTGGCCGCGAGTCACGGCGAGGCCGGGATGAGGTGAATTGCTTGAAGGAAAGTGTCGATCCCGTAGGCCGTTCCGCAGGCGGCAACGAACGCGATGATGGCAACTCCCAACACGTTGATCTTGCGCGTGTTGGCGAAGCGGCCCATCAATGAGCGATCGTTGGCAAGCATCACCACGAAGATCAAGGCCACCGGCGCCAGGACGGTGGCGAGCACGTTGGCGTTCAACGCGATCTGCAGCAACGGCGCACCGGGAATCAGAATTATCGCGGCCGCCAGCAGTGCGGTTGCGACGTTCGCGCTGTGGAATAGCGCCGCGCGCCGGGGGGAGCTGTTGAAGCTGTGGGACACGCCGATGCATTCCCCGGCGGCGTAGGCCGTGCTGGCCGAGATCGTCAGGATCGCGAGGCCGCCCGCCTCGATCAGTCCGAGCGCGAAGACCGTGCCGACCGCGTTGCCCGACACCGCGCTCAGCGCAGCCGGGAAACCGGCGCCGGTGAACCCCTGGACGCTGAAGCCGCCGTGGTCGGTCAGCGTGGCGCCGGCGATGAGCGCGCTGCAACCGAAGATCGCCGCCAGGGCCGCTCCGCACGCTGTGTCGAGTCGCCCGTGGGCGATATCGCGCGAGGTCATGCCTTTGTCCACGGAGGCACTTTGCTGAAAGAAGATCATCCACGGCGTCACGGTGGCGCCGATGGTCGAGGTCAGCAGCAGTAGCAAGGTGTTCACACTGCCAGTGGGCAGCGGCGAGGAGGTCGTGAACGCCTGACCGATCGATCCCGGGTCGGGCTTGACCATGATCGCGGCGACCAGGAACAGGGCGTTGAACGCCGCGAAAGCAAGCACGATGCGTTCCCAGCGCCAGTAACGCCGCCCGCTCACCGTGACCAGCACCAGTCCGATCCCGAGGGCGGCGGCGATCGGCGCACCCACATGGAAGTAGGCCAGGCCGACTCGGATCGCGACGAATTCTGACACCAGCGTGACCAAGTTGGTGATGACGAGGTCCCCGGCGCCGAACCAGCCCCACATCTTGCCGAAGCGCTGCAGGACGAGCTCGCCGTAGCCGCGATGCGTGACCGCACCGACGCGCATACACATTTCCTGGCAGACATAGGCCATGCCGAAAAGGACCACGACGAACGGCAGGAACAGGCCCAGCCCGTACTTCGCGCCTACGGTGGCATAGGAGATCATGCTGGGCCCGTCGTTCTCGCCGAGCATGGCCAGCACCCCGGGGCCGCTCAGCAGCCACATGAGGCGCCAGCGTTTGCTTCCGCGCCGCGCGGTGACTACCCGTTCTCGGTCGGCCGACCTGGTGACGTCCTCGTGGGTCAGTCGCGCCTTCGTCGCTTCAGGCGCGGCCATCGTGAACCCTCGGGGCGTCGGCTTCCGGGGGCACGGTTTCCGGCAGAATGTGGCCGTGCAGCAGCATGGTCAGTGGGCCGCCTAGCGCATGACGCTCGTCGTTGATGCGGACCCAGCGGGGACCGCTGAACGGTGCCTGCTCCTCGACGTGCAGGACGACACCGGGGACGATGCCCAGTTCGGCGAGGTAGCGCAGCGCCGCACTGTCGCGGTCGGAAGCTCGCTCGACCCGGAACCGACAGCCGGCGACAGCGCTGTCCAATGCCTCACCCCACGTTTCGTCGTGGGGACCGTGTCGAGGCGGAATGGGATCACCGTGGGGGTCGCGCTCAGGGTGGCCGAGCATCGCATCGATGCGTTCCTCGAGCCGCTCGCTGAGTGCGTGCTCGAGAGACTCGGCTTCGGCGTGGACCTGGTCCCACGGCATCTTCAGGATCTGAGCCAGGAACGTCTCCAGCAGACGGTGCCGCCGGATCACCCGCAGCGCGGCATGTTCCCCCGAATCTGTCAGTCGCAGTAACCGGCCGTGCGGACGTTGCAACAGATCCTCGTCGGACAGGCGTTTGACCATCGCCGAGACCGACGGTGGCGAGACCCCGAGCTCGCGGGCGAGCAGGCCGTTGGTGACCAGATAACCACTCGTGGTCAGCGTGTAGATCACCTTGAGGTAATCCTGGCTAGCGCGCGACATCACGTCCATGAACGCGAACGTTAGCCGCGACTATCGAATAGGGCGCGGGTAGTTCCAATGTTTCTTCTATTCAAACGCCAATCATTCTATCCACTCTCTTGCCTCCCGAAATGTTTCTTGCTGCCACCAATGAATATTTCCGCTCGTCAGGAACCCACGATGAAAAGCTCTGCTACGTTCGATGTCGGACATGTCGCGATGGTCGATTCACAAGGCAATATTTGCGTGTCTGGTAAATCGAGCCACGACCTGAGCATGTCGCAGCGAGTCAAAGGGGAATGCCTTGAGTAATGACGAGCTATTCGGCGGCGAGCCGGTAATCACCTTCAATCGTGAGACCGATCGCCGGGACTTCTTGCGGTTGGCGGGCCTGGTCGGAGTAGGGGCAGCGTTTGTCGCCAGCGGCGCGGTGACCGGAATGGGCAGCGCGTCCGCCGCCCCAGCCTCCACCAAGGGCGACCTGGGCATTCTCAACTACGCGTTGACGCTGGAGTACCTGGAGTACAACTTCTACGCGATGGGGTTGTCCAAGGGCCTGCTCAGCGGCCGGGACCTGGAACTGGTGACCCCCATTCGCAGCCACGAACAAGCCCACGTGACGGCCGTCATGGGAACGATCAAGAAATTGAACGGGACGCCGGTGACCAAACCCAAGCTGAAGTTCCCGAGCAAGACGTTCTCCAACGCCGATAACTTCCTGGCCACCGCGGTGCAGTTCGAGGAGCTTGGCGTCACGGCCTATCAAGGCCAGGTCACCCGCATCAAGAGCCCGGCCGTGTTGCTGGCCGCGGCCGAGATTGCCGGAGTCGAGTCCCGCCACGCCGCGATCCTCGAGCACCTGACCGGCGGGAGCCCGTTCCCCGCGGCTTCGGTCGAGGGAAACAAACCAATGAGCTACGTGCTCGCCAAAGCCAAGCCCTACTTCGGCTGAGAGGACACAACCCATGTCACAGCATCGCGATCTTGTACACGGCGAGCTCGACGAGGTGTCCGAGCACGTCGCATTGGACGCCTTGAACAACCGGTTCCTGCTCTCGGCGCCGGCTGACTTCAGCTCCGATATCGATGTCCTGAACTTCGCCCTCACCCTCGAATATCTCGAGGCGACCTTCTACGAGCAGGGCAATGCGCGCAACCTGCTGTCCGGCCAGGCCAAGCAGTATCTGGCCAAGATCCAGAAAGACGAAGAGACGCACGTGAAGCTGGTCACCCAGACCATTCAAAAGCTGGGTGGCACGCCTGTCGCCAAGCCCAAGGTCAACTTGGATGGCGTCTTCGCCAGCAAGGAGAAGTACCTGACGACCAGCTTCACGTTCGAAAACGTGGGTGTCGGCGCCTACCTGGGTGCGGCTGGGTACATCAAGAATCCGGCGATCTTGCAGGCGGCCGCGAGCATCTTCGGCATCGAAGCGCGCCACGCAGCCATCGTGGCGAACCTGCTGAACAAGCCCGCCGAGAACGGCGTCTACATGGGCGCATTCGAGACCCCGAAGACCAAAGCGGCGGTGCTGCAAGCGGCTGCGCCGTTCCTGGCCTCGCAGATGACCAAGGTGCCCGGCGGCAGCGCCGACACCGGGGGCGGCAGCACCGCGGGGACCCAGGACTCCGGGCTGCTGGCGGCCGGCGGCGCGGCGTTGCTCGGTGGGGCCGGCATCGCGGCGTACCTCGCCACGCACCGAAGCTCCGAGCCGGACTCCACGAACTGACCCCGATGGTGGTTCTCGACGTCCGAGCGGGCCCGACCCACACCGGGTCGGGCCCGCTCGGTTGTTTTTCGCCGGTTGGAACCGATCACGACGAAGCGCTCGAATTAGCTACCGTAAGCCTGGTTGACGCGACCCGCCGCGTCTTCGGGGACCGGTGGCAATCAGCGCGGCCAGGCCACGAGCCGCGTGACGGGAAGAGCGCGCGAGCCGCAATGCCTAATTTCGAAACCTTCAGCCGCAGTCTGCTCCAACTCAACGCGCAACCGCAGATCACCGTGCTACGCCGGGGCAACATGTCGTTGAACCGGTCGGCGTACACGGCGCTTGGTTCACCTGGGGCCGTCGAACTGCTGTACGACGCGTGCGAGCGCATCGTCGGGCTGCGCCCCATTGATCCCCGCCGGTCGAATGCCTACGTCGTCAGGCGACCAGCCGGCAGCGACAAAGGCCCCTTCGTGATCACCGCGATGGCCTTTACGAAGTTCTACGCCATCGATACCTCCACTTCGCTGCGCCGCAACGCGTACCTCGACGACGGTGTGCTCTGTATGTGCCTGAACGACGCGGCCACACCCGTCACCAGCAACCGGGCGCGGAACAATCACGAGCTCGATGTGACGCACGACGATCAGCTGCTCAGCGCGATGCACGACGATCAACTACCGGACCTGGGCGAAGCCCATAGCTGAGTGTTCGCCAGCAATGGCGAGAACTGACGGCAAACTACTGGAAGCGGGTGACATGACGATATCGAAACGAGCACCGGCCGCCTCGATCGTGCGACGATCATGAGCGCCGAGCCGATCGCCGAACTTCTCATCTACCTCGGTGCTATCGGGGTGCTCCAGTTCACGGCTCTCGCCTTCTCCGCCCACCAGCTGCAGGGGGTGACGATCGTTCACCCGCGCCGCAGGCTGTCGAGCCCCGTGACTCGCCATGCTCCACCGTTGGCGGCGCTCTCGGCTGTGTTGTTGCTGGTCGGGATCGTGCTGCGCTTATGCGGGACCGCGTAAGCACACTGAACCATTTGCTCGCGGCGTACTGGTGAATGGAGGCGGTTTGAGTGCCGCGCCAGGTCGATGTGCGTTGTCACGAGCGGATACCGTCGACGAGCCCACCACAAATCACGATCCAGCGTCGCGGCACCCTGGCCATCAATTGTGCCGCGTTCGAAGCGCTCGGCTCTCCGGCCGCAGTAGAGCTGCTGTTCGACGTGGACCATCGGATCCTGGGGCTGCGGGCAATCGCCACGACGGATGCAAACGGGTACCCGGTCCGGGGCGCCGGGACCCCCTCGACCCGGTATCTCATTGCCGGCGCCGCATTCACCAAGTACCACAACATTGCGACGGAAATGGCGCGACGCTGGTACGCCGAGCTTGATGACGACGTCCTCTTCATCGACCTCACGACGCCGTGCGTCGAACTCGGCGAACAATGGACGCGGTACGCGCGCGCCCAGATGACGGACAGGGCCAAGCGCCGATCACTGACGCGCCGACATGGCTACAGTTGATTCGTCATCAACTTGGTTGCAGTTACTCGACGGGAGCGAACTCATGACGTACGCCATCACCGGAGCATCCGGACAGCTCGGACGACTGGCTACGGCCGAACTGCTCGAGCGCGTCGACCCGAGCCAGGTCGTGCTCATCACCCGGACGCCGGACTCCCTGGCCGATCTCGCCGCCCGCGGCGTCGAGGTGCGCGCCGGCGACTTCGAGCGCCCCGACTCGCTGCCCGCCGCATTTGCCGACGTCGATCGACTGCTGCTGGTGTCGACCGACGTGGTCGGCGCCCGGCTCCCGACGCAGATCGCAGCGACCCAGGCCGCCGCACAGGCCGGGGTGCAGCACGTGCTGTACACCTCGATCGCGCGGCCGGAGCGGGACAACCCGGCCGGTGTCGTGCCCGATCACGCCGGCACCGAACAGGCCCTGCGCGACAGCGGTCTGGGTTGGACCTTCCTGCGCAACAACATCTACGCCGAAATGCAGATCCCGACGCTGCAGCAGGCGGCCCAGTCGGGGCAGTTGGTGACCAACGCCGGTGCCGGCCGCTACGCCTACGTGACCCGCGCCGACGCGGCCGCGGCTGCCGCCGCGGCGCTGGCCAGCGGCTCGGCCGACAACACCGCCTACGACATCACCGGCCCCGAGTCGCTCTCCTCAGCCGACCTCGCTGCCCTGGCCGCACGCATCGGCGGCCGTGACGTGGCGGTGGTCGACGTCGACGACGACGCCTACGTCAACGGCCTGATCGAGCAAGCCGGCCTGCCCGCCCCGTTCGCCGAGTTGCTCGCGTCGTTCCACATCTCGGCTCGCGAGGGCTATCTCGAGGCGGTATCGCCCGCGGTGGAGCAACTCACCGGCCGATTGGCCACGCCGTTGTCGCAGCTCGTGGATGCCGTCGTGCCGCCGTCCTCGTAACGGAACGGGGGCGCCGTGAGGCACAGCTGGGGCTGGAACCATGGGGCGCATGCCTGGACCGTTGATCGACGCCCGGTGGCGCCTGGCTGCCACCGTGTCGATCGCCTCGGGCGCCGCGGTCACCGCCGCACTTGCGATCGCGTTCTTCCACGGGCGGACGACGCGCTTCGACACCCGGGTGTTTGTCGAATTCGACGAACACATCGGCCGTACCAGTGCCGCGGCGCTGCTGGGCGTCACCGATCCATGGCTGTCGACCGGTCTGCTGGCCGGGGTAGTCGTCATCGCTGCGCTGTTTCGACGGTGGGACGTCGCGCTGTTCGCGGTGGGCGCACCGTTGCTCGCGCTCGGCGTCACCGAATGGGTGCTCAAGCCACTGATCGGGCGCACGCTCGGCCCGCAGGTGGTCTCGGTCGGCGCGGCCGTGCAGGGTTGCTTCCCGAGCGGGCACGAGACGAGTGTCGCAGCGACCGCGGTCGTCCTGCTCGTGGTCTCGGGCCAGGTGCCCTTGCACCGGCTCGCGCGCGTCGTCGTCGTGGTGCTGCTCAGCGCGTGGGTGCCGCTGGCGGCCGTCGGCTTAGTGCGCAACCACTTCCACTACGCCACCGACACGATCGGTGCGCTCGGGGTGTCGGTGGCCGTCGTGCTATCGACGGCGCTGCTCGTCGACGTTGTCCGCCTGCACCTGCTCCTCCCGGAGGCGGCCACCCGACGCGACCTCGACGACCCCGGGACCATCACCATCGTCGCCGAGGCCGTGGCCAACCGCGACACCCTCGAGCTG
>CAXTHY010000015.1:15455-19993 GCA_964244175.1 uncultured Jatrophihabitans sp. | reverse complement strand
CGTCGCCGTCGGCAACAACGGCTACATCGAGCGCACGACCACCGGCGGCGCGTCCATCAGTTGACCTGGCGGTCGTAGCCGGCCCAGAACTTCTCGCGCAGCTTGAACTTCTGCAGCTTGCCGGTGGCGGTGCGGGGCAACTCGTCGACGAACTCGACCCGCTTGGGGCACTTGTAGCCGGCGAGCTCCTCGCGGCAGTGCTTGATCAGTTCTTCGGAGGTGACGTCACTGCCGTCACTGACGACCAAGGCGGTGACCAGCTCACCCCACTTCTCGTCCGGGACGCCGATGACCGCGACCTCTTTGACCGCGTCGTGCGACATGAGCGCGTCTTCGACCTCGATCGACGACACGTTCTCGCCGCCGGAGATGATCACGTCCTTCTTGCGGTCCTGGATCACGAGATAGCCGTCGTCGTCGATGATTCCGCCGTCACCGGTGTGGAACCAGTTGCCCCGCTGCGCTTCCTCGCTCGCTTCGGGCTGTTCCCAGTAGCCGTCGAGGTTGTGGTTCGACGCGGTGAGCACCTCGCCGTCGGCGTCTATGTCGATGCGCACGCCGAGGGCGGGCGCGCCGGCCCGGCCCAGGTTCCGGGCCCGCTCGTGGGTCGACAGGTCGTCCCATTCGGCGCGCTGACGGTTGATCGTCACCAGCGGAGACGTCTCGGTGAGGCCGTAGATCTGGATGAATTCCCAGCCCAGCTCGTCGAGCACCCGTTCGATGGTGCGCGTCGGCGGCGGAGCGCCGGCGGCGATGATGCGCACGCGGTCGCGGCCCGGGATGTCGCCGTCCCAGTTCGCGGCACCGTCGAGCGCCGCCGAGATGACCGCCGGGGCCGCGCACATGATGGTGACGCCGTGCTCGTCCACGCGGCGCAGGATCTCGGTGCCGTCGACCTTGCGCAGCACGACGTGCTTCGCGCCCACGCCGGTGATGCCGAACGGCATACCCCAGCCGTTGGCGTGGAACATGGGCAGCGTGTGCAGGTAGACGTCGCGGTCGCTGAGCTGCGTGTGCAGACCGAACACCGTTGCGTTGAGCCAGTTGTTGCGGTGCGTCAACTGGACGCCCTTGGGCCGCGCCGTCGTGCCGGACGTGTAGTTGATCGTCGCCGTCGCGGCTTCGTCCGGTTCATCCCACCCAGCCGGTTCGGTGTCGCGCCGATAAAGATCGTCGTCGTCGCCGAGCACGAACTTGTGGGCGACGTCGAGCGCGTCCAGCACCTTCTCCTGCTCGGGATCGCAATACACGATGTCGGCCCCGGAGTGTTCGACGATGTACTTGATCTCGGACTTGCTGAGCCGGAAGTTGATCGGCACGAGCACCCGCCCGTAGCCGGCGACCCCGAAGAAGGACGTCAGCAGTCGCGCCGAGTTCTGCGAGATGAACGCGACGCGACCGCCCACGGGCACCCGCAGTTGGTCGAGCTTCGCCGCCTGCGCCCGGGCCAGCTCACCGATCTCGCGATAGGTGAGTTCGCCGAGGCTCGGTGCCGGCTGCTGCGGTTCGTCCACCACGCCGATGCGATCGGGATAGACGTGGACCGCGCGATCGAGGAAATCGCGGACGGTGAGCGGATAGAACACGCGCGACCTCCCGAGTCAGGGCAACGGCGGCGGGCGCACCGACCCGCGGAGCAGCCGCCGCCAGCGTAAATACCTAGCGGCCTGCGGCCGCCTTCGCCCGCTCGGCCGCCTGCTTGGCCGCCTTGCGTGCCAGCTTGCCCTTCTCGGCCGCGACGGGGCCGTATTCGTCGACGTAGCTCTTGGCGGCGTCGCGGGCTTGCTTGGCCTTTCCGGCCGCCACCGGGCCGTATTCGTCGACGTAGCTCTTGGCGGCGTCGCGGGCTTGCTTGGCCTTTTCGGCCGCCACCGGGCCGTATTCGTCGACGTAGCTCTTGGCGGCGTCGCGGGCCTGCTTGGCCTTCTCGGCCGCGACGGGGCCGTACTCGTCGACGAGGTCACGGGCGGCGTCGCGGGCTTGCTTGGCCTTTTCGGCCGCGACGGGGCCGTATTCGTCGACGTAGCTCTTGGCGGCGTCGCGGGCCTGCTTGGCCCGCTCGACCACGACCTGAGCCTGGTCGGCGCGCCCGTCGGCCGGCGGGGTGCCGCCCTTGGCCGAGGCCTTCGCCGCCTTCTTGGCCGCCTTCTTCGCCGCCTTCTGACCCCGCTTGCGGGCCTCGGCCTGGGCGTCCTTGGCCGCCTTGCGTGCCTGCTTGAGGAACTCGCCGTTGGACTGCTTCGCCGCCTTCTTGGCCTTGCGCTTGGCGCGCCGGCCCTTCTCGGCCCGCTTCTCGCTGAGCGCGGCACTGACCTCGAGGCGCTTGTCGTGCGCCGGCTCGAGCAGCCCGTCGGCGATCAGACCGGCACCGATGCCGAACATCCACACGTCCTTCGAAATCGCGATGCCCTGCTGTGTCGGGCGCGGATCGTTCGGCTCGTGCATGCCCTCGGTGTCCCAGTAGAGCTTCAGCAGCGCACCCGAGAAGCCGGTCAGCACCGCCCCGGCCACCACCGGGGAGATGAACGGCAGCAGCAGCACCGAGCCGACCGCGACCTCACCGGCGGCCAGACCCTTGGCGAAGACGTTGGGCTGAACCTTCCCGAGGAACGGGTAGGTGCCGGTGGCCAGGCCGTGCAGCGCCTTCGCGGTGTCTTCGTCAGCGCTGAACTTCCCCACGCCGGCATTGACGATGTAGGCACCCGTGACGGCCCGAAGTGGTGTGCGTCGGAGCTTGGCGGCCAGGCTCATAAGGGAAAGTCTCCTCGTATTGACGTCGGTCTCCAGACCCTACTTTGCCGCGGTCAAACCCACGAGGGCAGCCACATATGCGCGTGCCATTCGTCGTAGGTCAACAGGCCGCCGGTGAAGATCGGCCACATCCAGGCGAAGTCGACGACGACGAGCGCAAGGAACGTAGTGACGCCGGCAATGCCCCACTGTCGGCGTCGGCGAGCACGTTCGTACTGCACGTCTGGCTGCGGGGACGCCGGCTGATCGGGGCCGAGCGTGCTGGCCGCAGCGCCGGGCCCGGCGGCGCCCGGCAGCGCCGGCCCGAGCATCGTGCCCAGAGCCAGCGTCAGCCCGATGATCAGGAACGGCACTAGCGGAGCCAGGTAGAAGAGGAACATCGTCCGGGCCAGGTTCTGGAACCAGACGAGCCAGCCGGCAATGAACGCAACCCACACCGCGCCCGCCCGCCAGTCCCGCGTGGTGATCCAGTGCCAGCCCAGCCAGAGCAGCATCGGCACGAAGGCCCACGACAGCAGCGGGGTGCCGAGCAGCAGCACTTCGCGCGAGCAGGCCTGGGCGCCGCATGTCTTCTCGGAGCCGTTGTAGTAGAAGTCGACGGGGCGGCCGAGGACCAGCCAGCTCCACGGATTCGACTGATACGTGTGGCCGCTGTCGAGGCTCTGGTGGAACCGGTACGCGTCGAGGTGGAACCACCCCAGAGACCGCAGCGGGCTGGGCACCCAATCCCAGTTGAACGGCACCCGGATGCCGAACGGGAGATCGAGGTGTCCCGACGGGCTGTGCCGGTCGGCCCAGTGCCGGTTGAAGCTGTTCTCGCCGGCGAACCACCCGAGATAGGTCATCAGGTAAGCGGCGATCGGCGCGACCACTAGCGACCCGAGACCGGGCAGGAACGACCGACGGGCCCAGCTGCGCCAGGGCCGACGGACGCCGGCCGACTTCAGCGCGCCACGGTCCCAGAGCAGCGAAAGGATGACGAACAGGACGAAGAACGACAGCGTCGTCCACTTCACCGCACCGGCCAGACCGATCATGACACCGCCGACGAGGCGCCACGGGCGCGGCCCGAGCGTGGGGACGCCGCCGGAGAGGTCGGCACCGTCGGCGATCAACCCGGCCAACCGCGCCCGCATCTTGTCGCGGTCGACGACCAGCGCACCGAACCCGGCAATGATGAACGTCTGCAGGAAAATGTCGAGGATCGCGGTCCGGGCCAGGACGAGCGACATACCCTCCATCGCCATCAGCAGGCCGCCGATGATGCCGAAGAGGTTCGAGCGCATCATCCGCCGCACGATGCGGGTCATCATGATCACGCCGAGACAGCCGAACACCGCCGGCGCAATGCGCCAGCCGATGGAGTTCGTCAGCCATTCCTTGCTGCTGCCGTCCCACAGTTTCTCCGACAGCGCGATCAGCAGCTTGCCCAGCGGCGGATGGACGATGAACTCGTACCCGCGGTTGTCCTCGTAGCCGTAGCGCAGGATCTCCTGCGCCTCGACGGCGTAGTAGACCTCGTCGAAGTTCATCCCGTTCTTGGGGATGATGTTCTTCCCCGGGGGGAAGCCGAGGGCCCAGAAACGGGTGACGACGGCGAGCACGGCAATGGCCAGCGTCCCGAGCCAGCCGACCCACGGCCGCGGGTCCTCCCACGGCGCCAGCGCAGCGGGCACCGGGCGGGCCGGCCGGGGCGGCTCGTGATCGAGATCGTCGCCGGCCGCTTCTTCGGCGGCCTCGAGCGTCGCGGTCACCCGTCGATAGTAGGTCCAGCCGGGCCGCGCGCT
>CAXTHY010000015.1:0-15445 GCA_964244175.1 uncultured Jatrophihabitans sp. | reverse complement strand
GGTGCACCGCGTGGGTGACGGACGCGGACGGGTGATTCTGGCGGCGACCCCGCTCGGGCGCGCGGCCGACGCGTCCACCCGGCTGCGCGCGGCCCTGGCCGCCGCGCCGGTCATCGCGGCCGAGGACACCCGGCGGCTGCGCCGGCTGTGCGCCGACCTGGACGTGACCCCGGTCGGGCGCGTCGTGTCATTCTTCGACGCCAACGAGAGCAGCCGCGTGCCGCACCTGCTCGAGGCCCTGCACGACGGCCAGGACGTCCTGGTCGTCACCGATGCGGGCATGCCCTCGGTGTCCGATCCCGGTTACCGGCTCGTCGCCGCCGCGGTCTCGGACGGAGTGGCGATCACCTGCCTGCCCGGCCCGTCGGCGGTCACCACGGCGCTGGCCGTGTCGGGCCTGCCCGTCGACCGGTTCTGCTTCGAGGGCTTCCTGCCACGCAAGGCCGGCGAGCGGCGCCGGGCCCTGGCCGCCCTCGCCGCCGAGGCCCGCACGATGGTGTTCTTCGAGGCGCCGCACCGGCTCGGGGCGGCGTTGGCCGATCTGGTCGACGCGTTCGGGGCCCAGCGGGCGGCCGCGGTGTGCCGCGAGCTGACCAAGACCCACGAAGAGGTGCGTCGCGGCTCACTCGGCGAGCTGGCGGAGTGGGCCGCGGGGGAGGTGCGCGGCGAGATCACCGTCGTCGTGGCCGGCGCGCGACCGGTCGCCGATGCGCCCGACGACGCCCTGCTCGTCGACGAGGTCAGGCAGCGGGAGGCCGCCGGTCAGCCCCGCAAGGACGCGATCGCCGAGGTCGCGCGGGCCCGCGGCGTCCCCAAGCGCGCGGTGTTCGACGCGGTGGTGGCGGCCAAGACCGCCCCGTCCGGCAGATGATCTCGGCCCGAGCACGCATCCACGCGTGCTCGGGCCGAGATCATCGAGGAAAGGCGGGCTACTTGAGCGCCTTGCTCAGGGCGGCGACGTCCCAGCTGCCCAGACCGGTCGTGTAGTCGTAGCCGGGCGACGCGGTGTACGCGCCGTTGACCCCGAGGACGATGTCATGGAAGCCGGGCACCGCGCTCGGCGGCAACGGCGACGTACCCTGCGCCTTGGTGTACAGCGCGTACAGCTTCGGCGACGCGAACCCGAGCTTGCCGCTGTGACTGGCCTGCACCCGCGTCCACAGCCCGAGGGCCAGCGGGGACGCCAGGCTGGTGCCACCGATCTGCTCCGGGGTGCCGTCGACGTAGATCAGCGCGCCGGTGTTGGGGTCGGCGTCGAACGCGACATCCGGGACGCCCCGCAGTGCGCCGGCCGACGTCGGCGACACCCCGTTCTGCCAGTACGGGCTGTTCTCGACCGGCGAGACTCCGCCGCCGCCGGCGTTCCAGGCGATCTCGGTCTGGTAGGCGTCGTTCGCGTCGGTGTCCAGTGTCGTGCCGCCCACGGCGACCACGTACGGCGACGAGGCCGGGTACTCGGTGTCGGGCAGTCCGGCGCCGGGCGCACCGTTGGTCGGGGCGACGGCGCAGGCACTGCCGGTGTCACCGGACGAGGCGAAGAAGGTCTGGCCCTGCACGGCGGCCTCGGCGAACGCGATGTCATCGACGGTCATCGAGCCGTCCAGGAACGGCACCGCGTCGCACTCGCCCAGCGAGGCCGAGCCGGACTTCGCCACGTTCTGCGCGACGAACTGGTTGATCGAGCGCGCCAGGTCGGCGTCGCTGAGCGACGTCGCGATGTAGATGTAGAGCCGCTTCGCACTCGGCGCCGCACCGGTGGACGTCTGCGTGTCGAGGTCCCACTCGTCGGCGCCGGCGGTGTCGGGGCTCTTGACGCCGGAGTACACGAGGCTGACCGGCACCTGTGGCAGGTGCTGCTGCGCCTCGGCCGTGCGCAGGTCCTTGACGGTCTGCGTCAGATCGCCCTCGGCGATCACGGCCAGCGTGGTGTTGGTTCCTGGGCTCGTCGTGCCGGAGTCGTAGACGGTGTTGAACTCCTTCGGGTAGTACCCGGTCAGCTTCGGCACGCTGACCGACGGCGCCGCCTGCGGGCCGAGCGTCGACAGGCCGAGCACGCCGCTGACCTGGCCGGCGAGTGCAGCTGGCACCTGCGCGGCCGCGGTGTTCGCCAGCACGGTGTGGCCGGCCTGGCGGAAGCTCGCGATCTTCGTGTTGAACGCCTTCTGGGCCGACGCCACGCTGGAGTCGGCGCTCACCTGCAGCCGGTTCGGGGCGACGGTCACGTTCTTCATGCCCTGGGCCACGAGGTACTGACGCACCGCGTTGGCGCTGGCCGACGTGGCGGCGAAGCGTGAGGTGAACTGGGCCGGGGTCAGGAAGCTCTCGTAGTCGGCCGAGCCAGGGGTCGCCTGCCGCTTGATCAGCGCGTCGAGCCCGGCCCGGTCGCGGGGCGTCAGGCCGATCGTCAGGCGCAACTGCTGCGTCGAGGCGGCGGCACCCAGAGGGGTCGCGTTCGCCAGCGTCAACGCCTTGGTGGCCGTCGGGGCCCACGTTGCGGCGCCGGCGCTCGCGTCACCGGCAGCGACGGCGACGCCGGCGCCGGTCAGGACGGCGACGGCGGCGACGGCCAGCCGGCGTCGGGTGGTCAGGTGCGAAGTCGTCATGTTGTCTCCCGGATCAGGTGGGGGCGGGCGCAAGTCCGGCGCACAGGGCGCGTACAGGTCATAACGACGGGGTCCGGCTGGGGTGACGGAGATTTTCGGCATCTATATTCACCGTCCGCACAAGATCGTTACGGCGGCCCGTCGTGGGGTTACGGTGGCCCGGTGCACGCCATCGTCGTGGGCGGCGGGATCGGCGGCCTGGCCGCCGCCATTGCCCTCGAGCGCCGCGGCTGGCAGGTCCAGGTCCTCGAACGCGACGAGCGCCCGGGGGAGATCGGTGCCGGCATCTCGCTGTGGCCCAATGCCCGCACCGCGCTCGAGCGGCTCGGCGTCTGGCCGGACATCGCGTCGGCCGCGGCCATGCAGGTCGGCGGCGCCCGCCGGGCCGACGGCCGCTGGCTGTCGCGGATCGACCCCAGCGATTCGCTGTTCGAGATCCTGCTCGTGCACCGCGCCCAGCTGCGGGCGCAGTTGCTCGACGTGTTGAGCGCGCAGGCGCTGCGCACCGGGGTCGACGTGACGTCGGTGGATCCAGACGGCACGGTGGTGCATGCCGGCGGCGCCGAGCCGGCTGACCTGGTCGTCGCGGCCGACGGCCTGCGCAGCGTCATTCGCACCGCCCTGAACCCGGCGCACCCCGGCGTCCGGTACGCAGGATTCACCGCCTGGCGCGGGGTCACCGACGAGCCGTTCGACCTCGACGGCGGTGCCGAGACGTGGGGGCGCGGTGCGGAGTTCGGCGCGACGATCATGCTCGACGGCCGCGTCTATTGGTTCGCCACCGCCAACACGCGCGTGGGCGAGCGGGCGGCCGACGAGCACGCCGAGGTGCTGCGCCGCTTCGGCAGCTGGCACGACCCGATCGCGCGCATCGTGCGCGCCACCACACCCGCCGCCGTGCTCCGACACGACATCTACTCGCTGGTCACGCCGCTGCCGCCGATGCAGCACGGCCGGGTGGCGTTGCTCGGCGATGCCGCCCACGCCATGACCCCCAACCTCGGGCAGGGCGCATGCCAGGCGCTCGAGGACGCCGTCGCGCTCGCCGCGCTGGTCGATGACGGCCGCGACGTGCCCGGCGCCCTGGCCCGCTACGACGCGCTGCGCCGCCCCCGGACCCAGCGCTTCGTCAAAGCTGCGTCACGCGCCGCCCGGGTGACCCAGGCCGACAAGCCGGCCGCGGTGCGGCTTCGGGACGCCGCGGCGCGTGTGGTGCCGGCTCGCGTCGCCGCCCGCGGGGTGCACCGGATGCTCGCGTGGGAACCGCCGCATTAGCCGACTCCGAAAGGGCTTCGCCGGCCGTCACTAGGCTGGATTCGTGAGCAACGAGCACATTTTGACCGCCGTCGCCTGGCCCTACGCGAACGGCCCGCGCCACATCGGGCACGTCGCCGGCTTCGGCGTCCCGTCCGACGTCTTCAGCCGCTACCAGCGGATGGTCGGCAACAAGGTGCTCATGGTCAGCGGCACCGATGAGCATGGCACGCCCATCCAGGTACAGGCCGACAACGAGGGTGTGACGCCGCGCGACCTGGCCGACCGCAACTCGCTGGTGATCGCGAAGGACCTGCAGCACCTCGGCCTGTCCTACGACCTGTTCACCCGGACGACGACGAAGAACCATTACGCGATCACGCAGCAGCTGTTCCTGGGCCTGCTCGCCAACGGCTACGTCTTCCCGCGCACCCAGCTGGGCGCGATCAGCCCGTCCACCGGCCGTACCCTGCCCGACCGCTACATCGAGGGCACCTGCCCCATCTGCGGCTACCCGCACGCGCGCGGCGACCAGTGCGACAACTGCGGCAACCAGCTCGACCCCATCGACCTGATCAACCCGGTATCGAAGATCAACGGTGAGACGCCGAAGTTCGTCGAGACCGAGCACTACTTCCTCGACCTGGCCGCCTTCGCCGACGTGCTCGCGACCTGGCTCGGCAAGCAGGACCACTGGCGCCCCAACGTCTCGAAGTTCAGCCTCAACCTGCTCGACGACCTGAAGCCCCGGGCCATCACCCGCGACCTCGAATGGGGCATCCCCGTCCCGCTCGACGGCTGGCGTGATCGCACCGACAAGAAGATCTACGTCTGGTTCGACGCCGTGATCGGCTACCTGTCCGCGTCCATCGAGTGGGCCCAGCGCTCTGGTGACCCCGACGCGTGGCGCGCGTGGTGGCAGAATGACGACGCCCGCGCCTACTACTTCATGGGCAAGGACAACATCGTCTTCCACTCCGAGATCTGGCCGGCGATGCTGTTCGGCTACTCGGGGATCGGCGCCAAGGGCGGCGAGCCGGGCAGCCTCGGCGCGTTGAACCGCCCGTACGAGGTCGTGTCGAGTGAGTTCCTGACGATGGAAGGCCGCAAGTTCTCGTCCTCGCGCAATGTCGTCATCTACGTCGGGGACATGCTCGCCCGCTATGACGCCGACGCGCTGCGCTACTACCTCGCCGTGGCCGGCCCGGAGAACCAGGACACCGACTTCACCTGGGCCGAGTTCGTCCGCCGCAACAACGACGAACTTGTCGCCGGCTGGGGCAACCTGGTCAACCGCACCGTGTCGATGACGGCGAAGAACCTCGGCGCGATCCCCGCCGCCGGTGCGCTCACCGACGCCGACCACGCGCTGCTCGCGTCGTCGCAGGCGGCCTTCGGCACGGTCGGCGAGCTGCTCACCCGCTCGCGGCAGAAGGCGGCCATCGGCGAAGCGATGGGTGTGGTCGCATCGGCGAACAAGTACCTGTCCGACATGGAGCCGTGGAAGCTCAAGAACACCGACCCCGAGCGGATGGCCTCGGTGCTGCACGTCGCCCTGCAGGTGGTCGACGACGCCAAGACCCTGCTGACCCCGTTCCTGCCCGTCTCGTCATCGAAGGTGCATCAGACATTGCGCGGGGACGAACGCTGGGCGGGAATGCCGGAACTCGTCGAGATAGACGAGGAGACCGCGGTGGGGTCACCGTCCTACTCGGTGCTGACCGGCGATTACGACACCGGCGCGCGCTGGGAGTCGACGCCCATCGACGTCGGCCGCGAACTGGGCACTCCGACGCCGATCTTCACGAAGCTCGACCCGAAGGTCGTCGATGAAGAACTCGCCCGGCTGAGCTCGCGTGAGCCGCCCGGCGATCCGTCCTCGGAAACGACGGCTTAATAAAGCGGGCCGTCGTTTCCTGCGGGCGGACCGCCGCCCGCCTCCGACAACCGGTTACGTTCCAGCCGTGGACGCAACCGACGTTGAGCCGCTGCCGGCGCCGGTGTTCGACGCGCACACGCACCTGGACGCGATGGCGGAGCGGGCCGGGGTCGCGGCGTCCACCGACTTCGTGGCTGAGGTCATGGCCGAGGCGCGGGCGGTCGGGGTCGTTGCGGCGATCACGGTGGGGGACACCGTCGCCAGCTCGCAGTGGTGTGTGGCGGCGGCTCGGGCGCATCCGGACGTGTATGCGGCGGTGGCGGTGCATCCGACCGAGATCGCGGCGCTGGACGACGCGGGGTATGCCGAGCTGGAGCGGTTGGCGGCCGATGCGAAGGTCGTGGCCGTGGGCGAGACCGGGCTCGACTACCACTGGGATCGCACGGAGCCGGCCGCGCAGCAGGAGCACTTCCGCCGCCACATCGACCTGGCCAAACGCGTCGGCAAGCCGCTGATGATCCATGACCGGGACGCGCACGCGGACGTGCTGCGGATCCTGCGGGAGGAGAGGCCGCCGGAGCAGGTGGTGTTCCATGCGTTCTCCGGCGACGCGGCGATGGCGCGGGAGTGTGCGGCCGCGGGCTACGTCATGTCGTTCCCCGGGGTGGTGACGTTTCGCAACGCGCCCGCGTTGCGGGAGGCGGCCGCGGTCGCGCCCATCGACCAGGTGCTGGTGGAGACCGACGCGCCCTTCCTGACCCCGCATCCGCTGCGGGGGCGGCCCAACGCGCCGCGGCTGCTGCCGCTGACCGTGCGGGGGCTTGCGGGGGCCGGTGGGCACGAGCTGGACGAGTTGTGCGCGGCCCTCGTGGCGACCGGGCGGCGGGTCTTCGGTTTCGACGCCTCCTGACCGCGATCCGCGCGGATCGCGGGCACGGTGTCGGCTGTCACAGACCGGCCGGATGCGGTCCGTTGCGTCAGTGTTTACCGCGGTTCCGCGGGTATAGGCCGTCCCGGCAAAACTAGCAAAGCCGGCATATCGCGGAAACGCGATTTGTCCCGACGGAGACCCCCTCGTTACCGTGCCGTGACCAATGGGTAGTCACCAGCGGGATTTGAACGAGGGAGAGCTGAGTGCGGCGCAGCATCAAGTACGGCCTCTACGGAGCAGTCGTGGCCGGACTGGTCGGTGGCGCGGCCGCCTTCGCCACCTCGGCTGACGCCGCGTCAGTGACACTGGTGGTCGATGGTCAGAGCAAGAAGATCCAGACCTCGGCGAGCAACGTGCAGGGCGCGCTGCAGGGCGCCGGCTACCACGTCAGCGGACACGACCTGGTCGCCCCGGCCCTGAAATCACACCTGAAGAACGGCACGAAGATCGTGCTCCAGCGCGCTCGCCTGCTGCACCTCAACGTCGACGGTCAGCGCAAGGCCGTCTGGACCACCGAGCGCACCGTGGCCGACGCGCTGCAGGCGCTCGGCTACCCGGTCGCCGACTTCGTCTCCGTCTCGCGTTCCAAGCGCCTCCCGCTGGGCGCCACGAGCATCGCGCTACGTTCGCCCAAGGCGGTGTCGGTCGTTGCCGACAAGCGCACTGTCCGCTCGGTCACGACCGCCCCGACCGTCGGTCAGGTGCTCACCCAACTCGGCGTCAAGGTCGGCGCCCACGATCGGGTGACCCCGGCGCAGACCACCGCGGTGACCGCGGGGCTGGCGGTGCGGGTTCAGCGCGTCGTCATCAAGCGGGTCACCAAGCACACCTCGATCGCCTTCGACGTAGTCCAGCACTCGGACAAGTCGATGTACCGCGATCAGACCAAGGTGCTCACCGACGGCAAGCCGGGTTCGGCCGCTTTGATCTACAACGTCGTCTACATCGACGGCAAGGCGACCGACCGCACGCTGGTCGAGCGCGTCGTTCAGGCACAGCCGCGGACCAAGGTCGAGAAGGTCGGCACCAAGAAGCGGCCCAAGCCGAAGGTGACCCACAGCGGGCTGAATTGGGACGCCGTCGCCAGCTGCGAGTCCGGTGGTAACTGGCACATCAACACCGGCAACGGTTTCTACGGCGGCCTGCAGTTCGACATCGGCACCTGGCAGTCCAACGGTGGCGGCCAGTTCGCCAGCCGCCCGGACCTCGCCAGCCGTGAGGAGCAGATCACAGTCGCGACGAAGCTCTACAACCAGCGCGGGTCGAGTCCCTGGCCCGTCTGCGGCGCCAACCTCTGATTCCGGGGCGCCGACGAACCACTTCAGTACGTCGCGACGCACCCGGTTCCGGGTGGGCGGAGTCGTCCGTTACAGTTTCGTGACCCGCCCGACGTGAACCCGCGCCCCGACCGGTGCACCCCGAGGAGCTCGCTCAGTGCTGCGCAGCATCAAATATGGCGTGAACGGCGCCGTCCTGGCCGGCCTGATCGCCGCCCCGGTCCTGTGGATCACCGTCGACAAGTCGGTGAAGCTGGTCGTCGACGGGCACGCCCGCATCGTCCGCACCACGGCTGCGAATGTCGGGCAGGTGCTCGAGGCCCACGGCTACCGCGTCACCAGCCACGACATCGTCGCCCCCAGCGCGACGGCCCACGTCAATGACGGCTCGCGCATCGTGCTGCGCCGCGGCCGGCTGCTGCACCTGAATGTCGACGGTCGACAGACCGAGGTGTGGACCACCGCGCCGACGGTGAGCGCCGCGCTGGCCCAGCTGGGTTACTCGACGGGTGACTTCGTGTCGGTGTCCCGCTCGCGCCGCCTGCCGCTGCGACCCACCGACATCGCGATCCGCACTGCGCGCGTGGTCAGCGTCGTGCACGACGGGCGCACCGATCAGCTGACCACGACCGAGGCCACCGTCGGCGACGTGCTCAAGGTGCTGGGGCTGTCGGTCGGCTCCGACGATCGGCTCTCGTCACCGGCCGCGGCCACCCTGCACGACAACGAGATAATTCGGCTGCAGCGCGTGAGCAAGAAGCTCGTCAGCCAGACCGTGCCGGTCCACTACTCGACCACCCGGCGCGAGGACGCCGACCTGAACAAGGGGACGAGCGAAGTGGTCATCGCCGGCAAGAACGGCAAGGCCAAGGTCACCTACGCGCTCGTCTACGTCGACGGCAAGATGGCCGGCAAGACGACGCTGTCGGCCAAGACGCTGCGTGCGCCGCGCGCCCGGGTCCTCAAGGTCGGGACGAGGCAGACCATCATCGAGGCGAGCGGCCATGAGGGCGGCGCCGTCAGTAGCAGTTCCAACGTCCCTGACGTCCCTGACGTCCCGGTCGCCCCGGTCGCCCCGGCGCCGAGCCCCGGCACGGCGAAGGCCATCGCCAAGCAGCTGCTGGCCAAGCGCGGCTGGGGTGACGACCAGTACAGCTGCCTGGTGACGCTCTGGAACCACGAGAGCGGCTGGCGGGTGCACGCCGAGAACTCCGGCAGCGGCGCCTACGGCATCCCGCAGGCGCTGCCCGGGTCGAAGATGGCCTCGGCCGGCTCCGACTGGCGCGACAGCGCGCAGACCCAGATCAAGTGGGGTCTGAACTACATCGCGAGCCGCTACGGCACCCCGTGTGGCGCATGGTCGACGTGGCAGGCCCACGGCGGCTGGTACTAGAACATCGAGGCGCGACGAGTAACCATCGAGTCGCTACGCGGCGGCGCGCGGTGAGCGGCGCGTTCCTCGGGCCGGCCGACATCCGGGCGCTGGCCAGTGAGCTCGGCGTGCGCCCGACCAAGACGCTCGGGCAGAACTTCCTGCACGACCCGAACACCATCCGGCGAATCGTGCGCACCGCGGAACTCGCGGCCGGTGAGCACGTCCTCGAGGTCGGTCCCGGACTGGGCTCGCTGACCCTGGGCCTGCTCGACGCCGGCCATCCGGTGACCGCGGTCGAGATCGACCCCGTGCTCGCTGCGGCCCTGCCCCGCACCGTCGCGGCCCGCGCGCCCGACGCCACGTTGCACGTCCTCACCGCCGACGCGTTGCGGCTCGACCCGCTACCCGCGCCGCCGACGGCGCTCGTCGCGAACCTGCCCTACAACGTGGCCGTGCCGGTGGTGCTGCACCTGCTGGCGACCATGCCCGCGCTCGAACGCGGGCTGGTCATGGTGCAGGCCGAGGTCGCCGACCGACTGGTCGCGCCGCCCGGCTCACGCACCTACGGTGTCCCCAGCGTCAAGCTGGCCTGGTACGCCGCCGCCACCCGCGCCGGGGCCGTACCGCGGACCGTGTTCTGGCCCGCGCCCAACGTCGACTCCGGTCTCGTCCGGCTGGTCCGGCAACCGGCCCCGCGGACGTCAGCCGACCGGCGCGAGGTGTTCGCCGTCATCGACGCGGCCTTCGCGCAGCGGCGCAAGACCTTGCGCGCGGCACTGGCCGGCTGGGCCGGGTCGGCCGCCACAGCCGAAGCCGCACTGCGAGCTGCTGGCATCGATCCGTCGGCCCGCGGCGAAACCGTCGACGTCGCCGGGTTTGCGCGGCTGGCCGAGGCCCGATCAGTCGGCACAGTGCGGACATAGCCGGCACGCCGCGGAATTCGCCGCCGACCGAGGGTGTTCGGCGTCGGTCCGTGCCCTACCCTCTGGCCTACACCACCCACACCCGGGAGCAGACCGTGAGCACTCCGCAGCCGCCGTACCAGCCGAACGAGCCCCCTTACGGGCCGCCGCAGGGCCAGCCGGCGGTCTACGGTCAGCCGTCGTCGCCGAACTTCGAGAAGCAGCCGCCCGCCGGCTACCAGCAGCAACCCGGCTACCAGCAGCAACCCGGCTACCAGCAGCAACCCGCGGGCTACCCGCAGCAACCCGGTTACCCGCAGCAACCCGGTTACCCGCAGGGCGGTTACCCGCCTCCGGGTTACCCGCAGCCTGGTGCGTACGGTCAGCCGCCCAACCCGTATGGCAACCAGTACGCCAACGCCGTGCAGAAGCCGACCGGTTGGTTCATCGTCAACTGGTTGTTCTTCTGGCCACTGGCGATCTACTCGCTGACCTCGGCCTGGCAGAACATCGACCGCGCGTTGTTCGCCGGTGACGTTGCCGGGGCGCAGTATCAGGCCAACCGGGTGAAGAAGTTCGGGATCATCGCGCTGTGCATCGGTGCCGGCTGGATCCTGCTCTGGATCATCCTGGCCACCGTGGTCGTGTCGTCGACCGACTGCTACAGCACCTACTGCTGACCTGATCGCCGGCCGGGCTGAGGGCTAGCTGCGGCCGTGGAAGAGGCTGGTCACCGAGCCGTCCTCGAACACCTCTTTGATCGCCTGCCCGAGCAGCGGCGCGATCGAGAGCACGGTGAGCTTGTCGAGGCGGCAGTCGGCGGCGAGCGGCAGCGTGTTAGTCACGATGATCTCGCTGATGCGGCTGTTCTTGAGCCGGTCGATGGCCTCGCCGGAGAAGATGCCGTGCGTGGCGGCGATGATCACGTCGGTTGCGCCCTCGTCGAAGAGCAGGTCGGCCGCACCGGTGATCGAGCCGGCGGTGTCGATCATGTCGTCGATGAGCAGCGCGCAGCGGCCGGCGACGTCACCGACCACGCGGTTGGCGACCACCTCGTTCGCGGCGTCGATGTTGTGGCTCTTGTGGACGAACGCGAGGTCGCGGCCGCCGAGTTCGTCGGCCCACTGCTCGGCCGTCCGGACGCGTCCGGTGTCGGGTGAGACGACGACCAGGTCCTCGTTGCCGTACTTCTCGCGGACGTGCTCGGCCAGCAGGGGCATCGCGAACAGGTGGTCGACCGGGCCGTCGAAGAAGCCCTGGATCTGCGCGGTGTGCAGGTCGACGGCCATGAGCCGGTCGGCGCCCGCGGTCTTGAACAGGTCGGCGATCAGTCGGGCCGAGATGGGCTCGCGACCGCGGTGTTTCTTGTCCTGCCGGGCGTAGGGGTAGAACGGCGCGACGACGGTGATCCGTTTCGCCGAGGCCCGCTTGAGCGCGTCGACCAGGATCAGGCTCTCCATCAGCCACTCGTTGATCGGGGTGGTGTGCGACTGGATGACGAAGGCGTCGGTGCCGCGCACCGAGTCGTTGGGGCGGATGAACAGCTCGCCGTTGGCGAAGACCCGTCGCGTGGTGGGGGTGACCGTGACGCCGATATGCCCGGCGATCTCGTCGGCCAGCTCGGGGTACGCCCCGCCGGAGAGCAGTACGAGGCTCTTGCGTCCCGCGACCTGGAGAGTGCTCATGAGTTAGTTGCTCTCGTCCTCGGATGTCTTGGCCTCGGCCGGCTTGGGCAAGGCCCGTTCGGCCGCGTCGGCGGCGGGCGTACCTGCACGTTTACGTCCTACCCAGCCTCGCACGTTTCGCTGGTTCGCGCGGGCGACGGCCATGGCACCGGGCGGGACGTCCTGCGTGATGACCGAGCCGGCCGCGGTGTAGGCGCCGTCGCCGACTTCGACCGGGGCGACGAACATGTTGTCGGCGCCGGTGCGCACATGGTCGCCGATGACGCTGCGGTGCTTGGCGACACCGTCGTAGTTCACGAACACGGTGGCCGCGCCAATGTTCGTGTGTGCGCCGATCGTCGCGTCGCCGACGTAGGACAGGTGCGGCACCTTGCTGCCCGTCCCGACGTCGCTGTTCTTGATCTCGACGTAGGTTCCCACGTGCGCGTCGTCGGCGAGGACGGTGCCGGGCCGTAGGTAGGCGTACGGGCCGATCGTCACGCCGGCCCCGACGCTGGCCTCGCTGGCCACCGTGCGTGTCACGCAACTGCGCGCCCCGACCGAGGTGTCGGTGAGCGTGGTCTGCGGACCGATCTGGGCGCCGGCGGCAACGTGCGTGGCGCCGTGCAGCTCGACGGCGGGGAGCAGGGTGACGTCGGGTTCGAGGGTCACGCCGGCGTCGATCCAGGTCGTGGCCGGGTCGACGATCGTGACGCCGGCGCGCTGGTGCGCCTCGACCAGGCGGGTGTTGTAGCTGCGGTGGGCGGCGGCGAGCTGGACGCGGTCGTTGACGCCGGCCGTTACGCCGGCCGGCGCCACCAGCGCGGCGACGCCGTGCCCGCCCGCGGCCAGGATCGCGACGACGTCGGGGAGGTACTCCTCGCCCTGGGCGTTGTCGGTCGACAGCCGGGTGAGCGCATCGCGCAGTAGTGCGTGGTCGAACGCGTAGACGCTGGTGGCCACCTCGGCGATCGCCAACTCGTCGGCGGCGGCGTCCCTGTGCTCGACGACGCGGGCGACGCTGCCGTCGGCGTTACGCACGACGCGTCCGTAGCCGGTGGGGTCGTCGAGCACGCTGGTCAGCAGCGTCACCGCCGCCCCGGCACCGGCGTGCGCGGCGACCAACGCTTCGAGCACCGCGGCGGTCAACAGCGGCGCGTCACCGGGCACCACGACCACGGTGCCGGCAGCGGATTGGGGCACGGCGGCGAGCGCGAGTCGGACGGCATGACCGGTGCCGTTCTGCTCGGCCTGCACCACCGGCTCGGCGCCCGGAGCGATCTCCGCGAGATGCTTCTCGACCTCGTCGCGCCCGTGCCCGACGACGACGACGGTCTGCTCCGCGCGTAATGCCTCGGCGGCCGCGAGCACGTGCCCGAGCAGCGAGCGGCCGGCGAACCCGTGCAGCACCTTGGGCCGAGCCGGCGACTTCATCCGGGTGCCCGCGCCGGCGGCGAGGACGACGACCGCGAGCGTCGAATCGGTCACGCGGCACACCTTTCGCGAGTACGCGGCCAGTTGCTGGGGGACTCGGACTCGAACCGAGACTGCACGGCTCCAAAGGCCGGCGGGCTGCCGATTACCCCATCCCCCAAGGTTGCGCCGGCCGCCGTCGCTCGGTGGCCGCCGGTCGAGCCTATTTCATCGGGTATCGGCGCCGGCGTGACGTTGGTGGCCACCCCAACGTAAGTTACCCTTCCGTAACCAATGAAGGACGCCGGATGACCCTCGTCGACGATCGCCCCCAGTTCCCGCGAGCGGACGGGCCGAAGCCCGTCTTCGAGGGCACCAAGAGGACCGGCGAGCAGTTCATGCTCTACACGTTCGTGATCGTCCCGTTCCTGGCCTTCGTTGCCGCCATCCCGGTCGCCTGGGGTTGGGGGCTGGGCTGGACCGACGTCATCTTGATGCTGGCGTTCTACATCGTGTCCGGGCTGGGCATCACCGTCGGCTACCACCGGCTGTTCACGCACGCGTCGTTCAAGGCGAACCGGCCGCTGCGGATCACGCTGGCCGTAGCCGGCTCGCTGGCGATCGAGGGACCGGTCATCCGCTGGGTCGCCGATCACCGGCGGCACCACGCGTTCAGCGACCGCGAGGGCGACCCGCACTCGCCGTGGCGCTTCGGCGAGACCGTCCCGGCGCTGATGAAGGGGTTCTGGTTCGCCCATCTCGGGTGGCTGTTCGACCTCGAGCACACGAACCGCGACAAGTACACGCCGGACCTGATGCGCGACAAGGACATCCGCCTCGTCGACACGCTCTTCCCGGTGTGGGTCCTGGTGTCGCTGATCTTGCCGGGCGCCATCGGCGGGCTGGTGACCATGTCGTGGAGCGGTGCGCTCTCGGCGTTCTTCTGGGCCTCGCTGGTGCGCATCTTCGTGCTGCACCACGTCACGTGGTCGATCAACTCGGTGTGCCACATGATCGGTGAGCGGCCGTTCCAGGCCCGCGACCGCAGCGCCAACTTCTGGCCGCTGGCGATCTTGAGCTTCGGCGAGAGCTGGCACAACATGCACCACGCCGATCCGACCGCGGCCCGGCACGGCGTGCTGCGCGGCCAGCTCGACTCGTCGGCGCGCACGATCTGGCTGTTCGAGAAGCTCGGCTGGGCGACCGACGTGCGTTGGCCCAAGCCCGAACGCCTCGAGAAGATGCGGGTCGGCGCTGCCTGATCCGCCGGGCCGGCGGTTGAGTTAGGTGACGGCGTGCGAACCGCGGGCGAAGCGTGCGTCGCGCCATTCGCCGGACTCGAGGACGACGCGCAGCGTGTCCATCGCGTCCCACACCTCGGTGAACGACAGGTAGAGCGGCGCGAACCCGAGCCGCAGCAGATCCGGCGCCCGGAAGTCACCGATCACGCCCCGCGCGATGAGCGCCTGCGTCACCTCGTACGCGCCCGGCAGCTGCAGCGCGACCTGCGAGCCGCGGCGCTCGGGATCGCGGGGCGTCACGACCGGCACGCCCATCCACAGCGCCTCGCCGTCGAGGACGGTCTCGCCGGCCAGGATCTTCCTGGCGACCCAGAAGGCGAAGGTGGAGGAGCCCGGCGCGATCGAGGCCGACATGGTCTGGTAGCCGTCGGTGTCCTTCTGCTGCTTCCACCAGCTCAGCTCGTCCTCGCGGTTGCCGAGGAAGATGACGGGCGTCTTGCGGCCGGCGTCCTTGAAGGCCTGGGCAGTGCCGAAGCCGTCCCCGCCCTGAGTCGCCACGGCGGCGATCTCGGGCAGGGTCGGCAGGATGCCCGCCACCTCCTTCTGGGCGACGGTCTGGGTCCAGTTGCCGTGGACGCTGCCGACGATCTTGAGATCCGCGTCGGCCTTGACGCCCGTCTCGATCCCGCTGTGGATCTCGTCGTCCACGAAGACGCCCGCGAGCCCGCGGATTTCGAGAACGTTGCCCTTCACGCCGCGCGACTTGAAATAGTCGATCTGCATGCCGCCGAGCTTCTTGAAGTCGACGGCGATGCGATAGGCGCAGGGCTCGGTGGCGATGCCGTCGAAGGTCACCACCACGATGCCGGCGTCGCAGGCCTGCTTGACCGGGTCGGCGGGACGGCG
>CAXTHY010000014.1:52342-57268 GCA_964244175.1 uncultured Jatrophihabitans sp. | reverse complement strand
GCGTACGCGTACGAGAAGGCGCCCGACCAGGACCACTTCCTCGGCGTCACCGAGACGCGGGAGCTGTTTTCGAAGGCGTTCGGCGGTGGCAACCGCAAGCGCTGGCGGCTCAACCACTCGCCGCTGTTCCTCGACTTCCTCGAGGGCAAGGTCGAGTACGAGTGCACGGCGTGGGGCATCCCGTCCTACTCGCTGCTGGGCTGGCAAAAGCCGTGCTACCTGATGTCCGACGGCTACGTGAAGACCTACAAGGAGCTCGTCGAGACGACCGAGTGGGAGAAGTACGGTCGCGGTCGCGACGAGCGGTGCAACAACTGCATGGCGCACTGCGGGTACGAGCCGACGGCGGTGCTCGCCACCATGGGCTCGCTCAAAGAGGGCCTGCGGGCGCTGCGCGAGCAGGGCTGAGCCCACGGCGATGACGCTGCGTCTGCGTCCCATGACCGCGGCGGAACTCGCGGCCTGGATCGACGACAGCGAGGCCACCTACGCCGCGGAGCGGCTGCGCATCGGCGAGCCCGAGGACGTCGCGCGGCGTACTGCCAGGGAGCAGTACGCCGGGTACTTCCCGGGCCGCCAGCCGGCGCCTGGGCAGCAGATCTTCGTCATCGACGACGACGGTGAGCGGGTTGGCATCATCTGGGTCGGCCCGCACCCGCGGCGCCCGGACGAGCCCGATGTCGCGTGGCTCTACGACATCGAGATCGACGTCGCGTACCGCGGCCGCGGGCACGCGCAGGGCGCTCTCGAGCTCGTCGAGGCGCACCTGGTGTCGGGTGGCGTGCGTGAGCTGGGGCTGAACGTCTACGGCGACAACGAGGTCGCCCGCCGCCTCTACGCCCGCGCCGGGTACCGCGAGGTCGCGGTCACCATGACCAAGCAACTGGCTGCGCGTTAGCGTTCGGCATGGCCTCGCCGAGCACGGAGATCCAGGTCGGCCCGCGCACGGTGCGGATCAGCAATCCCGACCGCGTCTATTTTTCGGCCCGTGGCGAGACCAAGCTCGACCTCGTCAACTACTACCTGTCGGTGGGTGACGGGATCGTGCGGGCGCTGCGCGAGCGGCCGTGCATGCTGCACCGCTATCCCGACGGGACCGACGGCCAGAAGATCTACCAGAAGCGGCTGCCGAAGGGCGCGCCCGAGTGGGTCGAGACGGTGCAGGTCCGATTCCCGTCCGGCCGCACCGCCGACGAGTTGTGCGTCACCGAGCTGGCCGCAGTGGCGTGGGCGGTGCAGATGTCGACGGTGGAGTTCCACCCCTGGCACTCGCGCCGGGCCGACACCGAGCGTCCGGACGAGTGGCGCATCGACCTCGACCCGCAGCCGGGCACCGGGCTGGCCGAGTGCAAGCAGGTCGCCGCGGTCGTGCACGAGGTGCTGGACGAGTTGGGGGCGGTCGGCTGGCCGAAGCTGTCGGGCTCGAAGGGCATCCACATCTACATCCGCATCGAGCCGCAGTTCGGCTTCCGTGAGGTGCGCCGGGCCGCCTTGGCCTTCGCGCGCGAGGTCGAGCGGCGCGCGCCCGAACTCGTCACCACCGCGTGGTGGAAGGAGGAGCGTGGCCGGCAGGTGTTTCTCGATTACAACCAGAACGCGCGCGACCGCACGATCGCGGCCGCGTATTCGGTGCGCGGTTCGCCGGTGGGCCGGGTGTCGGCGCCGGTGACGTGGGGTGAGCTGCCGGAGGTGGAGATGGATGACTTCACGATTGCGACGATGCCGGCTCGTTTCGCGTCGCTGGGTGATGTGCATGCCGGGATGGACGAGGCGGTGTGGTCGGTCGAGCCGCTCCTGGAGTGGGCTGATCGGGATGAACGCGACCGCGGCCTCGGCGATGCGCCCTACCCCCCGAACTTCCCGAAGATGCCGGGGGAGCCGCCGCGGGTGCAGCCGTCCCGGATGAACAAGGCTAACTGGGCCGGCGAGGCGGCTGACGGGATTGAGCCGCAACAGCTCGAATGACCTGCGCCGATCGCCGCTTGTGCAGCGGCGCTTGGCCCCACGTCCGCGCGCCTGGAATCGGGCTAGACCGCGCTCTCGTGGGGCCACGGGCCGACCAGGACGGTCGCGACGCGGCACCAGTTTGGTCCGCGTGAGCCGCGCTGACCACTTTGGGAGAACTGGTTTACGGTCTAAGCGAACGAGGTATACGGTGTAAGCAAGCGTAAACGGGGCGGTGGACGCATCGACCCAACACTCATCCGGCACCGTGAAGCCGCCAACCAGGTGACTTCACCATCGAGTTCACAACGGTGCGGTGGGTGGATCGCATTACCGGAATGCGGCTTCGCTTTGCAGCCCATTCGGACTGGAGCGGTTTACCGCTTTCCATGTCCGAAGTAGCACTAATCATCTTCGGTGCGTTTCTGCGCGCCACAAACATGAGGAGTATCGATGACAGACTTGGCAAATGTGCAGGACCTGATCGGGCGTACCGCAGTCGATGCCAACGGCGACAAGATCGGGAAGATCGGTCAGGTCTACCTCGACGACCAAAGCGGGCAGCCGCAGTGGGTCACGGTCGCCACCGGGTTGTTCGGGACGAAGGAGACCTTCGCACCGCTGCACGGCTCGACGCAGAGCGGCGATGACCTGCAGTTGGCTGTCACGAAGGATCTGGTCAAGGACGCGCCGAACATGGATGCGGACGGGCACCTCGAGGACCACGAGAACGACGCGCTGTTCGCGCATTACGCCGGTCACCTCGGCAGCGCACCGGTGTCGAACGAGCGGTCAGCAGGCCATGACACGTCCGGCCCGAACACCGACGATGCGATGACTCGCTCCGAGGAGCAGCTGCACGTCGGCACCGAGAACGTCGAGAGTGGCCGCGCTCGGCTGCGCAAGTACGTCGTCACCGAGAACGTCACCACCACGGTGCCGGTCAGCCACGAGGAAGTTCGGATCGAGCGCGAGCCGATCACCGACGCCAACCGTGGGCAGGCGACGAGCGGCGCCGACATCAGCGAGGAAGAGCACGAGATCACGCTGCACGCCGAGCAGCCGGTTGTCAGCAAGGAGACGGTTCCGGTCGAGCGGGTCAAGATCGGTACCGAGACGGTCACCGAGGAGCAGACGGTGAACGAGGAAGTCCGCAAGGAGCAGATCGACACGTCTGGTGTCGACCAGCGCTGACGCTGTTCAGGTTGCGGTGCGGGACGCCGTTCGCGAGGGCGTCCCGCACCGGGCCGCGCCACATGGCGCCGCCCTGCGGCCATATCTGACGCAAGGAGGTATCGGCATGTATCCAGGTATGCCGCGCCCGCTGCGCTCTTGGCTGCAGCTGGCCGTCGGAGCAGGGACGGTCATCCAACGCAAGGTTCGACGTGCCGGGCAGGCACGCACTCGACGTGAGACCGAGGCCAGGACCACACAGTTGCTGCAGCGAGCCAATTCGTCGCGGCCGGAGGCCCGCCCGTGAACCGCGGCCGTAACGGTCACCTGGGCCTGTCTTGATCGAAGTATCGAGCTGATCTGCCCGCGCCCACATCGATACTGTGCTCAAGCAGTTTGGCGTCGGCACTCACGGTTCCACGGCGCGCCGACCGTAAAGGGGCCAAGATGGAGGGGTGACGCTGGATCCCGAAGAGCTCTTCGACCTCGATGCAGATCGCCCGGACCTGTCCGGTGCGGTGCTGCTGCACACCCTTGACGGCTTCGTCGACGCAGGCGGGGCGGTGCGCCTGGCTCGGACAACGCTGCTCGTCGATGACGCACCGGTGGTGGCCCGCTTCGACGTCGACCAGCTCTACGACTACCGCGCGCGGCGTCCGATCATGCGCTTCGACGTCGATCACTGGAGCGACTACGACACCCCGCAGTTGGCGTTGCGCCTACTGCACGACACAGACGACACGCCGTACCTGATGCTCGCGGGGCCGGAGCCAGACGCCCAGTGGGAGCGGTACGCGGCTGCAGTCGCGCTGCTCGTCGAACGGCTCGGGGTGCGCCTGGTCATCGGGCTGGACGCGTTCCCGATGTCGGTTCCGCACAGCCGGCCGACGCCGATCATCGTGCACGGTTCACGGCGCGAGCTGTTCGCCGACTATCGCGCCTGGCTCGGCCAGATCATGGTTCCGGCCAGCGCGGGTCATCTGGTCGAGTACCGCCTCAGCACAGCCGGTATCGACGCGCTCGGGATCGCCGCCCCCGTACCGCCCTACCTGTCCCAGACCGAGTATCCAGCCGCAGCGCTCGCCCTGCTACGCGAGGTCGGCGCGCGCGCCGGGCTCCGCTTCGACACAACCACCCTCGAGGACGCCGAACGGGTGAACCGCAGGGCCATCGAGCGTGAGGTTGCCGGGTCCGAGGAGCTGCAGACGCTGGTCGCCGCCATCGAGCAGCAGTACGACGCGGCGGCCGCCGCGGCCCAGACCGCGCTCGCCGAGGGCGACCTGCCGTCGGCCGACGAGCTGGGCGCCGAGCTGGAGCGCTTCCTCGCCGACGAGGCGCGCGGCGAGTAACGAAATAGGTCAGAAGCGGAAACGGGTGAGGCCGCCCGGTTCGACCGCCAAGACGACGGTCGCCGAGCGCGGCTCGATGCGATAGACGTCCCACGTCGGCGATCCTTGCCCGGGCGTTGAACGGGGCGCAGATCCCCGACCCGCTCCTGTCGGGCTCGGCCGGCCAACCGTCGTCCGCCCAATCCACCGGGGGCAGCCCATCCGTCGCACCCAGGTTGATAATCGCGCACACCGCGCGCCCGGCGCGCCACCGGGTGAACAGGCAGCGCTAAGATGGACTGGTACCGCCCTCGTCAGGCGGGACGCAACGCGGCTTGCGACGACCTCCCGTCCGGGTCGTCGACCCCGGGTCAACCGCCGGCTCCGGCGCCCGCCATGAACGGCGCGTCCGATCCCGCGGTGTCGATCTCGCGGGCTCGGCGGGGCCACCGGCGTCCTCGAGCAGCGGCCGCGGGGCTCT
>CAXTHY010000014.1:0-52332 GCA_964244175.1 uncultured Jatrophihabitans sp. | reverse complement strand
GGGTGCGGGAAAGTGTCGCCCGGCGACCGTGCCGGGCGTTGAGGAGGAGTCTGTGGCACAGCCAGGCCGGCGTCCCAAGGGCGCTCGCCGCACCACTTCGCGACAGCAGCGGGGCGCCCCCCCCGCCGAGGACGTCATCTCGATGTTGGCCCGCGCCGTCCGCCAGGTGGAAGCAGCGGTCGAGCGTCGCCGCGTGACGCCCGCGGTGCGCACGAAGTTCCAGGTCGTTGCGCTGCTCGTGCGCGAGGAGCACGCCCGCGTTCGGGAGCGCACCAGTAGCCAGAACCACCGGGCCGAACAGTTGAAGCGCCTGGACGGGATCGCGACGCACCTCGCGAAGACCGCGGTACGCGACCCCGCGCTCCTCGCTCTGCTCGCCGACGATGCCGTCGTCACCGACGCGGCCAGGGTGCTCAAGCGGGACATGCTGAGGACAGTGGGTATCGAACCGGCCCCCGAGGAGAGCCCGCCGACGCAGCCTGCGGCCGCTTCGCCCAGCCCCGAGCGGAGCGTGGTGCCGCGGTCGGTCGTCTCTCGACAGCTGGCCGCCTCGTTCCTGGCCCCCGACTTCTCGTCGGCCCGGCCGAACCCGGTCGCTCCGCGCCGCCTGGGGGGTTGGGAGTTGCTCAACCCGCTCCTCAGCTCGTTCGAACGCGCCGAGAGCGGCGCCCCGGCGTGCATGGCCCTTCCGGCGCCCGCCCCCCTACGCGGGCTGGGGAGCCGGGAGTTGATGCCCCACCAGGCGCAGCTGGTCGCCGCTGCCGCGGCCGGCCACCGGGCCTTCCTGCTCGCCGACGAGCCGGGCCTGGGCAAGACCGCGCAGGCGCTGCTCGCCGCGCAGGCGGCGAACGCCTATCCGCTGCTGGTGGTCGTGCCCAGCGTGGTGAAGATCAACTGGGCCCGCGAGGCCGGCATGTGGACTCCGAACCGTTCGACCACCGTGGTCCACGGCAACGGTGACACGGTCGACGGCTACGCCGACATCGTCGTGGTCAACTACGAGGTGCTCGACCGCCACGTCGGGTGGTTCGGCGACTTCGGCTTCCGCGGCATGGTCGTCGACGAGGCGCACTTCATCAAGAACAAGTCCTCCCAACGCTCGCAGCACGTTCTCGACCTCTCCAAGCGCATCCGGTCCCGCACCCCGCGGCCCTTGCTGATGGCCCTCACCGGCACCCCGCTGATCAACGACATCGACGACTTCCGCGCCATCTGGCAGTTCCTCGGCTGGATCGACGAGAGCGAACCGCTCGGCGAGCTGATGGACGCCCTCGAGGAAACCGGCCTGACCCCCGCCGATCCGGGGTTCTACTTCGCCGCTCGCAAGTGCGTCATCGACCTCGGCATCGTTCGTCGCCGCAAGGTCGATGTGGCCGCCGACATCCCCGCGCGCCGCACCGCCGACCTGCCCGTGGAACTCGACGACAAGGTCGCCCGTTCGATCCGGGCGGCCGAACGCGACCTGGCTCGCCGCCTGGTATCGCGCTACGAGACCGCGCTGGCCAACCGTCGGACCAGCGACGTCGACGGCATCGACCACGACCTCGTGCGCAAGGTGGCCACGTGGGAGCAGAAGGACGCGGGCACGAAGGAGACCGGCGAGAACGTCTTCAGCATGATGCGGCGCATCGGCCAGGCGAAAGCCGGCCTCGCCGCCGACTACGCGGCGCAACTCGCGCGCAGCGCCGGCAAGGTGGTGTTCTTCGCCAAGCACATCGACGTCATGGATGTCGCGGAGGAGTCCTTCGCCAAGCAGGGGATGCGCTTCTCGTCGATCCGCGGCGACCAGACGCCGGTGTCGCGGCAGAAGAACATCGATGCCTTCGTGAACGACCCAGATGTCGCCATCGCGGTCTGCTCCCTGACCGCGGCCGGCGTGGGGCTCAATCTGCAGGTCGCCTCCAACATCGTGCTGGCCGAGCTGTCCTGGACGGCCGCGGAGCAGACACAGGCCATCGACCGCAGCCACCGCATCGGTCAGACCGAACCCGTCACCGCGTGGCGCATCATCGCCGCGCGGACCATCGAGGGCCGGATCGCTGAGTTGATCGACAGCAAGGCGGGGCTCGCCGCGAGGGCGCTGGACGGCTCGGATGAGCAAGTGTGGTCCTCGGCCGACGTGCAGCACGAGGCGCTGGTCGCATTGTTGACCGACGCGTTGTCGGCGCCGTCGCCGTAACGGGCGAGGCCCCGTAACGGGGCGAGGCCGTGGTGGACGCGTGGCCCGCGTCGTCCCGGTAGTTCGCTGCGATGGCGGCGCGATTCGCAGCTCAGTCCAGGACGAAGACTGGATGCTTGGACGCGATCGCGGCGATCTGCTCGTCTGTGGACTTGGCGTCGACGCCGTCGAAGAAGGCGCCGACCTCCGCTTTCCACCGCGCCAGATAGGCGCGCAGGACCGGCACCTTGTCGGCATCGGCCAGTTCGGTCGCATGCCGCTGGTCGCGCCGCTGGCCGAGCAGCAGCGTCAGATTGCCGTCGGCGGCGCGCACATTGCGGACCCACGAGCCGACCCCGCGCGCGGACACGAGGTAATCGCGGTCCTCGAGCTGCAGCAGGTTCACGGGCACGCGCCGCGGTTCGCCGCTCTTGCGACCGGGCACCTCGAGGACGCGACTGCCCCAGACGCTGACGCCCAGGCGGGTCAGCGCGGCCACGAGACGATTTGCCACATTGCGCGTGAACCAGCCTGGCTTGCGGTAGTGCACCCTATGGGGTTCGCTCATGGCCGGCAGCATAATGGCGCTCGGCCCGTCGGGTCGCCCACGGCCGGCTTGTCACTGTGCGGAGTCGGCGTGGCGCATCGACATCTCGTCCACGATCACTTGTCGAGCGGTGCGGTCGGACACCAGGCGCCGCGCTACTTCGGTGAGGTAGCTGCCATGTGACTTGGCATAGCCGCGTAGCAGCACGAACGCTTCGTCGATGGAGACGTCCATGCGAGCCCGGATAACCCCTTTGGCCTGTTCCACGACGCTTCGGCTTGTGAGGGCGCTGCGCAAGCGGGGCAGTACGTCACGCCGGGTCGGGGCATGTTCTTGCACGATCGCCACCGTCGCCACGTGGGCCAACGTCTGGCTTACCGCCAGGTCGGCCGGGTTGAGTTCGCCCGGCGTCGTCCCGAACAGGCCCAACGTCCCGAGCACCATTCCGGCGGCACGCATGGGCACGGCATGGACCGACGCGAAACCCGCATCCGAAGCGGCCGGGACGAAGCGGGGCCAGCGGGTGCGCTCGACCTGCAAGTCTGCGATGCTGACGGGTTGGCCCGAGGCGTAACAGTCCAGGCATGGCCCCTCGTCGCTCTGTAGTTGGAAGAGTTCGAGGTCGTGAGTACCGCTTGATGTGGCGGCCATCAGATGCAGCTGATGACGTTGGTCGGCGAGTAGTAGGCCGGTCGAGGCGACATCGAGCAGTCGCGCGCACCGTTCGGTGAGTTGGGTGAGCAGCTCGACGACGTCGAAATCGTCGAGCAGGCTGTCGACCAACGACACGACTGCGTTGAGCACCTCACGCTCTCGACCGGATTGGGTCATCGTGCGTCTCCTGCCTGCGAACGCGCCTCGAGGCGGAGGTCGCCCGCAGGCCACTCGGAGCCGTTCGCTCGGTGGCGACTGATCATTCGTCACGCTCCAACCGCAAGCCGTGGTCAAGGATGTCGCGAGCTACCTCGGTGGCACTCCGGTTGGCGGCGTAGGCGTAGGCCCGCAAGCGCACCAGCGCCTCCGCCGGTTCGACGTCAAGCTGGTCGATCAGCATGCCGGTGGCCTGGCTGACCTCGACTCGCGTCAAAGTGGTCAGTTCTGTCCACAGGTCCAGGTCCGGATCGGCGACGACGGCCTGGAGGTCTTCGGCGAGCAAGTCGAGCAGCGCCATCTCGGCCAGTTCGGCCGCGACAAGAGCGCCGGCAAGATCGTCCGCTGTCAGCTCGCTCGGCGCGGCGCGGTACAGGTCGAGTGCGCCGACGTACTGACCGGCCAGGGCCACTGGCATGGCGTACACGCTATGAATGCTGTGCGCCAGCATCGCGGGGGTGTAAGCCGGCCAGCGCACCTCGTTCGGGTGGGCGAGGTCGGTGACCAGGACCGGTTGTCGGATGGCAATCGATTCCAGGCACGGCCCCTCTCCCAGGGTGAATTGCAGCTCGTCATAGGTCCGAGCCGAGCCACTGCTCGCCCCCAGGGTGCCGGTGTTAGCGCCTGCGAAGATCAGCGAGATCGCGGCCGCATCGACGTGCAGCAGACCCACGCATGCCTCGCACAGGCGATCAGCCGCCCCGGCGCCGCGATGCGCGCCGATTGCCTGCGTCAACTGCTCGTGCGTCAGCACGTCAGCGCCCCGGCCCGGCGCCGCCCGAACACGACGGATGCGCGCGGACCGAACGGGTCATGGGTGCACGATGTCAGCTCGAGGCACGGCGGGCCTGGGCGCGTCGGACTGCCTCGGCGACCAGCCGCTCAGCAACGACCGAGAGGCTGACGTTCTCGTCCTGACTGATCTTGCGCAGGCGCGCGTAAGCCTCTTCCGTACTCGCGCCGGTGCGGCCGCGTACGAGGCCAACCGCCTGATCGATCTGCGCGCGACTCGACAGTGCAGCCTGCAATTGGGCCGCTTGCGTCTGCGCCTGCGCCAGCACTTGAGCGTTGTAGACGGCGACCCCGGCCGGCCCGGCGAACAGCTCCCCGAGGCGGGCCGCATGCTCGTCGAAAGCCTCGTGTTCCCTGGAGAACGCGTTCAAAGCGCCCACTACCGTGTCGTCGGACAGCAGCATCGGCAGACACAGCACCGACTGGATGCCGAGGCTGGCCACCCGGGGACCGAACCGGGGCCAACGCGGGTCTTCGCCGAGCGAACCGGTGCGCACCACGGCGCGTTCCTCGGCCGCCGTGATGCACGGACCCTCATCGAGCAGCTCGTACTGGATGGCGTCGATCTCGGCGACGAACGGGGCGCTGGCCGCCAGCGTCTGCACGCGGTCAACGGATTGGTTCAGCCGCAACAGGGTCACCCCGGTGCCGTCGGCTCGCGGGATGGCCTGAACGGCCGACTGCGCTACGCGCTCCAGCAGATGCGCCAACGGCAGTGCGCCGGTTACCAGCGCCGCCAGCGAAGTTAGCCCGTCGTGCAAATCTTCCTCGCGGGATTCCCGCAACTGCGCCGTAAGCTTCGACCGCTGCTCCCCAATGCTGCGGTCTTGATGTTCATCTGTTCGAGGCATCGGCGTCCTGCCAGGCTCGTCATGACCCCTCACGGCCATGATCATCGCGGTCTGGAACATGGCAAGTCAATCACGTCGGCGCGATCGTGGCCGACGCCTGCGCACGTAGCGCGTCGAGCACGGCGGTGACCGAGGCTCGGGGCGCCGAGCTGGAGCGGATCGCCGCGGTGATGCGCCGGTGGGTCGGTGGGGTGAGACCGACGGTGCTCACGTCGTAGCGCGGGTCGAGCGCGAGTTCCGGCAGCAGGGTCACCGAGCCGGCGGACTCGACGTGCTGCAGCGCGATCAGGTAGTTGTTGAAGCGGCAGATCACGCGCGGTTCGAACCCGGCCTGCCGGCACAGTCGGGTGGCGAGGTCGGCCATGTAGGAGCCAGGCAGGTCGAAGGTCCACTCCTCGCCGGCCAGCGCTGCGAGTTCGACCCGGTCGTGGCGCGCGAGGCGGTGACCGGGCGGGACGACGAGCACGATCGCATCGGTCGTCAACGGTACGAGGTGGACGTCCTGGTGGCGGGGCATGTCCAAGAAGTCCGTCGTGGTGAGGGCGATGTCGATGTCGCCCCGCAGCAGGGCCGGCGTGCTCTCGTGCGGCTCGAGTTCGTCGACCTGCACCTGCACGCCGGGATGCACGAGACGCAGCGCACTCGCCGCCGGCACGACGAGCGAGTGGATCGCGCTCTGAAAGGCGGCGACCCGCACCACGCCGGACGGATCGTCGCCCAAGGCCTGCAGCTCGGCCTCGGCGTCGGCCATCTGGTCGAGGATGTCGCGGGCCCGGCTGGCGAGGACATGGCCGGCGGTGGTGAGCTGCAGTCGCCGTCCGGTGCGTTCCAGCAGCCGCGCGCCGGTCTCGTTCTCGAGCACGGACAGCTGTTGCGACACGCTCGATGCGCTCTGGTGCGCGGCCGCTGCGACGGCACGCACCGTCCCGAGCGCCTCGAGTTGGCAGAGCAGGCGAAGTCGCCACGGATTCAGGGTCACAGCTCCAGATGTACGGCAGGACCGAACAGTAGGTCAAGAAATGTGCGATGGACGTGACGCTCCACCTGCGCCTAGCGTGACAACATGGCCGCACCAGCACAGACCGAGTCCACCGTTTCCGACGCCTTCTGGCGTAGCGCCGACCGGCACCTCGTCCGCTATTCCGGTGCCGGCGAGTTCACCCACGAGATCATCGAATCGGCGGCCGGCAGCTTCCTGACCACGGCCGACGGTCGACGCATCCTGGACTTCACGTCGGGTCAGATGAGCGCTATCCTCGGGCACTCGCATCCGGAGATCGTGGCGACGGTGCGCGAGCGGATCGGGATCCTCGATCACCTGTACAGCGGCATGCTCAGCCGGCCGGTGGTCGAGTTGGCCGAGCGGCTCGCCGCGTCGCTGCCCGACCCGCTCGACAAGGTGTTGCTGCTGACGACCGGCGCGGAGTCGAACGAGGCGGCCATCCGGATGGCCAAACTCGTCACCGGCCGGCACGAGATCGTCTCGTTTGCGCGGTCGTGGCACGGCATGACGCAAGCCGCGGCGAGCGCGACCTATAGCGCGGGCCGCAAGGGCTACGGCCCGGCGGCGCCCGGCAACCTCGCGATCCCGACGCCGAACGCCTACCGCCCGGACTTCACGACGCCGGAAGGCGAGCTCGATTGGCAGCGTCAGCTCGACTTCGGCTTCGACCTCATCGACGCGCAATCAGTCGGCAGCCTCGCGGCGTGCATCGTCGAGCCGATCCTGTCCTCCGGGGGCGTGCTCGAGCCGCCGCCGGGCTACCTCGCCGCGCTGCAGCGCAAGTGCCGCGAGCGCGGCATGCTGCTGATCCTGGACGAAGCGCAGACCGGGCTGTGCCGCACCGGAACCTGGTATGCGTTCGAGCGCGACGGCATCGTCCCTGACATCCTCACGCTCTCGAAGACCCTCGGCGCCGGGCTACCGCTGGCCGCCGTCATCACCTCGCCGGAAATCGAGCAGGCCGCCCACGACCGTGGCTTCCTGTTCTTCACCACCCATGTCTCTGACCCGCTCGTGGCCGCGGTGGGCAACACCGTGTTGGACGTCCTGGAACGGGACAACCTAGATCGCCGCGCTTGCGAATTGGGCAACGCGTTGGCCGCCGGACTCAACGAACTCGCCACCCGCCATTCGGTGATCGGCGATATCCGCGGCCGCGGCCTGCTCGTCGGCCTCGAGCTCGTGCTGGACCGCGAAACCAAGCAGGGCTCGGACGAACTCGGGGCCGCCGTCACCCGGCGCTGCCTCGAACTCGGCCTGCACATGAACATCGTCCAGCTACCGGGTATGGGTGGTGTCTTCCGTCTCGCTGCGCCGTTGACCGCGACACTGGAGGAGATCACCTTTGGCCTGGCCATACTCGACGAAGCGATCGGCGACGTCACCGCCCGCCTCTGATCTGAGCGCACCGAATCGGGCCGCGGTGAGTCCGAACCGTGCGCCGAGCGTACTGAACCTGTCCGGCCGGCCAGGGGCTAAAAACCGTGGTGCGCAACGGTTTCGGCATCGAAGGTGATCTGTGTGTACTCGACGGCGTCCTGGTCGCGAAACGGTTTGCAGGTGTAAATGTCCACCGAGAAAAAAAGTTGCGGCACGTTCCAGGCGTAGAAGTGGGCTCCCGAGGTTTCCCAATGCACCCATCCCGCCCATCCGAATTTCGGCGAACTGTGTGTGACCGGCACCATAAGTGGCTGCATTTCCAGAACATCTGACAACTTCGAAAGATATTCCACGATTTGCACCGACGTAATTGGCAGGCGGGGGATGCCTTCTACCACCAGCCGCTGGCGGTGGATCCCCGGCGCTAGGTCTTTCATGGGCGCACTCCTAATCGGCCGCCGATGCGACAATTGATTCGTGTCGCAAGGGGGGGCCTGGCTTCTGAGCGAAGCAGGAATTAGTAGGGTGCGATGCCCTAATAATCGAAGGCTACCTGCCGATGTGATTAAAGTGCAGGAGAACGGCACAAAATCGACACGCGGGTCCACGCGCGTGCTTCGAGTCGCGCCATGGTGGCTGCTGACGATTTGCCCGATCGTCATGTTCGGCCTCGTGAAGACAGCGCCGGCGCAGGACGGACGGACCTGGGTGACGCTGTCACTCGGCCTGTTCTTCGTGTCCCTGCTGGCGAGATTGGCCTTCGCCGCGACCGATCAACCGCTGCGTCGACCAGCGTTGCTGTCGCTGCTGGCGGCGGTGTTGCTGTTCGCGGCGGGCTCGGCAATGCTCAATGGTGCCGGCCAGCCGGATCTAACCAAGTTCCCCGCACCCGGGGAGTGGCTCTTCCTCGCCTCCTACGTCGCCATGGCGGGTTACCTGATCCTCGACGCGACCAAACGTGTCAGCGGCGCCGGCGCTACCTGGCTGGAGACCGCAGTGATCTGCGGCGGGTGCGCCTGCCTCGCCGGCAGTGTCGTGGTCACCGTCGCGGCTGAGCGGCTCGGCCGCAACGGCCTGCCGCTCCTGCTGGCAGTGCTCTATCCACTCATCGACATCGTGCTGGCCCTGGTCGTTACCGCTCAGATTGCCTTGCGCAACCGAGGCGGGCTGCGGAGTTCTGCTGCTCTGCTGGCGGGTTTCATCCTCTTTGCGGTCACCGATTTCGGGTTCCTGCTCCACCTGTCCACCGGTACCTACAGCTACAGCGATCTCAGCATCGTGGCATGGGGGAGTGCCTTCGCACTGATCGTGGGTCACGCGTGCAAACAGAAGGATCCGGTCAGTGAGGCACCGTCCTCGCGGGGCCTGAGCACCTTGGTGGTCGGCGCCGGGATGGCCGCCGCGTTCGTTCTCGCGTTCGAGCCGAACGGCAGCATCCGCAACTATCTCGTCGTCCCCGCCTTGGCCACGCTCGCCGCAGCCGGAATGCGCCTCGTGGTCGCGCTGCGGGTCGCGACCCGCGCCGGGGAAGCCATCGCGCTGTCACGCAGCGACGACCTGACCGTGCTGCCCAACCGTCGTGCGGTGCTCGCTCTGGTCGAGGAGACGTTGCTGACCCCGAAACCGCTGGGTCTCATGATCCTCGATCTCAACGGGTTCAAGGACATCAACGACACGCTCGGGCACGCCGCGGGCGACACCGTGCTGCGCGAGGTCGCCATCCGTATGCGGGCGGCGCTGGACCCGGGCGTGATGATTGCCCGCCTCGGCGGGGACGAATTCGCTGTCGTCGCATCGAGCGAGGACGAGATCACGCTCATGGAGATCGCGCAGACGGTCCTGGTCGCGGTGCGAACTCCCCTCATTGTCGACGGCATCATGCTGTCGGCCGACGCGTCGATCGGGATCACGACCCGTCACCCGACCGACACGTTGAGCAGTGAGTTGCTGCGACGTGCGGATGTCGCGATGTACGAAGCGAAGGACCGCAGGGCCGGTGCCACGATCTACGACCCCGATTCCGACGACTTCTCCCGCGAACGACTCAGCCTCGGCGACGAACTGCGCCGGGCCATCCTCGACCGGCAATTGGTGCTCTGGTACCAACCCCAGATCGACGCCGTGACCCAGAAGGTCAGCGGTCTCGAGGCGCTGGTCAGATGGGATCACCCCGTCCGTGGCCCGATGAACCCCGCATCCTTCCTCCCTGTCGCCAGGCGGGCGGGACTTATGCAAGCAATGTCGGAGGAAGTCGGGCGGCTCGCCGTCGCTGATCTTGCCCGGTGGCAAGCTGATCACTTGACGCCCAGGGTCGCGATCAACTGCGCGCCCCCGGAACTGATGAGTGGAATCTTCATTCCCCGGTTGTCCGCGATGCTCGCCGCGGCCGGCGTGCCCGCCAGCCGCATAGTCATCGAGGTCACCGAAGACTCGTTCCTCGCCGAACCAGAGCGAGCTCGCGCCGTCCTCCTCGACGTCCGCAGTCGCGGCTTCCAGGTCTCGATCGACGACTACGGGACCGGTTTTTCCTCCTTGTCCTACCTGCGGGACCTACCGATTCAGGAACTGAAGATGGATCGCTCGTTCGTGTCCACCATGTGCAGCGACTCGCGCAGCCGAATGATCGTTGCCTCGACGTTCCAGATGGCGGCCGCACTGGGCTTGCGCACGGTTGCCGAAGGAGTCGAAGACACCGCTACGGCGGCCGAGGTCATCGCGCTCGGGGTGGACGTCCTGCAGGGCTACTACTACGCCCGCCCGCTCCCGCCCGAGCAGGTGCGAGAGTTCATCCGGCCCAACTACCCGGCCTTGCCCAGATCGGCCGGCACTGCAGTCGAGACGAACGACCCGAGCGCCGGAACCGATGCGGCCCGCTTTCCCAGGTCGAATGCCGCGGGCGCAGGTATGTGAATCCCGTCCAGGCCAACACCGAGGTTGATCAACCGAAAGGCGTCAGGGTTGGTAAGCCGTTGCCGGTCAGCCATCTGCGGCAGGTCACCCCACAACGGGATACTCGATTCCGAACCCAGGTACGGTCCCGGTTTCGTCCCCGGCAACGCCACCGTCTCGATGCTCTGTGAGTTGAGGAGACGACGAACGCGGGTGTCCAAGATCATGACGATCCAGCGGATGCTGTTCGCCCGCGCCGCCCGGAACATGCCGTGATAGAGCGCCGCAGAAATCAGCGCGCTTCCGGACACCCCCTTACGCAGTGACACCGTTGCGACATCCCAGGTCTGGTCGAGGGACATCCCGACCGATCGCGCCGAACGAACTCCGTCGATAAACCATGGGGAACGAGCGGTATCGGCCAGCGTCTTGAGTCCGACTACAGACGGCGTGATCAGTCGCAGACTGGCCACCGCGTCACCGCCAGGCTCGGTGACGGTCAGGAAGATCGAGCTCTGCTCGTAGGGGCCGTACTCCTCATCCCATTGGCCCGCCGTGTTGCCGTAGGTGGCGAGAAAAACGGACGCTTCACAGTCCTTGGCTGCGGCCAATTCATCACCCGTAGGGTCAATACGCAGCGCATAGTCGGTCATCACAAAGGCCCCCGCCCTCTGAACTGCACATGCAGCTTCGAAACTCGCCCGAGATTTCGGGCGGATGTGCCGGTCTATGTCAAGCCCGATGATCGGCACCACGGAGCACGCCCAGCGCAGACATACGCGAAGGCTTGCGCTCGTAGTCGACGGATCGAGTGGTTTGGCGAGCCCGTGGGGACCGGTCAGCAGTGCATCGTTTCGTCCAACGATCGCGCCGCGTGGCCCCAGTGTGACTTCGTCTTGACTGACCGCCACCGCCCCCACGGCTGCGATCTGCTCCTCCGGAACATAACACCGTTTTTGCAGCGTTCCCGAGATGCCGCCCGAAAATGTCACAGGAAAGCCGACGATCCACCCAGCGCGTGCGTGGATGGTGGGACGAGCCTGGGTCCTCAGCTGGGGAACAGGGGCAACCCGGCCGACCTTTCCGCGCGCTTGTCGGCGGTGCGGCTAGCGTCGGCTGGGTGCCGTCCTTCTTGCCGCCGCCGGGCGTGCGCGGCGCCGACCTCCCGGTGCGGGCGGTGCTGGCCGAGACGATCGGAGCGCTGCAGCACGACGGGAGCGCCGTCCTCGTGTCCCCGCCCGGATCCGGCAAGACGTCACTGCTACCACTCGCCCTCGCCGACGCGCTGGGTGGGCGGATCGTGGTCGCCGAACCGCGGCGGATCGCAACGCGGGCCGCGGCCCGGCGACTGGCCGAGTTGCTCGACGAGCCGCTGGGTGGACGGGTCGGCTACGCGATGCGCGGCGAGCGGGTCGGCGGCGCGGCTGCGCAGATCGAGGTGGTGACGACCGGACTGCTCGTGCAGCGCATGCAGCGTGATCCCGAACTGCCCGGCGTCACCGCCGTGGTGATCGACGAGTGCCACGAACGACATTTGGACGCCGACCTGCTACTGGCGTTCTGCGTTGACGTCCGCGCGACGCTGCGCGCTGACCTCGCGCTCGTAGCGACCTCGGCGACGCCGGACACGGATGCGCTCGCTCGGGTACTTGATGCGCCGGTCGTCAGCGCGACCTCCGCGATGTATCCGGTCGACGTCAGATGGGCCCCGCCGCCGCGTCCGCTGCCGCTGCTGCCCGGCGGCCGCGTGGATTCACGCCTGCTCGATCACGTTGCGCGGTTGACCCGTCGCGCGCTCGCGGAGGGCGGCGGGGACGTGCTCGTCTTCGTGCCGGGGGAGCGGGAGATCACGATCGTCAGCCGCGCGCTCGACGGCGTGGACGCCGACGTCCGCCCGTTGTTCGGACGGCAGTCGCGGGCCGAGCAGGACCTGGCGCTGATGTCCGGACCCCGCCGCCGCGTCGTCGTCACCACGTCGGTGGCCGAGAGTTCGTTGACCGTGCCCGGCGTGCGAGCCGTCGTGGACGCCGGGCTGGCGCGGGAACAACGCACCGACCAGGCGCGCGGGCTCGGCGCGTTGATCACCACGAGGGTGTCGAAGGCATCCGCCGACCAGCGCGCCGGTCGGGCCGGACGTGACGGGCCGGGCCGCGTGTACCGCTGCTGGTCGGCCGACGAACACGTCCACCTCGCGCCGCACCCGCTACCGGAGATCGCGACGGCCGACCTCGCCGGGTTCACGCTGGCCACGGCTGCGTGGGGAGCGCCGGGGGGCGCCGGGCTCGCGTTGCTCGATCGGCCGCCAGCCGCCGCTGTCGAGGCCGCGACCACCTTGCTGCACCGTCTCGCTGCCACCGACCCCGAGGGCCGCATAACCGCTCGCGGTCGGCGGATGGTAGCCGTGGGCGCACACCCGCGACTGGCCCGCGCCGTCCTCGACGGCGGGGAGATCGTCGGTGCCGAGCGGGCCCGCGAGGTCGTGGCACTGCTGTCGGACGACTCGCTCACCGGCCGCGACGACGACCTAGCCGCCCGCTACCGGACACTGCGCGACGGCCACGACCGCGACGCTGCCCGTCGGTGGCGGCAGGAGACGCGCCGGCTCGGTAGCGGTGGCCCGGCCCGCACGTCGCTATCGGATGACCTGGCCGTCGGCACCGTCGTCGGCCTCGCCTACCCCGATCGCATCGGGCGCGCCCGCGGGGCGGACTCCGCCACCTATCGGATGGTCGGCGGCACCGGCGCTCAGGTCGCGGAATCCTCGCCGCTGCGCCGCAGCCCGTGGCTGGCGATCGCCATTGCCGACCGTCAGCCCGGCCGCGCCGACGCCCGGGTGCGGGCGGCGGCGCCGATCGACGAACCGACGGCTCGGGCCGTCGCCGCCGACCTCCTCACCACGTCGGAGGAGATCGAATGGGCCGCCGGCAACCTCGTCGCGCGACGCGTGGAACGGCTCGGCGCGATCGAGCTGTCGACCACTGCACTGCGCAACCCCGATCCATTGCGAGTCCAGGCCGCAATACGCGACGGGTTGCGGGCGCAGGGTCTGGACGCGCTGACCTGGACCGACGCTGCCCGCGGTCTGCGTGCCCGGCTCGGCTTCCTGCACGCGGTGCTCGGCGACCCGTGGCCCGACGTCGACGACGCCAACCTGCTGAGACGGCTCGACGAGTGGCTGGATTTCGGCCCCGTGCGACGCAGCGCCGATCTGCGTCGCATCGACGTCTACGCCGCGCTGCGCCGGTTGCTGCCGTGGCCGGCCGCGACCCGGTTAGACGAACTCGCGCCGCAGCGGCTGCAGGTGCCGTCGGGATCGTTCGTCCACGTGACCTACGACGGCGCCGGGCCGCCGGTGGTGGCGGTGAAGCTGCAGGAGACCTTCGGGTGGACGCAGACGCCGGTCATCGCCGACGGGCGGGCACCGATCGTCGTGCACCTGCTCTCGCCCGCCGGCCGCATCGTCGGCATCACCGGCGACCTCGCGTCCTTCTGGCGGCAGGGCTATCCGCAGGTGCGCGCCGACCTGCGCGCGCGGTACCCGAAACATCCGTGGCCCGACGACCCACTCACCGCGCAGGCCACCGCACGCACGAAACGCCGCGGGTGACCGACGATCACCGGTGCCCGTCGGGTGCTCGTCCCGACGGTCAGTCGGCCGTCGTGTTGGAGCGGGCGCCTTGCGCCCGCTGCCAGTTGATCACGTCTTCCTGCCGGGTGTTCCGGGCGCTCGCCGCGTCCAGCGCAGCGCCATCGGCATAGTCAGGGATCCAGTTCAGGTCGGCGCCGTGGGCGAGTTCGGCGGCGCGTCGTTCGCCACGAGGCCGCGCAATGCCTGCAGGTCGCCGGTGTGGATCGCTGCGGTCAACTCGATCGCGACTGGGTCGGGGTGCGGCAATGTCGGCCGAAACGCTGACCCTTCCGGAACCTCGGATCGTGACATCGTGGGCCACGCTACGCCCAGAGTCCGCCGCCCGTACCTGTCTCAAACACTGCCGCGGTGCCCCCGAGGCCGTCACCGACGTCGCGATGGACCGTTTGCGTCACATAGCGCAGGAGGCGGCCTCTTGAACAAGCGCACGGGCGCGCACGATCTCGATCATCACGCCGTACGTCAGCCGATGAACACCGGCGCGAGGGTTTCGCCCGGTAGAGCGACCCGGCCCTCGATGTGGCCGTCATGCGATCGCCGCTTCGGCTGGCGGACGGGCGGCGATGCGCTCGCCGACCCGCAATGCCGCCGACGTCATGATGTCGAGGTTGCCGGCGTAGGCGGGCAGATAGTGAGCCGCGCCCTCGACCTCGAGGAACACCGATACCTGCGTGGACGGTGCCGGGTGCAGCGAGTTGGCCTCCAGCGCCGAGAACTGCACGCGCTGCTTGAGCCGGTAACCGGGGACGTAACCCTGCACGTGCTCGACCATCCGCCGCACGCTGGCCACGACTTCGTCGCGTTGCGGTGCGGACAGCCGGTCGGTCAGGCACAGCACGGTGTCGCGCATGATGAGCGGCGGATCAACCGGATTGAGCACGATGATCGCCTTGCCCCGCCGTGCGCCGCCGACCTGCTCGATCGCACGGCGGGTCGTCTCGGTGAACTCGTCGATGTTGGCGCGAGTACCCGGCGCCAGCCGCGCGGCGTTGGCGATGTGCGCCCGCGCCGAGGTCCTGCCCCTCGCGTTCGGGATGTTCGCCTACGAACGCGATCCGGCGGTGCTGCGCGATATGCTCCGCACGGCTCCCGCGTTGCCGCGCTTCCTGCTGCCCCGCATCGCGCCGCGCGTCTTCACCCGTCGGGCCGTCCAGGTCCACGGGACGCCTCGCCCGTAACCCGACGAGAGGCCAGCGGTTGATCCGGTTTGTGGTTGCGACGACCGGGTGCAGCCCGCTGAATCGAGCAGCCCGAACTCAGACCCGATCGGGACCGGCCGACGGCGCCGAACGCGCGTGACGGTCTGGGAGACGCTGTTCGTCATCCTCGCCGGGATCGGCGGCGGCCTGACCGGCAGCATCGCGGGGCTGGCGTCGCTGATCAGTTACCCCGCCCTGCTGGTAGTCGGGCTGCCGCCGCTGACCGCCAACGTCACGAACACGGTGTCGCTGGTCTTCAGTAGCGCGGGATCGATCTTAGGATCACGTCCGGAACTGCGCGGCCAAGCGGCGCGGGTGAAGCGGCTCGGCGCTGTGGGCGTCGCCGGGGGACTGGTCGGCGGCGGGTTGCTGCTGGCCACGCCGTCCGGCCTGTTCGAGCAGGTGGTGCCGTTCTTGATCGCCTTCGGGTCGTTGACGATTCTCGTCAGCCGGCGGCCGGTCGAGCATCCCGGCGCCCCGTATACAACCGACTCCCGGCTGGTCGTCGCGCTGGTGTTCGCGATCGGCCTCTACGGCGGCTATTTCGGCGCCGCTGCCGGGGTGCTGCTGCTTGCGCTGCTGCTGGCGGCGACACCTGAGACCTTGGCGCGCTGCAACGCGTTGAAGAACGTCGTGCTCGGCGCGGCCAACTTCGTCGCGGCCGTCGTGTTCGCGCTATTCGGTTCGGTGAGCTGGCGGATAGCCGTTCCGCTGGCCGTCGGCCTGTTCGTCGGCGCGAGCATCGGGCCGGTCGTCGTCAGGCACGCGCCCGAGCGCGCACTTCGGGTGGGCATCGCGTTCGCGGGCGTGGGCCTCGCCGTCTACCTGGGGATAGCAGCCTTCAGCTGATCGCACTGTGCGGACATGCCCGGCTTGGCCCCAGGTGCGCGCGGTCGCAAAGCCGCGCGCACCGCGTTCTCATGGGGTCAAGCGGGGTACCCGAACCGGCACCCGGGTGGTGTGGGGACGCGTTGGTGGGATGGCGCGAACTGGGAGAGCGATAACCCCTGACGTTCGCGTACCGCGGCCCTCACAATCGCAGTTGACGAAGGAGAACCGCGTGCCTGCACCCGCCCGGCCACTGTCCAAACTCGGCTTCCTGACCATCGGGCTGTTCGACGGCGCCGACCCGCGTCCGGGCCACGAATCGACGCTTCAGATCATCGAACTCGGCGAGCGGCTCGGCTTCGACAGCGCGTGGGTCCGGCACCGGCATCTGCAGTACGGCATCTCCTCCCCGGTCGCGGTACTCGCCGCAGCGACGCAACGTACCCGGCGGATCGGGTTGGGCACAGCCGTAATCCCGCTCGGCTGGGAGAACCCGCTGCGGCTGGCCGAGGACCTCGCCACGGTAGATCTGCTCTCCGGTGGGCGGCTCAACCCCGGCCTGAGCGTCGGTCCACCGATGCGCTGGGATGAGGTCGGCAGCGCGCTCTATCCCGACACCGCCGATCGCGAGGACTTCAGCTACACACGGGTGGAGCGGCTGCTGCATTTCATCCGCGGTGAGGCCGCCACCGGCTTCAGCGGCAACGAGGGCATCGAGGTGTTCTCGGATCGGGTGCAGCCGCACTCGCCGGGGCTGGCGAGTCGTCTCTGGTACGGCGGGGCGAGCCTGCGCTCGGCCGAGTGGGCGGGCGCTCACGGTATGAACTTCCTGACCAGCAGCGTGGTGAAGGCCGAGGAATCGTCCGAGGACTTCGCCACCATCCAGCAGAGCCACGTCCGGACGTTCCGCGCGCACCATCCGGATGGCGAGCGGGCGCGGGTGTCGCAGGGCCTCGTGGTCATCCCGACCGACACCGCCTCGGCTGACCAGCGGGCGAAGTACGAGGCCTACGCCGAGAGCCGAATGGCCCGCACGGCGAAACCCCAGGGACCGGCCCGGATGCTGTTCGCGCCCGACCTCGTCGGATCGTCGCCGCAGCTCGCCGAGCGCCTCTACGCCCACGCCGGCTTCCGGGAGATCGACGAAGTCGCGTTCGCCCTGCCGTTCAGCTTCGACCACGACGACTACGTGCAAATCCTCACTGACCTGGCCACCAGACTCGGACCGGAACTGGGTTGGGCGCCCTCCGAATGAGCCCCCACATCCACCTCACCTTCCCCTCTCCGAAGCCATCTCGGGATCGCTTTAGGCGCCGTTCACGTGAATGCGCACGACGCACGGGGTGTTGATCAGGAAGACTCGCTGCGTGCTCCTGACGATCTCGACGACTCACCAGCCGGCTACCGACCTGGGCTATCTGTTGCACAAGCACCCTGGTCGCGTTCAGTCGTTCCCCGAGTCGATGGGGGTCGCGCACGTCTTCTACCCCGAGGCGACGGAGCAGCGGTGCACGGCTGCGTTGTTGCTGGAGGTCGATCCCGTCGGCCTCGTCCGCGGACGCAAGGGGCCATCTGGTGACGGTTTCGCTCTCGGGCAGTACGTAAACGACCGGCCGTACGCGGCCTCGAGCATGCTCGCGCTCGCGCTGAAGGACGTGTTCAGCACGGCGCTCTCCGGTCGCTGCAACGCCCGCCCTGAACTGGCGGACACGCCGATCCCGCTCGAGATCCACGTTCCGGCCCTCCCGTGCCGCGGTGGGATCGAGCTGCTGCGCCGTCTGCTCGAGCCGCTGGGCTGGGCCGTGACGGCGTCGGCGATTGCGCTGGATCCGGCCATCCCGCAGTGGGGGGACTCGCGTTACGTCGATGCCCGCCTGTCCGGTGTGGTCCGGCTGGCCGACGCGCTGCGACACCTCTACGTCCTGCTGCCGGTGTTGGACGACGCCAAGCACTACTGGGTGAGTACCGACGAGGTCGACAAGCTGGTGCGGGCCGGGGAGGGTTGGCTGGCCACACATCCGGAAAAGGCGCTCATCACGCGCCGCTATCTCGCGCACCGCCGCGAGCTGACGCAGTCGGCGCTGGCCCGGCTGGCCGAAGTGGACGACACAGCGCCCGAGGAACTCGACGACGCGGTCGACGGCGCGCTCGTCCTCGACCCGCCTGAGCGCCCGGTGCCCCTGGCCGAACAGCGGCGGGGTGCGGTGCTCGCTGCCGTGCGGTCATCCGGCGCCAGCACCGTCGGGGACTTCGGGTGTGGTGAGGGCGTACTCGTGCGCGAGCTGTTGGGCGATCGCACCCTGCGTCGCGTCGTCGCGGTGGACGTATCGGCCCGCGCGTTGCAGATCGCTGCTCGTCGGCTGCGTCTGGACCGGATGGGCGAGCTGGAGCGTGCCCGGTTGGACATCTTCCAGTCCGCCCTGACCTATCGCGATGATCGGCTGTCCGGTTTGGACGCGGCGGTGCTCATGGAGGTGATCGAACACGTCGACCCGCCTCGGCTCGGTGCGCTGGAACGTGCCGTGTTCGGGCACGCCGCGCCGGGCACGGTGATCGTCACGACGCCGAATGTCGAGTACAACATCCGCTTCGAGACGCTGCCCGCCGGGGCGATGCGCCACCGCGATCACCGCTTCGAGTGGACCCGCAGGCAGTTCCACGACTGGGCCGAACGCGTCGGCGCCGACTTCGGTTACGACGTGCGGTTTGTGCCAGTGGGGCCGGACGACGCGCAGGTCGGCTCCCCAACCCAGATGGCGATCTTCGACAAGCGCAACAACGAGGCGGCGGCATGACGAGGGAACTGCAGATCCCGCAGCTCAGCCTCGTCGTGCTGATCGGCGTCAGTGGATCAGGGAAGTCGACCTTCGGCCGCGCGCATTTCCGCCCGACCGAGGTGATCTCGTCCGACTTCTGCCGCGGGCTGGTGGCCGACGACGAGAACGATCAGGCCGCGACCCCGCAGGCGTTCGAGCTGCTGCACTACATGGTCGGGATGCGACTGGCGGGCGGCCGGTTGACCGTGGTCGACGCGACGAACGTGCAGCCCGACGCGCGCAAGCAATTGGTGGCGGTGGCCCGCGAGCACGATGTGCTGCCGACCGCGATCGTGCTGGATGTGCCCGAGAGCGTCTGCCTCGAGCGCAACGCGGCCCGTCCCGACCGCGACTTCGGTCCGCACGTTGTCAGGCGTCAGCGCGACCAGTTACGGCGGAGCCTGCGCAGCCTGCAGCGCGAGGGCTTCCGCACCGTGCACACGCTGCGCGGCGTGGACGAGGTCGCCGACGTCCACATCACGCGGACGAAGTTGTACAACGACCTGCGCCACGAGCACGGGCCCTTCGACGTCATCGGCGACATCCACGGATGCCGCACGGAACTCGAGGCGTTGCTCTCCCAACTCGGCTACACCGTCACCAGAGACGACGAGGGCAGGGCCAGCGGCGCGCACCACGACGAACGGCGCGCCGTCTTCGTGGGCGATCTCGTCGACCGCGGGCCGGACACGCCCGGCGTGCTGCGGCTGGTGATGGGCATGGTCGCAGCCGGCGACGCGTTCTGCGTACCCGGCAACCACGAGAACAAGCTGCTGCGCGCCATGCGCGGCCGCAACGTCCAGGTGACCCACGGGCTGGCTGAGTCGCTGGCCCAGTTGGCCGCCGAGTCCGAGAGTTTCCGCGCGCAGGTCGACGCATTCCTCGACGCACTGATCAGCCACTACGTGCTCGACGACGGCAAGCTCGTCGTATCGCACGCCGGGCTGATCGAGCGATACCACGGCCGCGCGTCCGGGCGCGTGCGCTCGTTCTGTCTGTACGGCCAGACGACCGGCGAGACCGACGAGTACGGGCTACCGGTTCGCTATCCCTGGGCTGCGGAATACCGCGGCCGGGCCATGGTGCTCTACGGCCACACCCCGGTCCCGACGCCGGAGTGGGTCAACGACACTCTCTGCCTCGACACCGGTTGCGTGTTCGGCGGCCGGCTCACCGCGCTGCGTTACCCAGAACGCGAGCTCGTCTCCGTCGCCGCCGCCCAGGTGTACTACGAACCGGCTCGGCCGTTCGCCGCCAACCCGGATGCCGTCGCAGACGCTGCCAGCGTTCGCGATCCCGGCGTCCTCGACATCACCGACGTCACGGGTAGCCGTGTCGTCGAAACCCAATACCAGCGACGCATCGGCGTGCGGGAGGACAACGCGGCCGCAGCGTTGGAGATCATGAGCCGTTTCGCGATCGACCCACGCTGGCTGCTCTACCTGCCGCCAACGATGAGTCCGGTCGCGACGTCAACCCGCGCGGACCTGCTCGAGCACCCCGACCAGGCGTTCGAGGCATACCGCGTTGAGGGCGTCGACCGGGTGGTGTGCGAGGAGAAGCACATGGGTTCGCGTGCCGTTGCGCTCGTGTGCCGATCGGACGCGATCGCCCGGGACCGGTTCGGCGGCGACGGGCAGCTCGGTCATGTGTGGACCCGGACCGGACGACCGTTCTTCGCGGCCGGCCTCACCTCGATGCTCGTCGACCGAGTACGCGCGGCCGCCGAGAAGGCCGGGCTGTTCGACGAGCTCGACGCGTCCTGGCTGCTACTGGACGCGGAGCTGATGCCCTGGAGCGCAAAGGCTGACCAGCTGCTGCGGGATCAGTACGCCGCCGTCGGCGCCGCAGCGCGTGCGGCGTTGCCGGTCGCCATCGACGCACTGACCACGGCGTCCCAGTCCGGCCTGGACATCGGTGAGCTGCTCGAGCGCACGCTGGCCCGGGGTGCGAACGCGGACGCCTTCACCGCGGCCTATCGCCGCTACTGCTGGCCGACCGACGGGCTGACGGACGTGCGCCTGGCACCGTTCCAGCTGCTCGCCAGCGATGGCGCGGTGTATCAGACGCGTCCCCACAAGTGGCACCTGGACCTCGCTGAGCGCCTGGTGGGGGCAGACCCTGACCTGTTGACCCCGACGCGCCACCTGTTCGTCGACACGACGGATGCAGCGTCTGTCGCGGCCGCGACCGACTGGTGGACCCAGCTCACCGAAGCCGGGGGAGAGGGCATGGTCGTCAAGCCCGCGGCGAATCTTGTGCGCGGCCGCAAGGGACTGGTGCAGCCCGGTCTCAAGGTCCGTGGACGCGAGTACCTGCGCATCATCTACGGACCCGACTACACCGAACCGGCGAACCTTGAACGGCTCCGCTCGCGCGGGCTCGGGCACAAACGCTCGCTCGCGTTGCGCGAATACGCGCTGGGCCTGGAAGCCCTTGACCGGGTTGCCCGCGACGAGCCGCTCTGGCGCGTGCACCAGTGCGTTTTCGCCGTGCTCGCACTGGAGTCCGAACCGGTGGACCCGCGACTGTAACCGGAATGTACAGACGGCGGCAGATCCGGAACCGCCGCTGCCTGACATCGCGATGAGTAGGCGTTCGCGGTGTAGCGCGGCGCCGTCTCAGCCCGCCCCGTTCGCCGAACGGATTGCGTCACTGATGGCTTGTCCTGGGCTGTTGTCGAACGACGGCGCACCGTTGCCGTACAGGGCGATGATGTGACGCAGAATGGGGAACGACGCGCCGCCGCTTGCTTGCGTGTAGACGGGCTCGATGTAGAGGATGCGGCCGGCAACGGGTATCGCTTCGAGATCGCCCAGCACCACCGAGGAGTTCCCGCCGCGCTGGAGGGTGAGCGCCTCGGTGATAGCAGTGTTCGACTCGATGTCGTTCTGCACTTGCGACGGCGACTCGCCTCCTGAGCCGGCTGGGAAGCTGAGGACGGTGATTTTTCCGTAGTTCGGTCCGGGTTCGGAGTTGACGTCGATGAAGGCGGCGAGTCCGTGTCCGTTGAGCGTCACCATGGGGCTGGCCAGCGCGTACTGCTGGGGGCCGTAGCCGTCGGCGGATATCGACATGTACTTCGAGGGCAGGGGCGGGCTCGACACGCCTGTCGCGGACTGCGCATTGATGGTGCTAGTGGCCGCGACGGTCGGGTCGGTGGGAACCGTCCAGAAGTCGTTGCCGCTGTAGAAGCCGGGTGACTTCGTCACGTGGTACTTCGCCAACAGGGTGCGCTGCATGTTGAACAGGTCCGTCGGATACCGCAACTGCGACATCAAAGCCGAGGAGATGTCGGACTGAGGTTTGACGAGGCCGGGGAACACGCCCTCCCAGGCCTTGAGCAGCGGGTCGGGCTGCGCCTTCTGATTCCACTGGTAGAGCGTCACCCGGCCGGTGTAGGCGTCCACCACGGCCTTCACCGAGTTGTGCATGTAGTTGACGGCGGTGTTCGGCTGGGCGATGGAAGCTCCGTTGGCCGTCAACGTCGTCTTCGTCGCGGAGTGCAAGTTGACCATCTGCGCGTCGGGGAAGTTCGACGTCGTCGTGTAGCCGTCGACAATCCACTTGATCTCGCCGTTCACGACCGCCGGATAGACGTCGCCGTCCAGGGTGAGCCAGGGGGCGACCTTGGCCACCCTGGTTCGGGGGTCGCGCACCGCGAGCAATTGCGAGGCGCTGTTCAACTCGGAGCTGAACAGGATGTTTGGGTCGTGCAGCTTCACTGCGAAGAGCAGGCGACGCAGGATCGAACCGACCTCAACCCCGCCGTTGCCCTGGTAGGTCGTGCGAGCTGACTTCGCTGAGCCGCTGCCGCCCGGGTGGTCGAACTCCAGCTGCGGTTGGCTGCCCGCCGGCTGACCGACGATTGCGTAGGACGACGGCGCGAAGCCCTGCCCGAAGTACACCTGGGGGCGGGTGACCGGGATCTGCTGACTGGGCGGGATTCCCGCGTTGAGAAAGACCGGGCTCTCGGTCTTCGGGTCGACCTCGGTGGTGGGCGCCGCGACGATGCCGTAACCGTGCGTGTAGACGAGGTGGTTGTTGACCCAGCTTTGGCCCGGGATCCCGCTGCTGCGAAGCTGACGGACCGCCAGCGCTACGTCCTGCGGGTGGCCGCCGATCTCGTAGTGGCTGGTGTCGAGGGTGGACTTGAAGCTGTAGTACGACTGCAGTTGCTGCTCGACGTTGAAGGTCGGCGACACCTGGTTCGGGTCGATGACCGACGGCTGAGAGGTCTGTTCGGTCAGCGCCACCAGCGACGCGCTGCTGGTCGACGTCGACGGGTGGTACGCCACTGTGGTGACGTTCCCGTCGAGGCCGAACGCGGTGCGGGTCGCCTTCTGGTTGTGCGCGATTTCCCCCAGGTCCACCTTCGCGGCGCTCGGCGCCTCCCGGAAGTGGTACAACAGGCCCGACCACGCGGTCCCGACCACCGTCGAGGCGACCACGACGAGGACCACGGTGCCGGCAAGTCCACGCATGCGACCGACGAACCGGCGGCCGTGGCCGGCGAACAGGGCGTTCATGAGCAGCGCTAGCGCGCCGATGACGGCGACGGCCGTCAGGACGTACGCGCCCGGCAGCGCGGCGTGCACGTCGGTGTACGACGCCCCGGTCACTGGTCCCCGCTGCGAGGTGGTGAGCGCGTAGCGCGAGAGCCAGTAGTTGACCGCTTTGAGAGCGAGGTATCCGGCTGCCAGTGACGATACGAGCGCCGTGATCCCGCTCGTGATCTTCCGGTGTCCCCGCCTCAGCCGCCAGGCCCCGTAGAAGTAGCCGCCGACTACGGCGATCCACAGTGCATACGTGACGGCCTGCACCAGCAGCGTGACCACCATCTGGTGGAACGGATAGACCTCAATGAAGAACGAGTCGTCCTTGTGGAAGAGCGGGTCGGTGGCGTGGAACGGCGTCGCGTGGCGCCACAGCAGGTACGTTTGCCAGCCGCTGGCGGCCTGCCGCCCCACGCTGACGGCCGGGATAACCACGGCGAGCAGCACGATCAGTCGCCGCACCCGTGGTTCGTACCGGCGAAACGTCCAGCGGATGGTGTCGTCCTCCGGGGACAGGTAGAGGGGGCGGATGCGGCGCAGGGCCACCATCGTGAGCCCGCTGATGATCCCGGCGACCACCGCGAAAACGCAGAACAGCAAGACTTGTGCGCCGATCATGGTCGTGTAAACGGAGCCGGCGTGCACCGAGTCGAACCACATGTCGCTCGTGGCGATCCCGACCACCTGGAGGAACAACACCCATAGGACGGCCACCACGAGCGCCGCGACGACCAGACGCAGGGTCCAACGCTTGAACGCCCTGCCTCCGATCACCCGACCAAACGAGGCGCCGCCGGTTGTGAGCCTGGCGATGCTCCCTGAGGCCGCTGATCGAGCGGGGTTTCGGCTCGGATCGAACACGCGGGTCAGCTCCGGGATCTTGCGTCGGGGCCGGTCGCGCGGCGACCGGCCGGGTCGTGTCGGCTCTGGTAGGCGTCGACGACGAAGTCGGCGTCGCCGTCGAGGACGATCCGCCCGTTCTCGAGCCAGATCGCGCGGGTGCAGGTGCCCTGGATGATGCCGAGTCCATGACTGACGAGGAACACGGTGCCGGCCTGCTCTCGCAACGTGAGGATGCGTTGCTCGCTGCGGCGACGGAACTTGGCGTCGCCGGTGGCGAGGGCTTCGTCGATCAACAGGATGTCAGGCGCTCGTGCGGCGGCAATGGCGAAGCGCAGCCGGGCGCTCATGCCGGAGGAGTAGGTGTTCATCGGCAGGTGCACGAATTCGCCGATATCGGCGAATTCGCAGATCGAGTCGTACTCCTCGGCGACCTCGGCCGGGGTCATGCCGATGGCCAGGCAACCGAGCATGATGTTCTGGTCGCCGGACATCGAGGACATCATCGCGGCGGACACCCCGAGCAGGGACGCCTGCCCGCGGGTCCACACCAGGCCTTGGGACGGCGTCATGAGCCCCGCGACGGCTCGCAGCAGGGTGGACTTGCCGGATCCGTTGGGCCCGATCAGGCCGATCGCCTCGCCGCGGTAGGCGGTGAAGCTGACACCCCGCACGGCCTGCACGGTGCGCTGACCAGGTGCCTGCTGCCCTAGCAGCGCCCGCCGCAGCGCTGCCGGCCCCCCGCCGTGGCCACCCTTGCCGATGATGCGGTAGTTCAGGTGGAGGTCGTCGACGACGACCGTTTCTTCCCGGGGCGGCGGCGCGGGGGATAGCGCTGGGTCCGGGGCCGGCCGGTGGTCGAGAGCCTCAGACATTGCCGTACTCCTCCTCGCCGCGCCAGAAGTAGAGGTAGCCCATGACGAGGGTGCCGACCGCCCAGGCCAGTGCCGTCAGCCACAGTGTCAAGGGCGCAGGGTTGCCAGGAAGCAGCGCGTGCCGGGCGAGCGCCAGGTACACGTACCCCGGATTGTGGGTCAGGACTGCGCCCACCCAACTGGGGTGGCCCGTGGTGAACACCTGCACGCTGTACATCACGCCGGAGGCGTACATCCACACGCGGGCCACGAACGGCAGAATCTGGGTCGTGTCCGGAATACGGGCGCCGATGCGGGCGACAGTGAATGACAGCCCGAGACAGAACAGGGACTGCACCACGATCGCTGGCACGAGTTCCAGCCATCGCCACGTCGGAGTCACCCCGCTGAGGAGCAGGATCGGCACCATCACGAACAGCGAGTAGACCAGCTGCATGAGGGCGACGAGCGTGGTCGACACCGGCAGCACCGCGCGCGGGAACTGCAGCGCGCGGACCAGGCCGAGGTTCTTGGTGATCGCTTTTGAGCCGGTGACAAGGGAGGCGGTGCAGAAGGTGAACACGAAGACGCCGACGGAGAGGAAGGCAATGAAGTTGGGCACGCCGCGGTTGGTGTGCAGCAACAACCCGAAGATCAGGTAGTAGACCAGGATGTTGAGCGACGGCGTCAGCAGCTGCCAGGCCTGACCGAGGAAGCTGCCTTCGAAACCGGACGCGTTCGTCGCACTGGCATACGCGGCGACGAACCAACGCCGCTGCCACAGCCGTTGGGTGTACTCGACGACGGGCAAACGAGCTCCGGCGCGCTGCAGGCCGGGGCCGGGAGCGCGGGAGACGGTCACCGCACATCCTGCGGTTGCGCGCGCACCAGGAATGCAGTACGGGCTACGTCGGTGCGCCCGATTCCTCGAGGTGTCGTCGCGATCACGAGCTTTACTATCGACGCTGACGTAACGACAATGTCATGCCCCCACAGCGCAACTACAGCAATTCAGGTGATCCGTCGTGACCACCGGGGCGGTCGGCGATCTCACCGGTCGGGGTTCAGATCGCGCCACGCGCCGCAGGGCCACACCCCGATCGCACGCTCTGCCACGTACGAATCGTCGGTCAACCAGGCATCGGGCGCCGGTAGCCGGTAGGGCCGCTTGCGGAGATTGAGCACTCGGTAATCGCCGGTGGTGATGTCAGCATTGAATCCCGTGCTGGCGTCCGAGGTAAGCAAGAAGTAGTTGGCGGCCGAGCGGCGCAGATTCGCGAGCAGCCGCTTGCCGTCCGCGAACGACAAGTGGATCAGCACCTCCCGACACAGCACGATGTCGGCGTCGGGCACCGGCTCAACGACGGCATCCAATGTTCGGAACTCGCGCCGGTGCGAACCATAGCGACGCTGATTCTCCTCGATCACGGACGGCACGATGTCAACGCCGAGGTAGCGCGCTTGCCCGAGGTCGACGTGCTGCATCCAGTTGAAGTCACCGCACCCGATGTCAAGCACCGAACGGGCGCCGAGCTGGGCGATCGTTGCGGCGAGGTCGCGGCGCAGTGTCTCGGTGACGGCCAGTTCGGAACCGAACCCGGACAGCGATCCCGCTTCCATCCCGTTGCGCCACACGCCGCGCCGGTAGATGTAGGCGAAGACGTCAGTACGGTCGACGAGGCTCAGGTGCCCGATGTCCTGCCCGGTAGCGACCCGACGACGATTGAGTGCCCCGTCAAGGTGTAGCAGGTGCAGCGCGTGCCGGATCGCCTCGCGGGCGGTGATCCGCTTCATCGGCGGATTGTATGCAGCTCGCTGATCGGCGTGCTTCGTGGGAGACCTCAGGCGGTCGTGCCACTACGCGACCGCTGCTGCCTCGCCCTGACAGTCCGCAGCGATCCCCCGAAGTGCTCACCGCAGATCGGGCCTGGGCCAGGCTGGATCTCCCGATTCGAATTCAGTTAATTCGATAGCCGGTCTCTGACCGAGAACCCACGTGTGCTGGCTGCGGCAGTGATTGTGCGTTGGACAGCGGGCGAACACTTCCATGGATCAGCTCGGCCAGAAACTGACGCGGTATGTGGAGGCAGGTGGTGGTCGCGGTCGCGATCATGAACGTGATCGGAGCGCCGCGCCGCGCCGCCCGGTCCGAATCAGTGACTGAGCACGGTGACGGTGTCGCCGGAGATCACTGCGAGTCGGCCGTTGCCGACCAGCGACGGTGCTGCGGGGTAGGCGGTGACCTTGGCGCCGGTGGCCGCGTTCAGGACGAGACCATCGTCGAGGTAGAGCACCGCCCCGCCGACAATTGCGCTGCCGGCGGACGCGCGGTCGGCCGCCGCCCACTCCTTCTTGCCGGTGCCCACCGAATACGCGCACGCGTGGCCCGGGCCGCACGGTGCATAGGCGCGCTTGCTGTCGACGGCCAACACCGAGGTGGCGCCACTGAGCGTGAACCGGGTGGCGCCGCTCTTCGGGTTGAGGTCGAGCACCTGGCCCTTGGTGTTGGTGACATAGAGGTGGTGCGCCGACGTCGTGTCGCGGTCGCCGCGGATCACGCTGTAGGCACCGGACTTGGACCATACGGTCTTGCCGGTGGCCGCGTTGAGCGCACGCAGGCTCTCGTGGCCGGGATCGCCATTCGGGCACCATTGCTCGTAGACCAGACCACCAATGACGCCGGGCTGAACGTCGCAGAGGTTGTCGATTTCAGCGGTACCGGTAGACCAGATCGGTTTGCCGCTCTGCACGTCGAACACATTGAACTGCGGTGCGGACTCGTCGCCGGCGACGGAATAGCTGACGATGTCCTTGCCGGAAACGGCCACCCCGTTGATGCCGTCCGCGTCGGCGTCGACGAACCAGACCCGCTTGCCGGTCGTGGTGTTGAAGGCTTCGATGTCGCCATTCGGATCGGTCGTGCCGCACTCGAGGCCGCTCACGATCGCCAGGCCGTGCGAGATGGCGATGTCAAAATAGTCCTCGTCGGTGTCGTCGGCCGTGGCCTTCCAGATCCGCTTCCCAGTGGCCGACGAGAACTTGCTCAGGTTCGTGCCGTCGACCACGTAGGTGTAATCGTCGCTGAACGCCGCGCCGGCTTGGAAGTCGCACTGGTTGTCACCGCTGACGGTGAGCTTGTGCCGCGCCTTGACCTTCGCCGCGGTGCTCGGCGTCAGCGTGGACTCGAGGGTGTTGGCGTTCGAGTTCGCGGCGTTGAAGCCTGTCTGTAGCCACGGCGAGGGCGTCCTGCTCGCACTCGCGGTTCCGGTCCACAGCGTGGCGGCCATCGCCGCCGTGGCGAATACGACTAGTGCGCGTTTCATGCTGTGCATCGGTGATCCCCCGATCAAGACCCGCTCCCGCGACCGGCCCGAGCCCAACCTAATGATCATCGGCCCCGTCTGCGTAGTGCCGTGCGGTGGACCCGTTCAGCGTTCTGTCAGGCAAGCGCTGGGCGTGCTCACTCGGTGCTCCTTCTGTGCGAAGGAGGAGAGTGCGATCGCGCAGATGGTCGCGGGTCCGGGCGTATGCATCTGCAACGAATGCGTGGCGCTGTGCACGGAGCTGTTCACGGCGGGAACGGGTGATGCCGAGCTGCCCTATTGGGAGTCCATGAGCGACGAGGAACTCCTGACTCAGTTGCCCCGCATCGCCTCGGTCGCCACTCAGGTCGAGGACAACCTGCGTGCGTGGGTTCAGCGGGTTCGCGACCGCGGTGTCAGCTGGGCCCGCATCGGGCAATCACTCGGCATGGCGCGTCAGTCGGCATGGGAACGCTGCTCAGGCGAGGAGTGACCTGCGCCGATCTGTACCGGCTCGAGCGTGCGGTGCCGAGGAGCCTGACGAGTGCGGCCACGATCGGCAAGCAGCCAGGAGGCCACGGAAAGCGTCAGGCCGCGCGGGGGGCTCCCAGCGATCGTCCGTGCCGGCGTGCCACCTTTTCGGCGTCGGCTCGCAGCTGAGTGGCAAGTTCCCGGAACTGGGCCAAAGCTGGAGTGACGTCAGCGAGGGTGAACTCGGTCTCGACGACCTTGAGGTCGAGTCCCCAGACGTCCTCCAGGATGCGGCGCATCCACCCGGTGGCGTGGTCCCATCCCTCGCGGGGCGTCCCGGCACCGTAAGCGCCACCGCGGACGGTGACCAGTACGGCCGGCTTGCCCTTGATCGCGGGCTCGATCCCGGCGGCCATCCGTGGGTCCGTGACTACGAGGTCGACCCAGGTCTTGAAGTGCTGGGAAACGCCGAAGTTGTACAGCGGCACCGCGAACAGCAGGCCATCAGCGACGACGAGTTCGTCGGTCAGCGTGGCGGCGAGTCGCAGGGCATCCTGCTGTTCGGGGCTGCGCTGCTCCTCGGGTACGAAGCCGGCGTACGCGGCCGCTCCCCATGCACTGGATGGAAGGGGATTGGTGCCGATGTGACGTCGGGTGATGGCGGCACCGGGATTGGCAACTCGCCACTCCTGTTCGACGACGTCGGCGATTTCGCGGCTGTGCGAACCTTCGACGCGGATGCTGGCGTCGAGCCTGAATAGAGTCATGGTGGGTCCTCTCGGGGCGATGCAGTCGGTGCAGTTGGTCTGCGGATTGGTCTTGCAATGGGTGGCTAGTAGAGGCTGCGGTCAGCCGACGGGCGGATGAACACGGCGTCGACGGTGACGCGAGTAAGGCCCCGCAGCATGCCGAGCCTGTTGCACGGCATCGCGAATCGATCGCGGTCGATCAGTCCGGTCACGGTCACGGCGACGGTGTCGGCGTCGCGGCCGACCATGCGAGCCGTCAGCGTGACTGGCTCACGGACCTTCTTGACCGTCAAATCGGCGACGAGCTCGACTACACCTTCGCGGATGGTGCCGGAGTGAACGGTCACCACGATGTCGCGGTGTGCCTCGGCGTCGAGGAAGTCGGTCGATCGCAGGTGCGCGTCGCGCTTCTCGTTCGAGGTGTCCATTGAGGCCGCGGCAACGGTGATCGTCGCGCCGATCCCTTGGTCGCGGTCGACGGTGCCGGAGCCGCTGAGCGTGGTGAAAGCACCTTTCACGGTGACCAGGCCCCACAGTGTCCGGTGGGCAATGCGGGCACTGCTGCGCGCGGAGTCGAACGTCCATGGCCCGAGCCCGATGTCGGATCGGCTGAGGTTGTCGGTCAAGGCTTCGGCCATCGGGAACTCTCGGTGAGGTAAGTGCGGCGGCTCTTCCAACTACATGATGCTCATCGATCGTCTGTAGTCAAGAGTATCTGTGGTTCAGACGATATGATGTACAACGCATTCTCATTGCCCTCGGACCGGGCGTGGCCGCGTATTCTGGGCCCTATGACGCCCGAGCTTCAGGAGCACGAGGCACCGGTCGTAGCGGACGACTCAGCGAACTCGACACCGCAACTTTCCGAGGGCTGCCAAGCGGAGTTCGGCTGGGGGCTGGCCACAATCTCGCGCAACTTCGGACAACGGGCCGCGGCTTCGCTTGACGATCTCCCGGGTGGCCCCCGAGGTCACCTGGTGTTGGCCACAATCTCGAGGGGACGACCCGCTTCGCAGCTGGCGCTGGCCAACGAGCTCGGCGTCGACCGTACGGTGATGACCTATCTGCTCGACGAGCTCGAGAAGGCCGGTCTGCTCGAGCGGCGCCCCGACCCCGCCGACCGACGGGCCAGGCAGGTCATCATCACACCGGCCGGCAGCAAGGCTTTGATCGAGTATCGGGGCCGGCTGTCCGCCGCCGAACACCAACTGCTGGCGCCGCTGAACGATCAGGAATCGCAGTTGTTCCGGTCCTTCGTCGAGCGCATCGCGCGGGCCGCGCAGTCATCGTCTGCTCAGCTCCCCGGAGCCGATCCCTGCGCCGGTGAGCCCCTAACCGACGTCAACCTTTGATCGAAGTATCGCGGGCGTTCGCAGCAACCCATCCCGATACTTCGATCAAGCCTGACTGGGTGGGGTCCGCCGTAGAGTGCAGTGTCCGCTCGCCCGGGCGTCGTGTAGGACTGGAGTCATGGTGCAGCCTGGTCCTGACCCAAGTACGTACCCGACGATCGATCCTGATGAGCCGGTTCCCGACGATCCGGGCGAACTGTCACCCGATACGCCGGAAACCCTCCCAGCTGCACCGATCGAGCCGATGCCCGGACCGGATGACCCGACAAGCGTTCCGGCCTGATCATCGATTGGGCCGGCCCTGATCGTCTGCTCCGGTGTCGGTTGGGTTGACGTCGAGGTGGCGCCTGTTCTCGACGGTCTTGTGCTCGGGCGCCTGCGCGAACGTCAGCGTCGATGGCACTGGGCCGACCGAGCACTAGAACTGGGCGAGACCGTTCGGATCGGCACGCCGCACCACCTCACTCGAAGGTGATCGACTTGTCGGATATCGTGCGGAAGGCCCTCTTGAACCCGGCCGGGTCGGACACTCCGGAGACGGTGACGCCGCCGCGAGAGAGGACGCCACCGCGAGAATCGACGCTGATCGTCCCGTATTCCGCGTTCGCCTGCCGGAATGTCTCTACGTAGTGCGGGGTGAAGTTTTCTGGTTCGAGCATCAGGAGCCCGTGGCTGGCGAGGAACAGGAAGCTCGTGCCTCCGGCGCTTTTCACAGCCTCCCAGCTGTATTCGTTCACCCGCTGGACGTAGTCGGCGTCCAATTCGGCCGGGTCGGTAATCACCATGACAGCGCCCGGTTGCGCATGGTCGACGGCGAGTTCGTCCTGAGCCGCCCACACCGCATCAGTTCGGCTCTGCGTCGCATTCCAGGCTTGGATGCGCTGAACCTCGTCGAGGAAGGGCGCCAGCCATGGCTCGAGCTGCTCGATCGCAGCTCCGCGCTGATGCGCGAAGTTGGCTCGCCCGTATTCAAGGTCTCCGTCGCCGGACGCTTCCGCCGCCACGTCTGGGTCCTGCGTTGCGAACTCCCAGAACTCGTATGCCGTCGGATCGTTCTGCAGCAGGTAGCTGCCGAGCAGGAACGCCCAGTCCGGGTCGTCGAGCAGCTGCGTCATCGTGGCCGGCGAAGCGACACGGCCCTTCTCCACCACGAGATCACGAGTGTCATCGGCGAGGTTCTCCCACATGCTGGTTGAGGTTAGCGGCGAGCGCCCACGCTCAGAAAGACCCCACGACCTCAGATCCTTGATCGAGAAGCCGCTTGGGTCGCTTGGCCCCATGCCCGCGCGCATTTTGCGAAACGTGTATCACGCCTAGCCGGCAGGGCCTCTCATCGTCCGGCAAGCGACAACACAGACCTAGGAGACAGCGATCATGAGCACCCCCACCCTGGCCCGGCCCGCCGTTGCGACCGCCGTCGGCGCGGGCGCAGAGATGACCACCATCCACTCGGCCTTCCGCCGCGAGCTGCGCCTCGCTCCGGTGCTCCTGCGCTCGGTCGAGCACGGCGACCGGCTGCGCGCCGGCATCGTCGCGACGCACCTGGACCTGCTCGACCGATTCCTGCACCACCACCACACGATCGAGGACGACATGCTGTGGCCGAAGCTCCTTGAGCGGGTGCCGGCCGAGATCGCGCCGATCGTCGAACTGATGGAGACCCAGCACGAGACGGTCGCCCACCTGCTCGAGCGCACGGCCTCGCAGCGGACCACATGGCGCGCCGACGCTGACTTCGAACGCGGTGCCGAGCTGGCCGCGCTGTACGCGAAGTTGCACGACGCCCTCATCGAGCACCTCGACGCCGAGGAGCAGCACGTGATGCCGCTCGTCGAAGCCTGCATCACGGCCAAGGAGTGGAAGCGCATCGGCAAGGCCGCACAGCGCGGCACGCCGCTCAAAGACGGCCCGCGCATGTTGGGCATGCTCGCCTACGACGGCGACCCCGAGGTCATGCGCGAAATGCTGGCCGCCGTGCCGGCACCGATGCGCGGCACGGTCCTGAAGGTCGGCCGCCGCGCCTACGGCAAGCACGCCCAGCGCGTCTACGGCACGCCCGCTCCGTAGGCGCCCGAGTGGGCCGGCCACCATCAGGAGCACGCATGCGGGCAGACCTCAAGCGTTCCGCAACACGGCCCGGGGAAGCCGCCGGACGGAACCGGAGTCCCAACTGTTCGCAGTCGGTCCACGTGTAGATCCGGTGGTCGGCGGGGTACGCCAATCGCAAGAGGAACGATTCGTCACCGGATGAGGAGTACCCGCTGTGCCTGCAGTACCCACGCTCATGCTCAACAACGGCCAGACGATCCCGCAGTTCGGGTTCGGCGTCTTCCAGATCGAGCCGAAGGACACCGCCGAAGCCACGCTGGCCGCATTCGAGGCCGGCTACCGGCACATCGACACGGCCGAGATGTACCAGAACGAGAAGGAGGTCGGCGAGGCGCTGGCCAAGTCCGGCATCGACCGCGGCGACATCTTCGTCACCAGCAAGCTGAACAACGGCTTCCACCGGCCCGACGACGCCCGCAACGCCTTCGCCCAGACCCTCGAGAAGCTCGGCACCGACTACGTCGACCTGTTCTTGATCCACTGGCCGCTGCCGACCCGTTACGACGGCGACTTCGTGCAGACCTGGAACACGCTGGAGGAGTTCTACCGCGACGGTCGGGCGCGTTCGATCGGCGTCTCGAACTTCACCCCGCACCACCTGCGTCGCCTGCACGAGGAGTCGGAGATCCCCCCGGCCGTCAACCAGATCGAGGTGCACCCGTACCTGACGCAGGAGGAGACACGCACCTTCTGCGGCGAGCATCAGATCGCCATCGAGGCCTGGTCGCCGATCGCCCAGGGCAAGGTGCTCGACGACCCGACCATCGGCGAGATCGCGAAGCGGGTCGCCAAGACGCCGGCCCAGGTCGTGCTGCGCTGGCACATCGAGCGCGGCGACATCGTGTTCCCGAAGTCGGTCAACCCGGAGCGCATGAAGGAGAACATCGCCATCTTCGACTTCGAGCTCTCCGGCGCCGACGTAGAGGCGATCAGCGCCCTGAACAAGAACGAGCGCACCGGGCCCGACCCGGACGTGTTCGACTACATCCCCGACTGAGGGTCAGGCGGCTAGATCGTGATGAGCACGATCGAGCCCGCCGCGAGCGCGAGGCCGATGCGTTGCGTGGGGCTGGTGTGCTCACGTAGAAACGTCACCGCCAGCAGCACGGTGGTGGCCGGGTAGAGCGAGGTCAGCACGCTGGCCAGCGACAACAGCCCGTGGCGCGAGGCCAGCAGGAAGCACATGTTGGCCAACGCGTCGCAGGCGCCGGCCAGCGCGACGATGAGCAGCAGCTGGCCGCGCACCGGCAGCAACGCGCCGCGCGCCTTCGCCAGCGGGATGATCAACAGCGCCGACGCGAAGCGCGAGATGACCAGCGGCCACAGCCCGGAATCGTCGCCGGCGCGGGCCAGGAAGACGAAGTACATCCCGAAGCCGAGGCCGGACACGAACGCCAGTGTCAGGACCCTGGCGCCGATGCGTCCGTGTGGATTGGCGTCGGTGGTGCGGCTAACCAGGACGACGGCGGCCAGCCCGAGCGCGATGCCGAACCAGGCCCACAGGTGCGGCCGCTCGCCGATCGTCACCCCGACGAACACCGGCACGATCGCGGCCAGCACGGCGGTCACGGGTGAAATGACGTTGATCGGCGCGACGGTCATGAGGCTGTACATCAGGACGACGCCGACCTCGCCGGCCGCGCCGCCAGCGATGCCGTAGAGGACGACCTTGGTGTCGACGACCCCGGGGAACAGCGGTAGCACCGCGGTCATCAGGATTGCGCCGACCGGGTAGCTCCAGAGCAGCACCGTGATGGCGCCCTTGCGGCGAGAGGCGATGCCCCCGGCGAAGTCGCCGACACCGTAGAGGACGGCAGCGAGCAGCCCGAGTACGACGGTCACGGCTCAACCTATCGAAATGGGTCACGCCCATTTCGACCGGCGGCACCTACGGCTTGGTGAGGGTCAGCTGCTGCACATCGAGATAGCCGGTGCGAAAACCCGCCTCGGAATACGCGAGGTACAGCGACCACATGCGGCGAAACGTCTGGTCGAAGCCGAGGGCCTCGACCTCGTCGGCCCGCTCCTCGAAGCGCACCCGCCAGCGGTGCAGCGTCTCGGCGTAGTGCCGGTTGAAGCTGTAGCGCTCGGCCACCCGCAGCTTCGTTCGAGCCCGCAGCGTCCGCTCGATCGCCTGCACGGACGCGAGCTGCCCGCCGGGGAAGATGTACTTGCGGATCCAGGTGTAGGTGTCCTTCGTGGCCAGCACGACGTAGTCGTCCTGCAGGATCGCCTGCAGCCCGACCCGGCCGCCGGGGGCGAGCACCCGGTCGATCGTCTCGAAGTACGTGTTCCAGTGGTTCGCGCCCACCGCCTCGATCATCTCGACGCTGAGCACGGCGTCGTAGTGACCCTCGGCCTCGCGGTAGTCCTGCAGCAGCACGGTGATGCGATCGCTGAACCCGGCCTCGGCGATGCGCCGGCGGGCCAGGTCGGCCTGCTCGGTCGAGATGGTCAGGGTGGTGACCTGCGCCCCGCGGGCGGCGGCGCGCAACGCGAGCTCACCCCACCCGGTGCCGATCTCGAGCACCCGGGTGCCCTCGCCCACGAGCGTGACATCGAGGAGCCGGTCGATCTTGCGATACTGCGCGTCGGTCAGCGACTCGGGGGACCCGCTCGGCTCACCGGCGAAGATCGCCGACGAGTAGCTCATCGTCTCGTCGAGGAACAGCTTGAACAGCTCGTTGGACAGGTCGTAGTGCTGGTGGATGTTCTCGCGCGCGCCCTCGATGGTGTTGTCGTGATGCTTGGGTTGGACGCTGAGCACGGCGTTGCGCAGCTTGTGCAGGACCGGCGGGATCATGTCGCGCATGTTCGCGGCGAAGGCCGACAGCACGCCGGGCAGGTCGTCGGTGGCCCAGTCGCCGGCCATGAAGGCCTCACCGAACCCGATCGTGCCCGTCTGGCCGAGCCGGTGGTAGAACGCATCCGGGCGGACCAGCCGGAAGACCGGGTCGGTGCCGGTGCCGGCGCCCGACCAATTCCCGTCCGGATCGACGACGCGCATCGGCAGCTGCCGGCTGGCATGCCGGAACAAGCGCTTGGCGATCGCGGCGCGGATCGGGGAGTGGGGGACAGCGGCAATGTCGGGCCAGCGGTCGGGATCGACCGGTGCCGTCACTCCTGGCGTCCGGTGCTGCGTTGCGGTCATTCGCGCTCCTTCCCTCATGTCCGATCAGACGACGAGCGATGCCGTTCCCGCAAGTACCTCTTCCAGCACGTTCGCAGTCGGCGCGCCCACGGTTTCCTCCGGTGCTACACCGCACAGCACCGCCAGGACGTAACCGGTGGCCAGCTGATGCCAGATCGTCGCCCGCCGCAGCATCGCGTGCCGCTCGCCGTGCACGGCGACATAGCTAACCGCCTCGGCCACCGCGGCGGCCCGCCGCGCGTAGGAAGCGGATCCGGGCGGGCTGGTCATCCGGTCCCGGTCGCCGTGCGCGATCAGCAGTCGCCGGCCGGCGAGCTGGGCTACCGGGTCGGCGGGCTCGATCCACGGTGCGAGCCCGACGACGGCGCGGACCGAGTCGTGGCCGGCGGCATAGACCGCGGCCCGGCCGCCCATCGAGTGGCCGACGAGTGCCACTGGCACGCCCGGGAACTGCTCGGCCAGCCGGTCGAGGGCCCAGCCCACGTCCGGGACCGGCGATTGGGCGGCGCCGTTCCAACCGCGGACGAGGTAGCGCATGCGGGCGACGGTGAGCCCCCGGCCCGCCCCGGCCCGCCGCAGCGAGCCGACGAACGGCGTCATCCGGATGACGGCGAGTTGCGAGGCGCGCACGACGCCGGTGCTGCGCGAGCGTCCGCCGTGCAGGACGAGGGCGACCGCCTGGGTCACGCCGTGCGCCGCGTCGACGTGCACGAAGGGGTTGTTAGCGCTCACCGCGGGCAGATCTTGCCCTGTGGGGGGAGCGTCCCCGAGACCAGATAGGAGTCCACCGCCGAGTCGATGCAGCTGCTGCCCTGCAGAAACGACGTGTGCCCTTCGCCGTCCCACGTCAACAGCCGGGCGTTGCCCATCGTCTTGGTGAGATCCTTCGCCCCCTGGTAGGGCGTGGCCGGGTCGTGCAGGTTGCCGACGACGAGAACGGGCGTAGCCGTACTCTTCGCCACGGGCAGTGGCGGGACGGTCCGGTGCGGCTGCCACTGCTGGCAGGTGAACAGGGTGGCCGCCGACCACAGACCGAACATCGGGAAGCGCTTGACCCACGACGTGGTCGTGGCGCGGATCGTCGCGTCGCTGGGACCGGGCTTGGCGTCGTTGCAGCTGATGGTCGTATTCGCGTCGCTGATATTGGTGTACTGGCCGTCGTAGCGTTCGTTGTAGCTGTCCGCGAGCTGCAACAGGTACTGCGAGTTGCCGGCCTGCGCGCTGAGCAGCGCTCGGCCCAGCGTCGGCCACTGCGCCTGGGAGTACAGCGCGGACAGCACGCCGGTGTAGACCAGCGCGCTCGTTGCTTTGCGGGTGTCGCTGGTCTGCGCCGTCGGGATCGGTGCGCGCTTCGCCTTGGCCGCGACGTTGTACACCGCCTCGCGCGGGTCGCCGAGGCTGCGGCACGGGCTGTGCTGCTTGCACCAGGCCGCGAACTGGTCGAACGCGCCCTCGAAGCCCTGCAGTTGGTCGGCGAAGGCCTTGATGTCACTGGTCAGCGGGTCGACCGCGCCGTCGAGCACGAACCGCGCGACCTTGGCCGGAAACAGGTGGGCGTACTGCGCGCCGAGCTCAGTGCCGTAGGAGAAGCCGAGGTAGGTGAGTCGTGTTTCGCCGAGGGCCTGCCGGATCTGGTCCATGTCCTTGGCCGTCTGCACCGTGTCGAACTGGGCGAGTGCGCTGCCGTACTTCGTCGTGCACGCCTTCGCGATCATCGCGGCCTGGGCCTTGGCCGCGGCGCGACCCTGGGCCGTGCGCACGTCCGGCGAGGCCGCGTTGACCTGGTCCTTCTCGGCGTCGGTCAGGCAGCGGATCGGGGTCGACGACCCGACGCCGCGCGGGTCGAAGCCCACGAGGTTGTAGTGGGCGAGCACGGTGTCGGAGACGCGGGGGGACAGGCCGAGGGCCAACTCCACCCCCGAGCCGCCCGGGCCGCCGGGATTGAGCAGCAGCGAGTCACCGCTGGTGTTCGTCTCGTCATGGATGCGCACGAGCTGCAGCGAGATCGTCCGGCCGGTGGGTTTGGCGTAGTCGAGCGGCACGTCGATGGCGGCGCAGTCGAAGCTCAACTGGGCGCGGCGCCCGGACGGGAAGGACAGCGCGCCCAGGTTGAACTTGTCGCTGCAGTCGGAGAACGTCGCCTTCGACTGGGTCTTCGGGCCCGGGGCGCTGGAGGCGGAACTGGAGCCGGTGGTCGATGTCGGCGCTGACTTGGCGCCGGAGGCCAGGCTGCCGTGCCCGGTTTCAGCGCTGGTGCACCCGGCCACGACGGCGAGGGACGCGAGAGCCATTGCCACCCGAACGCGTCGGCGGGAGTGGGAGAGGCGCACCGAAACAACTTACCCAGACGCGGAGTGCACCAGCCGTCGCGTCAGTCGGGACGCCGCGCCAGCGCCGACGGGGAGGGCGCGCAGGCCAACCAGAACTCGCGACCGAAGCTCGAGAGCGTCAGAGTCTTGCGCACCAGCCGGGCGCTGCCGAACTTGACCTGCTCGATCTCGCTGCGGGCGGCGCGCACGGCATCGTCGGTCTCCAGCGTGTCGAACTGGGGGGCGAGGTCACCAGAGTCGCTGCCCACGGTGTCGATGTCGACGAGGCCGAACGTGCGCAGCCGAGCGATGTAGGTGGACGTGTTCGCCGGTGTCGAGATCCCGGCGGCGACCCCGACCGTCGATGCGTCGGCGAGCACGGTACGGGCAGCCGAGCGGCCGAGCTGCTTGGCGACGACGTCGACCAGGGCGTATGGGGTGCCGGGCGCCAGGGCTGCGAGGATGCGCGCCTCGTCGGGAACGAGCTGGCTGACGATCGTGCCGAACAGGTAGTCGCGGCTCTTGCCGCGATCGGGATCGGTGGAACGCTGTAACAACTCGGTCATCGCCGAGCGCAACGGTTCGGCGTCGTCGCCGGCGTCCTGGACGAGCATTACGGCGCGTTGCTCTTCCGTGCTGGCCGAGGCGAGCACGCTCTGCGGAACCTCGAGCATGCGCAGCATCTCTGCGGTGGCGGCTTGCCGCAGCTTCTGGGCTTGGGCCTCGACGACGTCGACACCGGGCAGCTGCCGGGCGATACGCCAGCCCGACCGACCCAGCAGCCGCCCGACGCGGGCGACGGTGACGATGGCGTTGCCGGCCGCGGCGACGACCTGCGTGCCCGGCGGCTCGACTCGCGCGACCTGACCCCGCCCGCGGCTCGATCGGGATCGGCGGCTCGTGCGCGGTGGCGACGCGCTGATGGTTCGGGAATCCGCCGGCGGGACCGGACGGGGGCGCGGGCGTTCCGCGTCGCCCTCGACTGTGCCCTCGGCCACGTCGATCTCCCCGCCCGCCTGGTTGTCACACCTACCTGCCGGTAGAGCTGTCGGTAGAGGATAGGCCCAGGCCACGCACTCGCCACCGAGCGGTCAGCATGACCAGAGTGAAGCGAAGCGGAATCGCCCGACTGAACCAGGTTCGCGACAGCGTCGGTTAACGCGCGCGCTAGGTGTTGGTGACCAGAGCGCCTGCTGGTATATTTTCTGGCATGAAATCTACGAGAGTTACGGCGAAGAAATCAACGCCCGGCTTGGCGACAAGACCACGCACGGCATCGCCCGAGCCGTCTCCGACGCCCGAGCAGACTTGACCGACTACCGCACCGTCCGACCTCGCTACGTCGCCGAGGCTTCCGAGCGCGGCTTAGCGAACTGGATCCACGATCGACTGTGGATTCATCTGATCGAACACCTCGACGATGATCCCGCCACGCACTTCCGCGACAGCGGCCCCACCCGCGAGTTCCGTGTCGGCGCCCAATACCTCTTGCGCGCCAAGCGCCACCGCGCTGGCGACCGGATCTCCAGCTACCCCACCGCCGCTGCGCAGGCCTTCTGGAACCAGGACACCATCACTCTGTTCCCGGACGCGGACGAGGTCCGCCTGGCCGCCGGCTACCGCTGGGACCCCGAGCTGCGCGAGATCAACGAAGCGGTCATCTCCCTACGCGACGGAATGGACCATGTCGTCTGGGCCGTCGCGCTCATCCTTGAACCCGACTCTAACGCCGTGCAAATTCGCCCCCTTGACGACGAGGCGCCCGCCCTGCCCTTCATCGATGTTGCCGAAGAAGCCGTCGACGACGACGAGTCTGAGACCGGAAGCGGCGGGTGACGCGGCAGCACGGGGAGGCCATCACGACCGCGCGCAAGGCGCGCGGTTGGACCCAAGAGGAACTCGCCGATCGTGCCGGGCTCCTGCAAGGTGCCCTGTCCCGGTACGAGAACGACCTGCGCCAACCTGACATCGCCGTGCTCGAGCAACTGGCACGCGCGCTCGGAATCACGGTCCGGTTCCTCGAGAACGCCGGCGACGCGCGAGGCGCCATGGCGGTCGACGCGCATATGCGCCGCCGCGCCACCGCCAAGGCCACCACCTGGCGACAGCTCGAAGCCCGACTCAACCTCTATCGAATCCACGCTCGCGCGATCCGCGAACAGATCGCCCTGCGCGCGGACCGCACAGTCCCTCGCTTCGACCCCTTCGAGACCAATCCCGCCGACGCCGCACGCCTGACCCGGATGCAATGGCAACTCCCCGTCGGCCCGGTCCGTCGCCTCGTCCGCTGGATCGAAGCTGCCGGCTGCCTGGTCGTCAGCGAAGACTTCGGCACCGACCGGATTGACGGCATGTCTCAGTGGGTCGATGACCTTCCCATCATGCTGATCAGTACCAGAGCGCCGACCGACCGGCTCAGGCTCACCTTGGCCCACGAGCTCGGTCACTTGTGCCTGCACTCGGACGAGGTCACCGACACGCTCGAACAAGACGCCAACCAGTTCGCCGCTGAATTCCTGATGCCCGCCGAGACCATTCGCCCCCAACTGCGCAGTCTTCGCACGAACCAGTTGCCCGATCTCAAGGTCGAGTGGGGAGTGTCGATGGCGGCACTGACCGAGCGTGCGCATACGCTCGGAACGATCACCGCAGGCCAGCGAACCAGCTTCTACAAGATGATGAGCGCCCGCGGCTGGCGCCAACGCGAACCCCGAAGCGACGACCTGCCCCCCGAGACCCCAGAGCTTGCTACCTCTGTAGCTGACGCGCTCGTACGCAGGGGCCTTAGCGACGTGGAAATCGCGACAATGGCCGGGTTCGCCACGCCCGACGACAACACCCTCTTCGTGCCGTCAAATCGCCGGCGGCTGCACGCGCTCTGATTCTTACCGCGGGACAGAATCGGCTACGTGTGACCGAGTGGGCCTAGCGTGGCGCGCGCCGATACGTGCCGTCGGGCTCGTCCCACGTCCATTCGCGTTCTCGGGATCGTTCTTGAACACAGGTCGAAGTTCTGGCCATCGGTCAAGCATGTAGGCGAGCTGGTGCGAAAGAACGTTCGATGCGTCGTTGACTTCTTCGTCGGTCTCGTCATCGACCAGCGCGCCATCCGGAGTCTGATCGTTGTCTGGGTCCTCGCGATAGACCCAGCGTGGCCGCTGATCGTCGGCATGGCTTCTCCGGCTTACGAGTGACCTTTCCATGGCCACGGACATCTGCGTCAGCGAGGCGGTGGTCAATCGATCGGTCGGCCACGGTGGTTGGTCCCCCCGCTGCCGGTTACCTTGCGAAAGGCTCACGCCATAAGACCCGAGTTGTATAGCCGGTTATAGCTTCACGTCGCGGCTGCACTTCCGAGGCCGGGGACGATGTCGTCGAGGGCGTAGGTAAGGGGCTGCTCGAGCTGCTCGTAGGTGCACGACTCCGGCGTGCGGTCGTCGCGCCGGCGGACGAAGTGGGCGAGGTGGCGGAAGCGGGTGCCTTCCATGTGCTCGTACTTGACCTCGAGCACCCGCTCGGGTCGCAGCGGGACGAAGGAGAGGTCCTTGGTGGCGTTCCAGCGGCTGACGTTGCCGGGTAGCCGCTGGCCCAGGTGGGCGTCGGCGCTGGCCCATTCCTGCCAGGGGTGGTCGTCACCGTCGTCGAGCAGCAGCGGTTCGAGTTCGTCGACGAGTTCGGCCCGGCGTTTCGCGGTGAAAGCGCCGACAACGCCGACGTGCTGGAGCTTGTGCTCGTCGTTGAACAGGCCGAGCAGCAGCGAGCCCACGAGTGGCTGCGCCTCGGTGGAGGTCTTGTGCCAGCGGAAGCCGGCGAGGACGCAGTCGGCCGTGCGGACGTGCTTGATCTTGAACATGACGCGCTTGTCGGGCTGGTAGGTGCCCTCGAGCGGCTTGGCGATCACGCCGTCGAGCCCGGCGCCCTCGAGCTCGACGAACCACCGGTTCGCGACGTCCAGATCGGTCGTCGTCGGGGTCAGATGGATCGGGGCCTTCACGTCGGCCAGCACGCGCTCGAGCGCTGCCCGGCGCTCGGTGAAGGGACGCCCGGTGTAGTCGTTGTCGCCAAGCGCCAAGAGGTCGAAGGCGATGAATGACGCCGGCGTCTTCTGCGACAGCATCGTCACGCGTGACACAGCCGGGTGGACGCGCTGCTGCAGAGCCTCGAAGTCCAGCCCAGCGTCGGTGGCGATGACGATCTCGCCGTCCAGCACGCAGCGTTCGGGCAGCTCAGCCTTGACCGCCTCGACCAGTTCCGGGAAGTACCGGGTCATCGGCTTCTCATTGCGGCTGCCGAACTCGACGTCGTCGCCGTCCCTGAAGATAAGAGATCGGAAGCCATCCCACTTCGGCTCGTAGGACGCGCCCGGCGGGATCGTCGGGACCGACTTCGCCAGCATCGGCGCGACGGGTGGCATGACGGGCAGTTTCATCGGCTGATTGTCTCGCGTCTCCGGCGAAACAGGCCCTGGTGCGTGAAGGCGGACTCGTCCGCTGGGCTCAGCTCTCCAGCACGATGATGTTCCGCGCCCTGGCGGCCCGCCGCGTGCGGTAGTCGAAGGACGCGAGGCGCGCCTCTACTTGCTCGGCGGCCAGGAGCACGCAGCAATCCGGCATCTTGAGCCCGGTGTCGGCGCGAAGCTGGGCCAGCTTCGTTCCCGCACCAACTGGAAACGGGAGCTCCCGAACTTCCAGCTGCTCAAGCGTGAGATTCACCTCGTCCATCCGATCGTCCCGAGCGGGCACGACGAGTACCTCCGCCAGCGTGAGCGAGTTGATGACAAGATCGTCGTCGATCTCGCGAGCAAGCAACTCCTCAGCCAGGTCGTGGTGTTCGGCGGCGCTGTCGAGGTACGCGATGAGCACGCTTGCGTCCAACACGATCACTCGGGCCAGTCCTGTCGCAGGCGATACAGGTAGTCCGGGCCGTACGCTCCGGTCAGCATTCCGCTGCGCTCGCGCAGTATCGCCAGGCGTCGTCGGCGCCGCTCGTCGTGCTCGTGCTCAGCCGCTCGCGAACCTTCCAGCGCAAGCCGAACGAGCACCTGAGCACGGCTGAGGTCCGGCCATCGCGCGGAGGCCGCGTCGAGTACGGCGGTCAGCTCGTCGGTCTCGGTAACGAAATGACGCGGACGCTTGGTGGGCACAGGTCGAGTGTAGCACCGAAGAAAATGGTGTTACACCGGAGCTCGAGTTCTGGATGGCGAACCGCCGGCGGAAGTCGTGTGGTGTGAAGTGGATGGGCCGGCCCGCGTCCGTCAGCCCGATCGTCCCGGTTATGGTCGCTGCAGCTGGTAGCGCAGGAACAGCGCGCCGTCTTCCTCGAGCAGACCGGTCAGCTGGAGGTGTTGCTCGAACGCCCAGGGCAGGCCGGCGGTGATTCGACCCGAGCCGGGGCCGGCCAGCACCGGGCTCAGCGACAGACACAGCTCGTCCACGACGCCGGGCGCGGCGGCGAGCTGGGCGAATGCGGTGGGGCCGCCCTCGGACAGGATCCGCGTCAGGCCGCGGTGCTCGAGGGCAGCGCGCAGCTGCGCCGGCTCGACGTCGTGCTCGCCGCAGATGAAGACGTCGGCCACCTGTTCCAGGGCGGCGCGGCGGTCGGCCGGAGCGGCGGCGCTGGTCAGCACGATTGTCCGGGCCCCAGGGGTGGTGGCGGCGAACAGGTCGTGGTCGGGATCAAGGCGCAGCGTGCGGCTGATCACGGCGGTGGGCAGGGCCTCGAGCAGGCCGTGCTCGCGGCGGACTGCCCGGCGTCGCTCGCTCAGGACGATGGGCCGGTAGGCTTCGGCGACGGCGGTCCCGGCCCCGGCGAGCACGACGTCGGCCAGATCGCGCAGTGTGGCGAACACGCGGTTGTCGCCCGGTGTCTGCAAGCCCTCGGACTTGCCGTTGGCGTCGGCGGCGCCGTCGGCGGAGCTGACGAAGTTCACCCGGAGCCCGCCCGGCTCGAGCCAGCCGGCGGCGTAGGCGGCGTGCAGGTCGACGTCGTCGTCGTGGTGGGGGAGCAGGGCACGCACCCGGCCCAGCGTAGGGGCGAGTTCGGTGCGGTGTCGTAGTGGCAGGGGTACCCCTTGCGGCGCCTTTGCTCTGCTCAGTCACACCGAGCGGACGCGGTGCTCGACCACACCGAGCAGAGCAAAGCGTTCGACAGAGCCACCCGGCGCCTGGGTAGGAGCTGGACAGCAGACGCAGACCTGACCCCGCAGAACGGAGCGCAATGGCCAAGCGCAAGGGGCTGCGACGCCTGCCACTGCCGCGGCGCGTCGAGAGCGCACTCGACACCGCGCTGGACCGCGCCCTCGCCGTGCAGCGTCCGGTCGTGCTTGCCTACATCGATCGCGCGCGCCGCAAGAGTCCCGGTTCGTCGCCGGCCCAGCTCGTCGAACGGCTCGAGAAGCAATACCTGACGGCCGTCATCGGCATCGGCGGGGCCTCCGGTGCCGCCGCCGCAGTGCCGGGCGCCGGCACCGTCGCCTCACTTGCGTCCGGCGCGGCGGAGATCACCGCCTTCGTCTCGGCCACCGCGATGTTCGTGCTCGCGCTGGCCGAACTGCACAGCATCCCGGTCAGCGACCCCGAGGTCCGGCGGGCGCTGGTGCTGGCGGTCCTCGTCGGCGACAGCGGCGCGGCCGCGATCGCCGGACTCGAGGCGGGTGAGAAGCACTGGGCGCAGGTGCTGTCCCGCTCGTCCGGCGACAAGGAGAAGATCGCCGGCATCAACGGCCAGCTGGGCAAGCTGGTCCTGCACCGGGTCGGCACCCGTCAGGGCGCGCTGCTCTTCGGTCGGGCTCTACCGCTCGGCATCGGCGCGGCGATCGGCGCCGGGGGCAACGCCGCCTTCGGGCGGGCGGCTGTGGCGTCGGCCCGCAAGGTGTTCGGGCCGCCGCCGGCCGCCTTTCCGGGCCGGGTGGTCGACGTCGCGAGCGGCGCCTGAAATGTCGCTATGGCTAGGTTGTAGCCAGCCACGACCGGCAAGGAGGCGCATGTGTTCGTCGTCGTTCTGACCGACGAGGGTCAGCAGCTCGTGGGACCGCGAGCGGTAGGCCCGTTCGATGACTACGACGAGGCCCAGCTCTGCCGTAACGCGTTGACCGAGCAATGGGAGGTCGAGGCCGGCCAGGCGCCGCAGGCCACCGTCGTGCGCGTCGAGGAGCCGCTGCCGGGCGTGGTGGTGGGCGAGATCCAGTAGCGCGTCCGGCCGGCCGACCGGCGTCGAGGGTGCTTGGATAGCACCCATGAGTGAGCCGTCCTCGTCAGGAACCGAGCCCGCATTCGCCGAGTTGCTGGAACTGGTCGGGCATCGCTGGACGCTGCGCGTGCTGTGGGAGCTGCGCGGCGGCGGCCTGGCCTTCAACGCGCTGCGCAAGCGCGCCGGCGGCTTGAGCCAGAGCGTGCTCGTCACCCGCCTCACCGAGCTCTACGGGGCCGGGCTGGTGGCCGACATCGCGGGCGGCTACGAACTCACCCCACACGGACACGAATTGGTGCAGCACCTGGCCCAGCTCAGCGACTGGTCGGTCGGCTGGGTGCGCGAGCGCTGACCGCCTCAGGCCGTCATCTCGACGAGCGGATCGGCGGCCACCCGGACGATCACCGCGCTCTGCGCCGCCACGGTCAATCCGTCGACCTCCCGCGTCACGTCCCCGGTGGCCAGCACGACCTCGCCGGCGGGCACGGGCAGCGTCGCCGCCGTCTCGGACACGTTCGCCGCAATCCGGAACGCGCCGCGGTGCACCACCACCCAACTGGCGTCGTCGTCGAAGTCGACCGCGACGGCGGACAGGTCGCCGTCATGCAGATCCGGCTCCGCCGCCCGCAGCGCGATCAGGCGCCGGTAGAGGTCCAGGACCTGCGCGTGCTCGCCCTGCGTCGCCTCGGACCAGTTCAGCACCGCCGCGTGGTACGCCTGCGGGTCCTGCGGGTCGATCAGCTCGTCGGTGTTCCAGCCGTGTCCGGAGAATTCCGCGAGCCGGCCCTTGCCGGTCGCATCGCCGAGCTCGGGCTCGGGATGCGAGGTGAAGAACGGCCAACGCGTCTCGGCCGCCCACTCCTCACCCATCCACAGCAACGGGGTGAACGGCGAGGTCAGCAGCAGCACGGCGCCGACGTCGACTAGTGACATCGGCACGAGCTCGGGCAGCCGGTCGCCCACCGCGCGGTTGCCGACCTGATCGTGGTTCTGCAGGCACACCACGAACTGCCAGCCGCGGACCTGGTGCGGGTCGATCGGGGCCCCGTGCACCTTCTCGCGAAACGTCGACCAGGTGCCGTCGTGCAGGAACGCCGACGTGAACGTCTTGGCCAGCACGTGCGGCGGCCCGAAGTCGACGTAATAACCCTGCCGTTCACCGGTGAGCAGTGCGTGCAGGGCGTGGTGGACGTCGTCATTCCACTGCGCGGCCAGCCCGTAACCGCCCTGCGCCTGCGGGGTGATCATCACCGGGTCGTTGAGGTCGGACTCGGCGATCAGGGTCAGGGGGCGGTTGACGATCGTCGACAGCGTCTCGGCCGCGGTCTGCAGTTCGGCCAGGATGTGCGTCTCGGAGCCGTCGATCAGCGCGTGCACGGCGTCCAGGCGCAGCGCGTCGACATGGAAGTCGCGCAGCCACATGATCGCGTTGTCAATGATGAAGCGACGCACGGCCGGCTCCTCGACGTTGACGAGGTCACCCCAGGTGTTGCGGCCGGTCTTGAGGTAGGGCCCGAAGCGCGGCAGGTAGTTTCCCGACGGGCCGAGATGGTTGTAGACGGCGTCGAGGACGACGGCCAGACCCTTCCCGTGCGCGGCGTCGACGAAGCGCTTGAGCCCGTCGGGGCCGCCGTAGGGCTCGTGAACCGCGTACCAGGCCACCCCGTCGTAGCCCCAGTTCCAGACACCGTTGACGGCATTCACCGGCAGCAGTTCGACGTGGGTGATGCCGAGGTCGACGAGATGGTCGAGGCGTTCGATGGCCGAGTCGAACGTGGCGCCGGGGGTGAACGTGCCGACGTGCAACTCGTAGACCACCGCGGCGGTGAGATCGCGCCCGGCCCAGTCGGCGTCGCGCCACTGGTAGGCGTACTGGTCGTACTCGCGGCTCAGTCCGTGGACACCCTCGGGCTGCCAGCGCGACGCCGGATCGGGGATGGCCTCGTCGTTGTCGTCGAGCAGGAAGGCGTAGTCGGTGCCCGGGGCAAGCTCCGGGCCGGTCCACCACCCATCGGCGGCCGGCTCGAGTGCGATGTCGTCGCCGCCCGTGCGGACCTTGATCGCGGACGCGTTCGGGGCCCACACCCGGATGGCACTCATGCGGCACTCATGACGCCAGACTGCCCGACGCCCGCCGGGCAGTAACCCGGCGGTGGCACGATCGACGATGTGGCGACCATGACGATCCACGCGACCGGCGCCGCCACGGCGACCGTGGCGTGGGAGCGGTACGCCGACTTGACGCTCTGGACCGCCTGGGCGCCGCAGATTAACCGCGTCGACGCGAGCGCCGAGCGGATCGCGCCCGGGGTCACCGGGCGCGTGGTCGGCCCGCTGGGCGTTTCGGCGAACTTCGTGGTCGACGCCGTGAACGAGGCGGCGCGGCGGTGGTCGTGGACGGTGCGGCGCGGGCCGCTGCGCCTGCGTTTGCAGCACGGCGTGCGGGAGCGGCCGACCGGCTGCGCGAGCTGGCTGACGATCGAGGCGCCGCTGCCGGTGGTGCTCGGGTACGCGCCGCTGGCCCGGTTCGCGCTCGGGCGCCTGGTCGCGCGCTAGCCTGCCGCGATGACATCCCAGAGCATGCGCGACGCCCTGCGGGTCGGGCCGGGCGCAGTGAACCTCGCCGGCTACGACCCTGAGGACCGTCCGCTGGCCGGCACGACCAAGCACCTGCGCAACGACCGCGACCTGTTGCGCGATCTGCAGGGCCGGCTGTGGGCGGCCGGGACGGCCGGCAGCAAGTCGCGCCTGCTGCTCGTGCTGCAGGGCATCGACACCGCCGGCAAGGGCGGCGTGACCAAGCACGTCGTCGGCGTCTTCGACCCGATCGGCGTGCGCTACACCGGTTTCAAGCAGCCGACCGACGAGGAGAAGGAGCACGACTTCCTCTGGCGGATCCGCAAGCAGCTGCCGCCGGCCGGGGCGGTCGGCGTGTTCGACCGCTCGCACTACGAGGACGTACTGATCGTGCGGGTGCACGAGGTGGTGCCGCAGGAGGAATGGCAGGCCCGGTACGACATCATCAACGACTTCGAGGCCGAACTCGTGGCCTCGGGGACGACCGTCCTCAAGGTGTTTCTCAACATCAACTACGACACCCAACGCGAGCGGCTGATCCGCCGGCTCGACCGGCCGGACAAGCACTGGAAGTTCAACGAGACGGATCTCGAGGAACGCGCGCGGTGGAGCGAGTACCAGGCCGCCTACTCGGACATGTTGGAAAAGTGCAACACCGCGCTCGCCCCGTGGTTCATCGTCCCGAGTGATCACAAGACGTATCGCAACTGGGCGGTGGGCGAGTTGCTGCGCGAGACCCTCGTCGAGCTCGACCCGCACTACCCCGACCCCGGCCTGGACATCGCCGCGCTGAAGGCTCGCCTGGCCCCGCCCCACTGAACCGGATCAGCGGGTGAGCAGGGCGACCGGGTAGGTCGCCAGCAGCTCAGCCAGCGCGACCTCGCCCGCGAACCGGCGGCCGGTGAGCACGTCGCTGCTCGCGGTGCCGACGCCGAGTGTGGTGTCGCGCCAGCCGCCCGCACGCTCCAGCGCTACCGGCAACCGGGTCGCAACGGTCAGCGCGCCGCCGCGATCGAACGCGACGGCGTGCGCGGCCGCCGGCCCGCTCACCGGCACCGTGGCGTATCGACTGAACCGGCCCGGCTCGTCGCGGCGCAGGCGCAGCGCGCGTGAGGTGATCCAGAGCTTGGCCGCGCCGGATGCTTCGATCGCCGGCGGGTCGCCCGCCGCGTCGAGTTGGGCCAGCAGGGTTCGGCGCGCATCGATGTCGACCGGCCGCCGGTTGTCGGGGTCGACGAGCGAGTCCTCCCAGAGTTCGCAGCCCTGGTAGACGTCGGGCACCCCGGGGATGGTCAGTTGGACCAGTTTCTGGCCCAGCGAGTTCGTCCGGCCGAACGGCGTGATCTGCTCGATGAACGCGGCGAGCGGATCGCGCAGGCCGGCGTTGTCGTAGGCGGCGTCGACCGCCACGTGCACGGCCGATTCGAAGGCCTCGTTCGGATCGGTCCACGTGGTCGACGTCGCCGCCTCACGCATCGCCTTCTCGGCGTAGGCGTGCATGCGCTCGCGCTCGATTAACCCGGCGCCGGCGAACGTCTGCCACAACAGATACGCGAAGGCGGGATCGGGCAGCGGCTGCTCCGCCATCAGGTGCCGGACCAGCGCCGCCCATTCGTCGGGCAGTTCGCTGAGCACCGCCAGCCGGGCGCGCACGTCCTCGCCGCGCTTGGTGTCGTGGGTCGACAGTGTGGTCATGCCGCGGGGAGCGTCGCTCTGGCGGCGCTGCTCGGCCTCATGGAACGCATCGAGAGTGACCCCGAAGTGGCCGGGGTCGTTGCCGACCTCGTTCAACGCGACGAAGCGGGTGTAGCGATAGAACGCGGTGTCCTCGACGCCCTTGGCCATGACCGCACCGGACGTCTGCTGGAAGCGCACGCACAGCTCGTCGGCCGGGTCGGCGAGCCGCGCGGCCAGGGCCCCGATCGAGTCGGCGAGGTCCGGCCGGGCGGTCTGCGCGATGTCTATGGCGGCAGCGAGATCGCTCGAGCCCGTAGGCAAGTAGGAGCGGTAGACGGGGAACGCGACGAGCAGCTCAGCCAGGGCTTCGCGGGCCTGATCGACGGCGGGCGCCAGCCGGGCGAGCCGCGCGACCTCGGCCTGCAGGATCGTCTCGACGCCTTGCCGCTTGCCGGCTCGCACATGCTCGGCGCAGCTGAGCTCGTCACCGGTCAGCTCGCGGTACAGCGCGTCGAACGCGGCTTCGGCTGCGGTGTCGACGAACACGCCGCCGACCTCGGTCAGCGCGTCGTAGCCGGTGGTGCCGTCGACCGGCCACTCGGGCGGCAGCTCCTCGCCGTGCTCGAGGATCTTCTCGATCAGCAGCCAGGAGTCCGCGCCGGCCAGCTCGCGCAGCCGGGTGAAGTAACCGAGCGGGTCGGCGAGGCCGTCGGGGTGGTCGACCCGCAACCCGATGACGCCGTCCTCGCAGACCCAACGGGCGATCTGCTCGTGCGTGGCGTCGAAGACCACCGGATCCTCGACCCGCAGGCCGGCCAGCGACGTGACGGCGAAGAAGCGGCGGTAGTTCTGCTCGGTATCGGCCCGGCGGTAGCTGACGAGCTCGTAGTGCTGGCGGTCGTGCACCTCGGCCGCCGGGTCGTCGCGGCCCGGCTCGGTCTGCGGAGCCAGGGGGAAGCGATGTTCGAAGTAGCGCAACTCGTCGCCGACAACCTCGAGCTGGTCGGCGGTGAAATCGTCGCCGAGCACGGGCAGCAACAGCCGCCCGCGCGACCAGTCGATGTCGAACCAACGCGCGTACACCGAGCCGCGGCCCAGCTTCAGCACGTCCCACCACGCTGCGTTCTCGCTCGGCACGGCGACGCCGGTGTGGTTCGGGACGATGTCGACGACGGTGCCGAGGTTGCGTGACCGGGCGGCGGCGAGCAGGTGCGTCCACCCGTCCATACCGCCGCGCTGCGGGTCGACGGTGTCGAAACCAATCACGTCGTACCCGTGGTCCGATCCGTGCGAGGACGGCAGCAGCGGCGAGCAGTAGACCGCGCCCACGCCGAGCGTGGCCAGGAAATCACAGACGTCGGCCGCGGCGTAGAGATCGAAGATCGGGCGGACCTGCAGGCGGTAGGTGCTGCTGGGTGCTCCCATCAGGTCGAGACCTGCTGCAGGACGATCAGCGACCGCGGCGCCATGGACAGTGTGGCGCCCGCCTCGGCCATGAGTTCCTCGGTCTCGGCGTGCGTGGTGTCGAAGACGACCTCCCACGCTGGGCCGTACTCCTCGCTCGGCAGGGTGAAGTTCGTCTGCTCCCAGTGCGCGCTGAAGCAGAGCAGGAACGAGGCGTCGGTGACCCGCTCGCCGCGGGCATCGCGTTCCTGGATGCCGTTGCCGTTGAGAAACACCGCGACGCTGCCGATACCGGCGTCCCAGTCCTCTTCGGTCATCTCGCTGCCGTCGGGGGTGAACCAGACGATGTCCGGGACGCCGCCACGGCGGCGCGTCGGGCGCCCGTCGAAGAAGCGCCGGCGACGGAACACCGGGTGTTCGCGGCGCAGCGCGGACGCCCGCCGGGTGAAGGCGAGCAGGTCGGCGTCGAGCCTGGCCCAGTTCACCCACGTGATCTCGTTGTCCTGGCAGTAGCCGTTGTTGTTGCCGCCCTGCGTGCGGCCCAGCTCGTCGCCGTGACAGATCATCGGCACGCCCTGGCTCAGGAACAGCGTGGCCAGGAAGTTGCGCTGCTGACGGGCCCGCAACGCCAGGATCTCGGCGTCGTCGGTGTCGCCCTCGACCCCGCAGTTCCAGGAACGGTTGTGGCTCTCGCCGTCGGTGTTGTCGTCGTGGTTGGCCTCATTGTGCTTGTCGTTGTAGGACACCAGGTCGTGCAGCGTGAAGCCGTCGTGCGCAGTGACGAAGTTGATGCTGGCCACCGGCCGGCGGC
>CAXTHY010000013.1:35218-58995 GCA_964244175.1 uncultured Jatrophihabitans sp. | reverse complement strand
GGCGGTGAGACGCCGCCGCCGACCACGACCGCGTCGCTGCCGGCCAACGTCTACCAGGCCGGACCGCTGCCCGGTGGGTCGACCACGAGTGCGTCGGCGGACACGTTGACCACCCGCGCGGTCAGCGGCGCGACGGTCGGCGCGGCGAGCACGGTGACGACCTCGGGGATCAGCTGGGGGGCCACTCGCGGCGCGTTCGTGCTCGGCAACTCGATCTACTACCCGTCCACTGACGGCAACTTCTACACGGCCTCGTTCAACGGCACGAGCGTGGGCACGCCCACCGTCCTCGACGCGTACGACGACCCGGCCTGGGCGAACGTGGCCACCGGCTCGCACGTACAGACGCACGAGACCTATCGCGGGGTGAAGTCCAACTACTACAGCGAGATCTCCTCGATCACCGGCCAGTTCTACTCCAACGGGCGCATCTACTACTCGCTGTCGGGCCAGACCGCGCTGTACTACCGCTACTTCGAGCCCGATGACGGCGTGGTCGGCGGCACCGAATTCTCGGTCGCCGGCGCCGACTTCAGCAACGTCGAGGGCATGGCGCTGTCGGGCACGACGCTGTACTACGCCAAGCGCACCGACGGCACGTTGCACGCCATCCCGTTCGTCAACGGCACCCCCAACGGTGCCAGTGACACGACGTTCGACAGCACCGTCGACTGGCGGGCCCGCAGCCTGTTCCTCTACCGCGCGCCTGCGGCGCCCGCGGTGCCGGTGCGCTACGTCGCCTCGGCCGGGTACACCGGGCTGTCGAGCGCGCCGGCCGTCACGGTCCCGGCTGGCGTTGCCGCCGGCTCCACGCAGCTGCTGTTCGTCTCGACCAACGCCGCCGGCGTCACCGGCACACCCACCGGCCTGACCGGCTGGACGCAGGTCGCGAAGATCACGAACTCCACGCTCGAGACCACGGTGTTCCGTCGTAGCGCGGTGGCCGGCGATTCCGGCAAGACGGTGACGGTGCCGCTGTCGGCGTCCTCGCGCGTCGATCTGGAGTTCGCTGACTACTCGGGTGTCTCGAGCGCCGCGCTGCCGCTGACCAGTGCGGTCGACAGCTCGACGAACACCCACTCCACCCCGACCGCTTCGGTGACCGCCGTGGGCTCGTGGGTGTTGTCGTATTGGTCGGATCGCTCGACCGGCACGACGAACTGGACGCTGCCCTCATCGGTCACCGCCCGCCGCATCGGCATCGGCGCCGGTGGCGGAACCGTGTCGGGCGTGCTCAGCGACTCGAATGCGTCGGTCGCGACCGGCACCTATGCCAAGCAGACCGCAACGGTCAACGTCACCAGCGGCCGGGGCAACATGATCAGCATCGTGCTCGCCGCCGGTTCCTGATCGGCCGGGTGGGTAGCCCTGACCTGATTGTTGTCAGCGAAGCCCGTCGAAGGCCGGCTCGAAGCGGCGCATCTGCTCTTCGGGGATGCCGTTGCGGTCAGCGGTATCGCGCCAGTCCGCGGTCGCCTGGATAATTTCGCCGATGACATCCGCGGCGCCGGTCCCGCTGATTCCAAAGTATGGTGCGGCTGAGATCAGCGCTTCGTATTCGCGTCCGCGCATTGCCTCTCCCATGATCGCCGTGGCCCTCGGGCGCCCGAGCTCCGGATCGGGGTTGACGTCGTAGACCGGAGAGAGCCGCCAACCCTCTGGCGCGCGAAGGAACGCCAGGTTGCGCATGTGGTCGTCGGTGTTGTGGACCGCGACCGAGAACACCATCCGCTGGTACAGGTCGAGCAGGTCGGCGTTGGCGTCGCCCGAGTGGTCCTCGATCGCGGCCTGCAGGTCGAGATAGTCCCGCTCCGCTGTCCGGCTGCCGCCGATGAGCGTCGAGGCGGAGACATAGCCGACGCGGCGAGTGTGGCCGGTGGCGGCTGCATCAGCGCGGTCGAAGCGCTCGAGTAAGAGCACGCTGCGACCTGCTATGCGCACGAGACGGCGCTCGGGCACGGGCAGTCCCACGTGCTCGGCCAGGTCAAGCGCCGTCTTCTCCCACGCGGGGACGTCCCACTGGTCTTGCCCGGGACTTGGGAATTTCGCGATGTACAGCGTGTCACCGTCGCGGATCGACGCCTTCGGCCGTGCGCCCCCGAGCGTGCCCGTGCCGGCGGCCAGGAGCGCCTGCACCGCTTGTTGGGCACGAGGATCGTCGTCGTCCTTCGTGACAGCGGTTTCCGATGCCTCGAGCAGATCCGCGAGGTCGACCAGTCTCGGTACCGCCGCGTCAGGGGCCAGAAAGCTGCGTTCACCGGGGGCGCGGAAGCGTAGCGCCCCTTGCCGGGTCAGGTCGCTTACCCCGAGGAGATAGTCGACTTCGGAGACGATGGGCATCGGTTGCCCACGCGCGGCGGACTCGGCTCGGACTCGACGCGAGATCAGGTTGCGGCCCCACGAGTCCGGCGCCGTGTCGGCCAATGCCGATGGCAGTCCGTCAGCGGTGTGGGTGGCGGCGTCGAGGGGCATGGTGGGGTCGATTGCGTACGCCTGAGGCGAGGCTAGGTAGTTGCGTACGTAGGTGAACGTGGTGGTCAGCCGGGCATTGCGCGCGGTGAAGGATGCGCGCGCAGCGTTGACGGCCTCGCCGTCGATGTCGACGTAGACGTCCAGCTCTGCCGGCGATGAGCTGGGCGAGTGAACGGTCATCGCCGGACGCGCTTGGGCAGGGTCGAGTCCGCTCGGGCGCGCCCCAGCTCCGTCCCGTACGGGTCGAGGGCGTCTACGACTCTGTCGAGCTGGCCCAAGGCCCGCAGGACGCCGAGGAACGTCTCCATTGAGACGGCGGGCTGCCCGTTTTCCAATCTGCGCAGGGTCGGACGGGAGATATTGGCGCGGTCGGCCACTTGTTGCGCGGTGAGACCCTGAAGCTTGCGCCAGGTCAACAGGTTCTCACCGAGGCGTGCCGCGGCGCGCTGAGTGCGCCCCGAAGCACTGCGTCGAATGCGCATGTCAGCCTTAATGGCAACCATGCCTACCACTATATCAAATAAAGGAAGCGCTGCTTTCCATTATCAGGAGCAACCGCGTTGAGTGCGCCTTCGTCGGTGCGGTTGCCCCCAGCCGCGTGGCGATCACGGGGCGCCGGCCCGGAAGTCGATGTCAGGTAGCTGGTGGGCGGTGTTGCGGATCGGCTTTCGGTCCGGATCGATGAACAGGGGCGGCAGCCATTCGGGTAGGCCGTCGCGCATCTGCACCGTCCATCCGCGGGCTTCGAACTCGCGGTGGTGGTAGCGGCAGACAAGGCACATCTCGTCGACGTCGGTGCGGCCGCCGTCGATCCAAGGGGTGACGTGGTGAACCTCGCACCACGCCGCCGGCCGATCGCACGCCGGGAAACAGCATCCGCCGTCGCGCGCGATCAACGCCAAACGCTGCGGGCGCGAGGCCAGGCGTTGGGACCGGGCGAGCCATAACGGGGCGCCGGCCTCGTTGAACACGATCGGGACGATCTCGGCCTCGCAGGCGCTCAGGACCAGCCGGCGCACCGGCCAGAGGTCGCCGTGCGCGGTCTGGGCCACGCCGGTGCCGGCTCTCAGGTCCTCGACGTTGGCGCGCAGCAGCAGGGTGGTCGGCATTCCGCCGGTGGACGGCAGCGTTCCCGAGCGCAGCAGCCGCGAGGCCACCTCGGCCAGCGCGTCGTGGCGCCGCTGCGCGTCGGTGCGGTCATCGGGAGCGCCATCGACGCCCGGCACGGGCGCGGACAGCGGGTCGAGGATGGTCTCCAACTGCGCGGTGAGTTCTGGGGTGAACCGGCCGCCCGGACGCGAGGACCCATCAGCCGACTTGATCAGCCGGAACGCGCGGTGCCGCTCGTGCTCATCGTCGTCGGGATGCGTCCCGTCGGGGTCCAAGCGGGCCAACAGCAGCCCCCCGGTCCTGGCCAGCGCGACCGGGTGCTGGTGCCGGGCGGCCTTCACCAACATCCGCTCGGCCACCGGCGCCGCCTCGTACGCGATGTCGGACGGGATGCGGTCGACACACCGGCTGATCACCGACGCGTGGGCGGCCGAGATGTCGCCGGCCGTCAACGCCGCCGCGGCCGCCGGCAGCAGCGGCGGCAACGGCGCGCCGGTCAGCTCCCGCCGCGCACCGAGCTCACCAGCCCGGGTGACCCGGGCCTTGGCCTCACCGGGCGTGATCCGCAGCAGGTCGACTAGCAGGTCAGCGGTGCTGCAACGGGCGTAGTCCCCCGCCAACCCCCGCTCACCGGCCTCGCGCACGACCTGCACATCCACCGCGTCCAGCCGGCGCCGCTGCATCTCCAACTCACGAAGCAACGCCCCCAACTCCGCACTCGAGAACGCGCACAGATCGGCCCCGAGCAGGTCGTCGACGGCGGCGCGCAACAATGCCACCGCCTCGCTGATCGCTGCCTCCGTCACGATTCGAAGAATAGAACGGGGGTACGACAAAAACGCGGCTCCGAGACTCCAGTTTCCGCAGAACGGCACCCGCGTGCCGCCGACGCGTCCTTCGCCGGATTTCTCCCGCTATGCAGGGCTGGCCTGACGACGCGACCTGCGCTTGGCTGACCCCGGGTCTTCGCAACGGGGTGGGAGAAGGCAGGACCGTCATGCCCGAGCACGCGACCCCCAGCGAGGTCGAATGGGTGATTCACGACTACGCCGAACTGGCGGCCCGGTACCGGCCGGGCCAATGGATCGCCGTGCGTGAATACGAAGTGGTCGACGACGACGCCGACCTGGCTGTGCTGTCGGGCCGGGTGAACGCCCGCTGGGAGCCCCAGAGCGTGCTGATCGCTCGCCTGGTTCCTGGGCAGTTCGGCTGAGCTCATGGTCGACATCACCTACGGCTGCAGCTCGCACCCCTACGCAGCACCGAACGACCGGCCGTGGCTCGACGTGACTTTCCGGTACGGCCCGAACACGCAGTGGCTGCTCTGCCTGGTCGACACCGGCGCCGACGACACGACTCTCGATCTCGGCACCGCAGTGGCGCTGGGCATCCCGACGCTGGCCCTGCGGTCCGAGTCAGTCACCGTTGGCAACGGAATGGTCAGCAAGTACAAGCGCGCGCCCGCAGTGCAGATGACCTTCGAGGGCGCGTCGGTCGTCGCGGACGTCCTGTTCGGGCCGGTCAGCGTCCCGATCATCGGCCGCTCGGCCCTCCTGCGGGCGACGGGCTTCGACGTCGGCTTCGGCCAGACGGGGTGGCTGCACACGTGAGGCTCGTGGCTGCGCTCGTACTCGCCGGCCTGTGCTGCGCGTCCGCCCCGCCAGCGGTCGCCGTGCCGTCCGAGGCCGCCCTGACGATCAGCGCGGATTCGAGCCAGACCACCTTCCGGGTCGCAACGTTCGGGTCGCTGCCCGCGTCCGCCACGCTCGCCGACGACACCGGCCGGCACGCGGCCACCGTCACCGTCCGGCCCTGCGCGAAAGCCTGCGCGGGCGCGTCCGGCTCGTGTCCGACGGCACCGATCCTTCACACCTCGCTCGACGGGTCGTTCTGGTCGTGCGTGCGGGTCCGGCACATCCCGGTCGGGACGAAGGTGGCGGGCACCCTCGCGAGCGCCACGGTGTCGATCTCGTTGACGATCCAGCGTCGCGTCGGGTTCGCCTGGCCCCTGGTGTGGACGATCGTGAGCTTCCTGTTCGCGGTGCTCGTTGCCGTGGCCGCGACGAGGCTCGTGCCCCAGGCCACGACGACGGCGCTGCTGAGGTGGGAGCGGCGCTCCGACGACGGCGTCACCGGCTTGGTCGACTGGTCACGGTCGGGCCGGCTCATCGACGCCGATGTGCTGGCGCGCATGCGCTGGGCCAAGGGGAGTGGACGCCAGCAGGTGATCGCGGCCCGCAAGGCCCTGGCCCAGCTCCTCACGTCGGATCGGATCGGTAGCTGCCCGCTGCGCGACACCTGCCGGGCCGAGGCCGACCGCGTCGACGTTCGGCGGGACGACATGCTGACCAGCGCCGGTGCGCGGTCACTGGTCGCCGAGAACCTGGCTGCGTTGTTCGAGAAGGCCGACGATGCGGTGGCGGCGATGATCGACGTCGCTGATCGGGTGATCGCGCTGGCCCCCGAGAAGGAGAAGCGGGCGCGCGAGCTCGTCGAGGCGACGCAGAAGCAGGCCGAGAACTACCTCTCCGACGAGACGCTCGATGACTATGTCGACGTCGTACGCGCCGCGTGCCGGGCATTGCGCGACCTACCGGTCAATCGGATGGCGGTGCCGGCCACGTTACTCGCAGTCATCGCGCCGAGCGAAGTGGGTGCCGCGGTAGTCCTGCGGGCCCGGTCGGTGGTGCAGTCGGTCGTGCAGCCGTTTGCCGTGTTCGCTCCGGCCATCGGGTTGGGTCTGCTGCTGATGATCGCCGCGGTGGCGACGGTCTTCCTCTCGCAATACGTGGCGAATCCGGTCTTCGGCAGCACCGGTGACTACGTGACGCTCGCGCTCGCCGCGTTCGGCTCAGCCCAGGCCGCCGCGGTGGCGACGGCACTTATCGCGACGCGTGGGCCGACCCCCTGGGCCGCCTGAGCGTCGACGCTGTTCAGCCGATCAGTGCTGGCGGTGAAGCCGCCGCCCGCGATGGCCGAGCACAGTGATGGCGATACCGCCGAACAGCAACAGCAGCCCGCCGGTCAGGGGCACGAAGATGTCGGCGCCGGTGGTCGCGAGATCTCCGGACGCATCCGTGCCCGCGTTGTTCACCGCTTCACCACCCGCACCGTGACCGCCGGCGTCGTTCGAGTCGGCTTCCGCGCCCACCCCACCCGAACCCGACTTCGTGACCGTCGTGGTCGATCCGGGCTGCGTCTCGGTCACCGTGGCGCCGGGTGCGGTCACCGTTGTGGTCACTGTGCCGCCGGGTGCGGTCACCGTCTGGGTATCGGTTTGGGTCGTGGTCACCGTGCCCGCGGGCGCGCTCACCGTGCTCGTCTCGAGCTGCGTCTCGGTCACCGTCTGCGTCGCCGTGCGCGTCTCGGTCACGGTTTGCGTCACCGTCTGGGTCTGCGTCGCGAGCTCGTACTTCGTGGCGGTGACGGTCTGGGTCGCCGTCTCGCTGACAGTCTTGGTCTTGGTCGGCCCGGCGACCGTGCTCGTCACCGTCACGGTCGGCGCGCTGAACGACGTCGATGTGGTCTGCGAACTGCTGGACGTGAGGTTCTGGTCCGATTCGGTGCTCATCGTGGTCAACGCCTCGGGATTTGTCTCGGTCTTGGTCGACGCGTTCGAGGTCGTTGTCGCCGGCTTGAACGTCGTAGTCGTGTCAGCGTTGTTCAGGCCGGCCAGGCGGGCGTGGCGGGCGGCGGGACCATGGTCCGCAGCGATGGCCGGCGAGCCCGACGTGATCGTGATGACGACCGCACCAGCGGCCGAAGCGAGTGCGACTGCGCACAGACCCAGCTGGCTGCGGCGAAGCGGTATCCGCGCGTGACGGCCTGCCATGAAGTCCCCCGACGTCCAGGTCAACCGCGCCGAACATCCCTAGTGCGACGAATGTCGCGGCTCGCGGTCGAGTCCAAGTGCAGCGCAGATTAGCGGGCCGCGTGGGCGGCCTCAAGAGGCCGACGCCTGGCCGCGCGCGAGCGTGCCGTGGGCCGTTAGGCTCGCGCTCGGTGCCGACGCCCGCGAGAAGATGAGGACATGGCCCTAACCGAGGATCCGACCCGTGACGGGGCACCGCCGCCCAACGAGCTGGCGTTCGTCACGTACGCCGAGTTCGGGCAGCGATTCTTCGAGACCGCGGTGACCAAGCAGCGCATCACCGATGCGGTGAGCGGGATCGCGGGCCAGCCGATCGACGTCGGGCCATTGGGCGTCGGTCCGATGGGGCTGGTCAAGGTGCGCGCCACCGGTGCGGTTGGCACTCCCACGGTCGAGGATCGTGCCGACCCCGAGCACGTCGCCTTCGACCTGATGATCCCGGTCGACCTGCAGATGCTGATCGAGATCAGCTTCGACAAGCACCGATTCGACGCCAAGGTGTTCGTGCGCTTGGCGCTCACCGCCCGTGCGGCCGAGCCATTGCAGGTGGTCATCGAAGTCGAGCCGCCTACGAAGCGCAACGTCGAAGTCGAGGTCACCGCCGACGGCCTGCGCGCGTCCGTGCTGCAAGTCATCGCCGGTGTCGACGACGAGCTGAAGCGCTCGGTGGCGAAGTTCGTGCGCAGCGAGATCGACAAACCGGAATTACAGCGATCGCGCGTCATCGATGTCGCGAAGGCGCTCGAATCGTTGTCCACGAGGCGCTGATTGAGGACTCGCCGCGATCTGATGGCGGCGGCGTTTGCGTCAGGTGAACGGTGCCGGGTGGACCAATACGCATAGGCTGACTGCCTCGCCGTCCGTCTGGACGCGGAGTACATCACGGAGGCGATGTGACGGGCCGAGTCGACGCCGTGGTCACGGGGGCCGGCGGCTTCATCGGCGGCCATTTGGTCAAGTCGCTTCTGGCCGAAGGCCTGCTCGTCCGCGCCGTCGACATCAAGCCCTTTGACATGTGGTGGCAACTAGACAGCGCCGCACTGAATGTACGAAGCGACATCTCCTTGCGCGAGGAAGCGGCGGCAGCGGCCGAGGGCGCCAGCGTCGTGTACAACCTAGCTGCCGACATGGGCGGTATCGGCTACATCGAACACAACAAGGCCTCCTGCATGTTGTCGGTCCTCGCGAGCACCCACATGCTGATGGCAGCTCGCGACGCTGGCGCGGAGCGTTACTTCTACGCCTCGTCGGCCTGTGTGTACGCCGCTGACCGTCAGTCGTCAGCCGACGTCCGACCGCTCCGTGAGAGCGACGCTTACCCGGCGATGCCAGAGGACGGTTATGGCTGGGAGAAACTGTTCAGCGAACGCATGGCACGACACTTCTCGGAGGACTTCGGACTCGAGACGAGAGTCGCTCGCTACCACAATGTCTACGGCGAACACGGAGCATGGACGGGCGGCCGCGAGAAGGCCCCAGCCGCAATCTGTCGCAAGGTCGCCGAAGCGAAGATTCAACGACGTTCGACGATCGACATTTGGGGCGACGGCCAGCAGACCCGGAGCTTCATGCACGTCGACGACTGCGTCAAGGGGACGAAGCTGATCACGCTCGGCGACGATACTGCTCCAGTGAATCTCGGCAGCGAGGAACTGGTGACGATTGATCAACTTGTCGACGTCGTTGAGACGATTGCCGAGACGAGCCTCGAGCGGCGATACAACCTGGACGCTGCTCAGGGCGTCAGGGGTCGAAGCAGCGACAACACCGAACTGCGCCGCCGCTACGGCTGGGAACCCGTCGTGGCCCTGGCCGATGGTCTCGAGCGCACGTATGGATGGATCTACGACCAAGTCCAGTCCGAACGGTGTGGAAGGGCAGGATGACTTCGTGAGCCACCTCGATCGATCCGCCCGCGTGTACATCGCCGGCCACCGTGGGCTCGCCGGCTCCGCCATATGGCGTTCGATGGAGGACGCGGGATTCACCGATCTTGTCGGGGCGACATCCGATGAAGTAGACCTCCGTGACCGATCTGCGGCCCACGATTTCATGCTGTCGCGCAAGCCGGATGTCGTGATCGATGCGGCCGCCCGGGTCGGCGGGATCATGGCCAACAACAGCTACCCGGCCGAGTTCCTCTCCGAGAACTTGCGCATACAGCTCAACGTGATGGACGCAGCGAACGAGGCCGAGGTCGACCGGTTGCTCTTCCTCGGGTCCTCGTGCATCTATCCCAAGTTCGCCGATCAGCCAATCCGCGAGGACTCGCTGCTGACCGGTCCGCTCGAGCCGACAAACGATGCCTACGCCATCGCGAAGATCGCGGGCATCATGCAGGTCCAGGCCGTACGCCGCGAGTACGGGCGGCGATGGATCTCGGCCATGCCCACGAATCTGTACGGCCCGGGCGACAACTTCGATCTACAGAACTCGCACGTGTTGCCGGCGCTCATGCGGCGCTTCCACGAAGCTCGGCTGGACGGCAAGGACGAGGTCGTGCTCTGGGGAAGCGGCACTCCACGTCGCGAATTCCTGCATGTCGACGATCTCGCCGACGCCCTGCTTTTCTTGCTCGACAACTACGACGACCCGACGACGATCAACGTCGGCGTCGGGGAGGACGTCACGATCCGCGAGTTGGCCGAAATGGTCGCCGGCGTCGTCGGCTACGAGGGCGAGATCGTGCAGGACAGCAATAGGCCGGACGGAACTCCCCGCAAGCTCCTCGACGTGTCTCGGCTCGCGGGTCTGGGCTGGCAAGCCCGAGTCCCGCTTCGCGACGGCATCGCCTCGACATATGATTGGTTTGTCAAGAACCACGCCGTGGCACGTCTTTAGCCCTGCTTATTCAGGTCTTCGGAGAAGTTGATCTGGTGCCGACGTGTTGATCTTGGGGTTGTGCTTGGCGTGGGTGGGCGTGGTGGTTCGCCCGGCTTCGGGTGCCGGGTTGTCCGTGATCTTGGTTGGGGCGCTGGGCGTGGGTCAGCTCAGGGGTGTGGGTAGTGCGGCGAGGCGGTGGAAGGCGAGCGTGAGCGCCGGTGCCCAGCGCCAGGTCCGGTCGATCTTGAGTCGTAGGCGTCTACCGCCGTGCACGAGTCGCGCGGCGACGTGCAGCAGCCGGTAACGCAGGGTCTTGGGTTCGGCTTTGGCCAGGGCGGGGTGGTCGTGCAGCAGGATGGTCTGGGCCCAGGCGATCAGGTCGATCGCCATCAGCGCGCAGGCCAGCCAGGCCTGGTTGATCGCGAACACTTTGGACGGGAAGCGGCCCAGACCGGTGTCCTTGCCGCAGCGGATGCGGTCCTCGACCCGGGCGTGGGCGCGGTGACGGGCGTCGAGCCAGGCGTGTTGCCCGATCTGGGTGTCGGTGACGAAGCAGGTGTAGCGCCACCCGTCGGCCTGTTCGATCAGGTCCAGCTGGGCGCCGGGATGGGGTCGTTCGCGGCGGGCGATGACCCGCATCCCGGCCGGGTAGTCAGCCAACGCGCCAGAGTCGAACACGCCGGTCAGCTCCGCGACCGCGGCCGAGTCGCTCGGGTCGCGGGGTTCACCCTCGCCGTCGATCGCGGCGCTCCACGCGCTCTCGGGCAGCGCGGCAATGGCAGCGTGCTCACGGGCGCCGAGAGCCCAGCCGACCGTGAACTCGGCATCGACGCCGTGTTCGCGCAGCCCGCGCAGGTGCGCCAGCAGCGCCTTGGACGCGCCGGCGCCGTCGAAGCGGAACAGGATCGGGTAGCCATGCCGGAACGCCTCGGGCAGCTGCGCCACGGCCTGGTCCACGACCACGATGTGATCAGCGGCGGTGTTGCTGCCGGCGTTGCCGGCCCGCAGCATGCCGGTCAGTGCCTCGTTGGTGTTGTCGCAGAACGCCAGCACCGGGTGGAACCCCCACGTGCGCTTGAACGTCGCCGCCGCGTGTTCCTTCTCCGAGTGGGCAATGGTGATGGTGGCGTCCTCGTCGATCACCAGCACCGGGCGTCCATCGCGAGCGAGCAGCGGTTGCCCCGCGACCAGCGACGCCGGCAACACCGTCCCGGTCGCCTCGCCACGTTGCGCCCAGACCACCTCCCGCGCCGCCGCGCGGGCCTGCCCGATCGCGGCCAGATCCTCGGCGCTCACCGCGTCCAGCACCCGGCGACACGTCGAGTCCGACGCCACCTGCCCGAACACGCCCGGCTGATCGCCCAGGGCGGCGATGTCGCTGATGCACTGCCCGCCATCGGCGATCATCACCGCCACATCAGTGAGGACCCGACCCGGATCGTGTGCCGTCTGCGGCGCCACCCGCCCGGCGAACACCGCCGACACCTGCGCCGTCAGGGTGCTGCGATCAGCCAGATCCGCGAGCAACCGCGACCCGGCATGCGACACCACACCAACACCATCAGCGGACACTTCAACAGCAGGACGAGTACGGGTAGCGTGCACGCGGAAGGTGCCTTCCAGTTCGGCGAATCTACGGTCTCAGCAACCACAGAATCCCGTACAGGACAGGCACTTTCGCTTATCTACACGCCAACCACCGAAACTGATCTTGAACGATCCGGGTTAGGCGTTCGCGCGCACCTCGCGCTCTGCCGCCTCGAGGTCGGCATCGACCATTATCCGCGCAAGTTCGGGCACCAACACCTTTGGCGCCCAGCCCAGGGCCGCCCTAGCCTTGGCCGGATCACCAACAAGTGCATCCACTTCCGCCGGCCGCAGGTACCGCTCGTCGAACTTCACGTACTCCTGCCAATCGATTCCGGCGTGTTCGAACGCGAACTCGAGGAATTGCCGGACGCTGTAGGCGGTGTTGGTGGCGACGACGTAGTCGGTGGCCTGTTCCGCCTGCAGCATCAGCCACATTGCCTCGACGTACTCCTTGGCATATCCCCAATCGCGAACGGCGTCGAGATTGCCAAGATAGAGGTCGTGGTCGAGGCCGACCTTGATCCGCGCTGCGGCTCTCGTGATCTTGCGAGTTACGAACGTTTCGCCACGGCGCGGAGATTCGTGATTGAAGAGGATGCCGTTCACCGCAAACAGCCCGTAGGCCTCACGGTAGTTGCGGGTCATCCAATACGAGTACAGCTTTGCCGCCCCATAGGGCGAACGTGGATGAAATGGTGTGTCTTCGTTCTGCGGAGGCGCCGCCGCGCCAAACATCTCGGAGCTGGACGCCTGGTAAAAGCGGCAATCGAGGCCGATGAGCCGAATAGCCTCAAGCAGCCGGGTGGTCCCTAGGCCGGTGGTGATGCCGGTGAACTCGGGTTCGTCAAAACTCACCCGCACGTGTGACTGTGCCGCGAGGTTGTACACCTCGTCAGGTCGAATCGAGGCGAGCAGTGTGACTAGCCGTGAGCCGTCAGTCAGGTCCGCATAGTGGAGGGTGAGCGAGGACTCGACATGTGGGTCAGCGTATATGTGGTCGATGCGTGAGGTGTTGAAGGTGGAGGACCGACGAATGAGGCCGTGAACCTCGTAGCCTTTACCGAGCAGTAATTCCGCTAGGTACGATCCGTCCTGACCTGTGATGCCCGTGATGAGCGCTATCTGAGCACCCGTTCCGCTGTTCACACGTTCACCGTTCTACGAGTCATGTCTTTACAAATCCGACTGAAGATTTCGCGGAGACCACTGCTCGGCGGCCGCGAACCCCAATGATGATTCACCTCATTCGGAGATTCGAAAGGTCATCGATCCAGCGGTCGTACGCGGCCATCGCACCATCGATGGACAGGTTCGTCGCAGCGAATGTCTGCCCATCTGCCGCAAGTTGAACGGCCAGCGATTCGTCGCATCCGACCTTGCTGACTGCGTCCAACAGCTTCCCGGCGTCGCCAGCCGGAGTCACCAGGCCACCGCCGGAGGCGGTCACGAACTCTGCGGTTGAGCTTCCGGGATCGGTCGCCACGACGATTGGCTTGCCGGATACAAGGTAAGACGTGAGTTTGCTAGGCAGGCTCATCTCTCGCATCCCCGGACGTTCGTTGACCAGGAGAACGTCGGCCGACGTCAGCAGGTCCATGTACTCCTCCTCAGAAACAGTGTCGACAAACTGAACCTGAGGACAGTCAGCTGCGTATTGCTTAAGCTTGTCACGCTGGCTCCCGTTGCCCGCGAGGACGAAGCGCACGTGGCGGTCCTGTCGTTCTGCCAGGCGGGCGGCATCTATCACGACCTCGAGATTCTGTTTGAGGCCCATGTTGCCGCTATGCAGCGCGATGACCTCTCCAGCGCGCCAGCCGTATCGGCGCCTTAAAGTTCGACTCCGCCCCGGCTCCTGGGATACGTGGGTCCAGTTAAAGATCACACTAGGTCGCTCGGGCCGGCGGGCAACGTTTGCGAGTTCAACTGACAGCCGCGGATGGATGGTGGCGACCCGGTCAGCGGCGTGCAATCCGGATCGTTCAACCGCGGAAATGAGGCGCGCGACGTGACTCCCGCCTCGCACGCCGCCCTGAGCTGCGGCCGATCCCATTATGTCCTGGACTAATACGCCCAGCGGAACGCGGTGCCGGCGTGCGAGCATCCGGCCAACCTGTGGAGCGAGCAGCGCAGGCACGACAGCGATCACGAGGTCAGTCGGTACCCGGGCGCCGTACGCAACCGCCCTTAAGGCCCAACTCGTCTCGAACGCCAGGCGGCCCACGAGACCGGGAGACTTGGGGACGAAATGACGTAGGCGCACAACTCTGACGTCGCCAACCGACTCGATGCGCCGCCAGCGCTTATACCCCGAGGGCACCTCCCAATCGGGATAATGCGGAACGCCCGTGATCACTGTGACGTCGTGCGATCGAGCCAAATGTGTCGCTAAGCCCGTGGTGTACGGCGCGATGCCGGTCTTCTCGGGCGCGTAGTTGAGCCCTAGAATCTGGATCCGCAACTGGCGCCTCCTGCTTCGCACTCTAGTGGGTCGTCCGGCAAGTTAACCCTCAAGTAAGGGTTCAAGGTATCCAGCTGGCGTTGTCCATATCCAACGCGAGCAGGGAGTTCATCGTGGAGCCAACCTGGACACCTGGCCATCTGGACACCCTCGCGACCGCACTCTATGTGCATGTCGACGATGCTCAAGTGCCGCTCCACCCCGCTGTCGGCGCAGCAGGCACCGACTCCGGGCCCCGGCTGCAAAAGAGCACCCTCGAACCGGCCGGTAACACCTGCGGCTACTGTGACCCCTAGGTCCTCCGATTAGTGACGTAGACCCGCCGCTACGCGGTACCCGGGTGGCACGTCCCTCGTGATCACCGCTCGAGCACCCACCAACGCACCCTGGCCGACCGTGACGCCTCGCAGCACTAGGGCCTGCGCGGCCACCCAGGCACCGTCTTCAACATTGATTGGGCCATTGTCGAACTCGAACGTTTCGGACGTGTGATCGTGGCTGCCGGTACACAGAATTACTTCTTGGGATATGCACACATTTGCTCCAATACAGATCGGCTCAAGATTCAGCAACCAGGCGCCTTCGCCAATCCAAGTGTCCCTACCGATCGACAACTTCCATGGCCACAGCACTCGAACTCGATACCTAATGTGGACCCCTGAAGCAATTTGCGCGCCGAACAACCGAAGCACGGGCGGTTTCAGCCGCATCGGAAACCACCAGGTTCCGACCAGCAGGTTTTGAGTCGCGAACCACAATGCTTGCCAAACTACTGACCTACCTTTCGAATAGCCCGCACCGGTAAAATCGGCCAAGCGTCGTGGAGATGTTGCCCCTGGCTTCACGATACGATCCGTTCGTCTGTAGGTGTTGTCGACACACTACCAATTGGCGCGTAAGCAAGTCGATAAGAATACACTCCTGGCAGGCGATGATTGGCCACAGCATGGCGAGCGCCCGTTGGTCCCTCGGCAAGCAGTTCAGGTGGGATGGGCGTTACATTCCTCTACGGCCGCTCAGCACCATTACTAGACAACTGGCACCCGAGCGCGACCTTGGACGCGAGCGAAGGCACTCTTCACGCTAGTCCGCACAGTTCAATAGGCGCACGGGCAAGCCAGACTCAACTTCTCCAATGCTCTTGCGAACTCACGCACGCGGACGGCGTGAATTATGCGCGGAACCGCGCACTCGCCGCAACTCCCGCGCCTTGACGCCGATTTGCCAGCGGTACATGCTGAGACCGATCGCGTAGTCGAATCCCGCCCTGCCATCCAGGAACCCTCGCCGAACGACGTATGAGTAAACGAAGAATGTGAGCGCCTTAAAAGGAATCCGGTCAAATATCTGGCCCTGGCGTGACTTGTGTCGCCGCACGATGTCACGCGCAGACCCATCTAACTTGACGTGCGCTTCCCAGTCGGAGTAGCGATTATGTCGGTCGAACCACGCAGATATGCCATCCGTATCCTCATGAACAATCGCCCCGCGCAACGCGTCGATTCGGCCCTGAACGTGAGGTTGGTAGTGCCCTTCGACCTCGGTGATTCCCGGGATATCGAGGTCCGGTACCACAGGGAACTGCACACGCCCAAGACGAACCAGAGCACATTTCCGAACGACGTATCCGAATCGGAGGAGATGTCCAGCGAATCCATAGGTAATCGGCACGAAGTACGCATCCACCGACAGATGGTCCGCCCAGTCAACGGCGGACAACTCCCGTAGTAGCTCCTCGCTCGGGCGTTCGTCGCCATCGAAAAAAAATACCCAAGCGTTGGCAAACTCGACGTTTTCAAGACTCCACTGCTTCTTCTTCGGATAGGATCCATTCCATTCAAATTGCACAACGCGCGCACCGGAACGACGAGCGATTGCGACCGTCCCATCCGTACTGGAAGAATCGACAACGACAATCTCAGAGAACGTGTGCGCGAGGACTGCGAGCGTCGCAGGAAGATCGCGCTCCTCATTCTTAACGCACAACAACGCCGATATGGCCAACTTGGACACTGTTAGCGCCAAACCTTTCGAGAACCGATTATGCTCGTCTTCACTCGATCGCGATGCTATAAGCTATCACTGGCTCGTCTGCCGATCCCCTGTCCGTACAGCTGCGAGGTCCTGTCAAGTGAGGGTGGCACAGATTGCCGGGTTGGCCGGGCCGGGGCCGATCGCGGGGGGTGTGTGGCGGGTAGCGTTGTCGCAGACTCAGGAGCTGCGGGCCGCAGGGCATGACGTCGAGCTACACAGCCTGTGGCTTGGACACCTTCCTCCGCGCGTAATCGAGGACACGCCCGTGGACTTGTCACGAGCCCGACAGCTAGTGCCGGGCGGCGAACTGCGCGGACTGTTTTCGCCAAGCGGGATCTGCCGAGCGCGACGAGCGATTCGAGAGTCCGACGTTGCCCATATACACATTGCGCGAGACATGTACACCGTGCCTACATTGCTTAGCGCACGCGGTCATCCGGTCGTCGTTGCGCAACCCCACGGGATGTTGACCGCCTCACGCCACAAGCGGTATGACGCATTACTCTTGGCCCCCGCCCTCGGGCGTGTATCGAAGTTCGCAGTGCTCACTGATGCTGAAGCGTCCAGCCTTCAGGGCCAGCTCGGCGTTGATCGGGACAGGATTGTCCGTGTGCAAAACGCGGTGCGTGAGGTCCTAGGCGTCGAGAGGGTCGCCAGCACGACTGTCCGCTATTTATTCGTGGGTCGGCTGCACGAAAGGAAACGCCCAATAGTTTACGTTGAGGCCGCGGCCGAATTGCTTCGATCCGGCCGCGACGTCGAATTTGGTATTGTTGGCCCGGACGCCGGTGAGCTCAATGCAGTTTTGCAATTGCTCAGTGATCTGGGCTCTTCCGAACGCGGGGCACGAATTAGCTATTTGGGCACGCTCGAAAATGCGAGCCTTCGCCGGACGCTCGCAACATACGATGTACTGGTACTTCCCAGCACCGATGAGCCGTATCCCATCTCGGTATTGGAGGCGTGCAGTGCCAGCCTGGCTGTGGTCGTGACCGACACGTGCGGCCTCGCCGACACGATCCAGAGCGGCGGGGGCGGATTGGTTATTCCTCCGACTAAGCGCGCTCTCGTAGGTGCCATGGCAGCACTTGCGGACAATCTTGCTCGCCTGCGGACCATGCAGAGGCTCGCGCACGCTACCTATAGGCAACATTGGCAGCCAGCCGCGCTTCAGGCACGCCTTCTGGACATCTACCGATCCGCGGCGGCATCCTGACAATGTATTCAGGCTCAGGCTTCCTAATCGCGATAACGGCGCTCGCCATGGTCTTGCCCCTCGTGTGGGCGATGAGTGTAGGCGTTCGACTCTCCTTTTGGCTGCCGGTCATCACTGTGAGCCTGCCGATTGTGGCCTTAGTCCTCGGTGTACCCGGAAATTCGCAGACAGGGCCAGGCAGCGATACCTGGCGGGAGGCATCTATCGGCGTTGGCGCGGGCATTTACGGCTTGACTGCCCTTAGCATGGCCCTCGGATCGGTCGTTTACCTCGCGTTCCACTCGTTGCGCGCTACGCCGCTTACGAGTCGGAGGCCGCGGACCTCGCCTAACAGGGTAGTGCGGGATATCGCTGCGCTCTTACCGACAACCCGGTGGGCTCTATTGCTGACCATAGGAGGCATCGGGGTAAGTGTGTTCGTCGCCGCCCGCGGCGCGGTGGTGCTGTTGTCCAGAGATTCGTACCAAGCACACGCTGTTATCCCAGCTATAGCGCCCCTCGCCGGCTTCCTGCTGCCCATAGCTTTCGTCGCGGTCTATGTAAGCGAGCCGAACACGGCCGCTGGTCGGCAAATACGGCGATTCCTATTGGCCGCGGTGGTCCTAGCCACGTACGCGTCAGGCAGCAGGCTCCTTGCATTATTTCCCATAATTTGCCTGCTCGAGAGACACGGTGGGTCCCCAAACCATCCGTGGGCTAGACGCGCTGCGCTTCTGGTACTTTCCGCTTTGTTGTTGTCCCTCAGCCTAGGGCTTCGGCACTCCTATGGTGGTCCGGGCTTCGGCCTGATTCCCTACACCTTGCGAATAGTGCACTCGCCCTTCACGATCCTTTCGGCCGGCGCCGAGGAGGCGGTGCGGAATGTTGTCTTCGCTGTTCCTCTTTCGGCCTGGGTCGTGCAATACGGTGTCGAGAGTCGCCACGACTTACTCGTTGCTGCCAATCCCCTGCCCGGAAGCCTAACCAGCTGGAATACAATAAGCGCGGCACTTCGGGTTCACTTCTTCATTCCGTATAACACATACGGGGAGTTGGCCCGCGGCGGAATGCAGTATCTTGTCGGCGTAAGCGGAATTTTTGGCTTCTTGATTTCAATCGCAGAAGAGATCGCAAGTAGATTGGCTGGCGTCGCCCTCCGGCTCTCGATGGTGGCTGTGCCCGCGTTGGCGTATGCTCTCAGCTTGGAATACAACGCGCGTTCGTTCTTTCGCCTGTTGTGGTTGCTCACCTTGATGACGTTGGTCGGTGCAATAAGTGCGCGTGCCCACGTCGGCCGAGCGCAGCTTTCGGCGAGAGTGGAAGATCCGTGATCGCGAGTAAGGCTGACGTCAGCATAATCATGCCAGCGCGAAATGCCGCTAATACTCTTCCAGAAGCGATCGCGTCGTTGAACAACATGCGCTCGAAATTGTCCGCCGAGTTGGTGTTCATAGATGATGGGTCGGAGGATGACACAGGAAAGTGGGTGACGTCGTACAGAGGGCCGACGCGGCACATTCGCAATGAGACATCGGTGGGGGTAGCACGGGCACTAAATCAGGGTGTTTCCGTCGCGTCCGGTGGCTTGATAATGCGAATGGACGCCGATGATGTAGTGATGCCGACCCGCCTATCCGACCAATTCGCGGTTATGGCGGCTCGGCCCACCATCGATGTGTTGGGGTCGTCTTATCTATATATGTCGCCGTCAGGACGCAGGCTACCGACATTTCGACCGAACGGCTGGGTTAGCCCAGAGGATGTTCCCCTGCTCTTGGCCTTCTCTAATCCCGTATGTCATCCATCCACGATGTTTCGTCTTCGATGGATTCAGAACGTCGGCGGCTATCCCGAGGGTAGTACGCTCGAGGACTACTCGCTTTGGCTTCGGGAGTCTCGGAGTGTTCAGCTGGCGATCGCTCCAGATCCGCTTATTCGGTGGCGGCTTCGTCCAGACTCAATGTCCAAGCTGGGCGCTGTCGGGGCAGGTCCTGATTTGGCGCGGCGGATGCTGCCGCTTCTGTCGTCTGCCGTAGGACATGCCGTCCCACTCGAGGTGGCGCTCCAATACCTCGACCCAGACGCATCGAAGTGCGACGACGTACTGCATGCCATCGAGGTCATCGCCGAGGCCGAGTCGAAGCAGGTGTACGCGTCGATGGGCGGAAAGGACATCGCCCGCCAGGTATGGTGCGAGTGGCTGCTTCGGATAGCACTTCAAGCAGGACGAAGATATGACCGTCTTCTGCTCCGGGTGGTGCTTCGCGCGATGCACAGCGCGGCGATGGACGCCAGGGCGACGCGCACGCTACTGCGGAGCGCGTTCCGAGAACTTCTGCTATGAGCTACTTCTTCTGGTCTGTCTTGGAGAAGATGCTCCAGCGTGGCTTAACGGTCGTCATGTCGCTATTGATGGCGTACCTCCTTAGTCCGCGCGAGGTAGGTGTCTATGGGGTGGCGATTGCGCTGCTGACGCTTGTACAAATGTTGGGCGACATATCGCTTCGACAGGTCGGCTCAATATTTTCTCGAAATGGCAAGGTTCCTTTCGTCGTGCGTCGCGCGATATGGGCCACAGCGGCTGCATCTTCTGTCACTGCGGCAGGTCTCTTGACTGTCGAAGCCGACGTGCTCGGTGCTGGTCATTTCCTGGAGATAATCCCGCTCTGTCTAGTCCCGGTCGCGTCGGCGGTTGGCACCGATTCATATATACAAACCCAGCTTAGGCATGAGTTCCGCCGGCAGGCAATTGTGCAAGTCATGGCAACCTCAGTTTCACTGACAATCACGCTGCCCATTCTATTTGCATCGCGGAGTTTGGTGGCGGCCAGCATACAGTTTTTGCTTTCAGAAGGACTGTTCAGTGTGGTATTGCGGCGAAGGGCCACCCGTGTAATATCGCTCCAAAAGGACGAGTCGCTTGATGCTGGCGCCTTCAAGCGCGTCTGGTTACCGAATTCTGCAATGAACCTGCTCGCATGGGGACAGTCGCAATTAGATCGCGTGCTAATGCTCGTAGTCGCGAGCGCCTCCACGGTCGGGCTTTACGGCCTCGCCGTATCGTTGACCCGGACGATCAGCGACGTGTTGCTATTGTCGATAGCTAACATTGCAAGGCCCCTATTGGGTGCCACTGATGACACGCTGCTGCGGAACGCTAGGTTTAACACCATAATCCGGATTGTCGCGTTTACGACGGCCTTCGCAAGCGTTGCACTCTGTACCGTTGTCGGCCCCCTTGCGTCACGGCTGTTGGGCGGTGAGTGGGAACGGGCCACCGAAATCATTCCCATTCTGGCGATGGCTATACCGATTGCCGGTTTCAACTGGGTTGCCCAGAGCCTAATGTTGGTTGAGGGCAAGATCGCGAGAAATATCGTACCTTCAGTTCTCGGTGTCTTGCTGTGCGTAGTCGTAGCGCTGGCTGGAAGATACTCGCTCAGCTGGGCCGCCGTTGCAGCTAGTCTGAGGGAGTTCGTTATGCTGCCGTTCCGAGCGGGAGCGATACACGAAAGGCTTGACCCGGCCACCAGCATCGGGTCCGTACTCGCCGCTGTGCTGGCGATCAGCACATGCGTTATCGTGTTCGTAGCGAACGGGAACGAAACCGCAGGCTTGGTGTGCCTGGGTGTTGTTGTCCCCATATTGTTGGCGGGCGCGGTACGTTCGTACCGCGTGGGGGACCTCTCATTGACGAATGGAGCGTAGGTTGAGGTTCTGTTGGTGGACGCAGCGTCTGGGCCTGTGATGAACGCCGACGGTACTGAACATTCGTTGCAACTCGCGTATCTGTCATCGATGAGCCAAGCGTTAGACGGTATCGAGAACGTTGTTCTGTTGGACTTTCCGGATCACCCAAATGTGGGGGACAGCGCAATTTGGGTCGGCGAGAGAAAATGTCTTGCTGATCTTCAAGTTCGTGTTGTACACGTCGCCTCGACGAAGTCTTACACTCCATCCCGCATAATGCGCATTCTGCAGGACTCGCCATCGTCCGGAATTGTGCTCCATGGTGGCGGCAATTTTGGGGGTCGTTATCGACACCATCATGATTTACGCGTAGATGTTTTGCGTCGATTCGGTCATGTGCCGATTGTGCAGGCCGCGCAATCGATTGAACTCATGTCTGCGTCGCTGACTATGGAACTCAAGGATGCCGTTCAACGACATGAGCGTTTTACGATGATATGCCGAGACCGGGATAGCTTCGAGGTATTTGAAGCGAATATTGGAAGAGCGTCTCCGTTGCTCAGTCCAGACGCCGTTCATTGCATCGGGCATCTCCATCCACGGGCCGCGACAACGCGATTCGTAACCCTCGCACGGACCGACGAGGAGGGCCCACGCACGTCAGTTGAATCGAGTGACTGGCTGGATATGGGGCGTGGCGGCCAACAGACGCGGCGCCGACTACGGGCCGCCGTCGGTCGGACCTGGGCGAATCGGGTCGTCAAGTGGGATGCAGTTGCCCAAGGTCATGTGGCGCGTGGAGCGCGAATCTTGGGCCAGGGACGGATCGTGATAACCAATCGCCTTCACGCTGTTTTGATGGCCTTACTGGCCGACAGAGTGGTCTATGCCGTCGACATACCCAGCGCAAAGCTGTCTCATTATGTTGACACCTGGCTCGCGTCGTACGTGCGGACCGGACAGTTGACGATCGTTGGGAACTTTGAGGATGCGTTACAGTTGGCCCATCGAGCTTCCGAGGTCATCGGCGACACGTAGACGGCGGCGCCGACGCCGAACAGCCGGGTTTTCTCATTGACCGGAGGATGGGTTGTCCCATAGCCCCGTTGGGCCGTCCCGGCTATGGTTTGAGAATCCCCGGTTATCCGTGGATGACACGCTGTTTTATTTGGGATTGATTCATCCGCTCCTTCCCCACTGCGAGCTCGTGGTCGACGTCGGCTGTGGTCGAGGGGCGTACGCGGAGTACGAGTTCGATGGCCCTAACGTCTTCGACTTTCGCGGGCAGGGCAGGCGAGTTGTGGGGTTAGATCAAGACCCAGCAGCAGCAGCTAACCCGTTCTTGGACGGATTTCATCAGCTTGTGCCGTCGGAAGAATGGCCGGTCGAGACGGCGTCCGCGGACCTCGTGACAGCTGATTGGGTACTCGAACATGTCGAGAATCCTACGGAATTCGTGGGCGAGGTTGCGCGGGTCCTCCGCCCCGGCGGAGCATTTGTCGCGCGCTCGGTCAGTCGGAGGTCGCTGCTGGCCCTAGCATCGCGGCGTGTGCCTAACGAGCGGCACGCGTCGATAATACGGCGCCTGCAACCGAGTCGGCGCTCAGTCGACGTGTTTCCGGCGTTCTACAGAATGAACAGCCAGCGTGTGCTTGCGCGGTTGTTAGACGGCCGCTTCACCTACGCGGTTGGGTGGCGGCCGGGCCTCGAGAATTATGTTAAATCGCCGCGCCTGAGTCGTGCGGTTGCTGGTGTGGAACGTGTCCTGCCACCATCGCTGCAAACTGCGTTTGTGGTGTGCGCCCGCCGAGATTCATGAGTCACCCACGATCTTGGGCTTTCCATGGAGGGGGTTGGAGCGTGACCGACGCGCGTCTCATCTCCTTGATCCGCGCGGATATTCGCCGGTCGGACGAGGCTGCATGGCGGACGGTGCTTGGATTTCTCATTTTGGACCCGCTCGTTGCTGTGCTTCTATACCGGCTGAGCCATGCGGCGTACGGCAACAGATTGACGGCTCCACTCGCCTGGTTACTCAAAGCGTTATCGGGGGTGCTCTTCGCAACGGACATCCATCCTGGTGCCGTTATCGGACCTGGACTATTTCTTGCCCACCCGGGCGGCGTCGTGATCGGGTCTGGTGTGGTGGCGGGCGCGGATCTCAAGCTGGAGTCTCGAGTTGTCATCGGTGGGGATGAGGACGGCCGGATGCCGACGATCGGCAGAGGCGTAACGGTGCATAGCGGGGCATGCGTAATCGGCCCCAATCTGTTGGGTGACTTTTCGGTGGTCGGCGCGAACGCGGTCGTGCTTTGCGACGTTCCTGCGTACTGGCGGGCAGTGGGTGTGCCCGCGAGGTGCAGTCCGAGGCATGGCCGGGAAGTGTGACTTCTCCGGGAGGATGATCCCCGTAGGACTGGAAGGTTGTTCATCCGCCCACGGGGCGAATTCTGCCGGTCCTGGCGAGTCTTGACTAGCTGGCGTGGCTGAGATGCGCCCGGGGAGTCCACGTGCGATTATGGCCTCGGCGCGCA
>CAXTHY010000013.1:32859-35208 GCA_964244175.1 uncultured Jatrophihabitans sp. | reverse complement strand
GTCGAGAACAGACATTCTCCGGGGGTGGCTCGCACGGTGTCAATGCGACCATTGCCCAACCAGGGCGTGCAAACCGACTTGATCTATGATGTCGGCTTCCACAATGGCGAGGACGCGGCGTTCTACTTGCGGAAGGGATTTCGCGTCGTTGGCATTGAGGGTCATCCTGCACTAATTGAACGGGGTCAATCTCGGTATTCGCAGGAAATATCCGCAGGTAAATTGATCTTGGTAAAGTGTTTAGTTGGCATCGAGTGCGGTGAGGTGCTGTTTTACGAGAGTGACAACTCGGCTTGGGGAACCGTTAACCGCGATTGGGTTTCGCGGAATGAGCGAATGGGCGTGACCAGCCGAGCGTTGCTAAAGATGCCGTCAGTGTCTCTGAGCTCAATTATTGAGGAGCATGGCGTCCCGTACTTCGCAAAGATCGATATTGAAGGCGCCGACCTCGAGGCTCTATCGAGCTTGCGTCGCCTGTCCCATCGACCTAAGTACGTTTCGATCGAGTCAAGTAAGTCATCGTTCAGCGATCTGCGCCATGAGTTTGACACTTTCGAGAGCCTGGGTTACACGCAATTCAAGGTCGTCCCTCAGAGGTGGGTCTCTCGACAGCGACTGCGCCCTCCGGCCCGCGAGGGTCTATACGTTGACTACCGGTTTTCGACCGGATCCAGCGGCGCGTTCGGCGAGGAGGCGCCGGGCAAGTGGCTAACTCGAGAAGAGGCTCTTGACCGCTACCGACGGATCTTTCTTCAGTACGCGCTGACCGGCGACGACCCACTCATTCGTAATCGATACCTGCGTCGGGCGCTTGCATTCGCAGGATTTCGAGGTAATTGGTATGACACTCATGGCAAGCGGGCGGTGGACTGAATCACGTCGCGTCGCACAGCAGCCGATTCTGGCACCGGGCAACACCCCCTGGTCCGCGGACAGACATAATCTGTCCCCGCGTAGGGTACGTCCACCGCCGCTAGGGTTCGGGTCGCGGCCCGACCTGCCCTGCTGTCTCGGAATGTGACTGTCCGATATCCGCTTTCGGAGTCAAATCGGATCTCCTGGCGGATGTATATGTTGTCTGTCGTGCATGGCGAGAGCGTGAATCTCAACTCTTGGACTTGCCTGGGGTTATTTCTCGACGCGGCATGTCTGATTGGACGGGCAACCCTTTCGACCGGCCAGAGGTCTTGGGTCCGCGCTAATAGCTGTCCACCGCATGAACGGTGTCTCGTAGGCTTCCGGCCATCTTAGGATTGAGGGCTCGTGGCGTCGGACGACTTCCATCAGAAGTGCGCGGTGGTTAGGGGCGTCGTTCGGTTCGATTGGCCGCCCCACCTCGAAGTACTGGATCCCCGCAGCATTCCGGTGAGCGGTTATCGGAACGATCGGGCTGTTGGTGATGCGGGCGAGACGCACGGCCCCAGACTTACCGCCCACTGGTCTTCCAAGGAAGGAGACGTGGGTCGGGCCGGGAAGATCGGATGCGATCGCTACGGCGCCCTTCGCCGCGAGAATTGCGAGCATGGAGTGGGCTCCACCTTGAGCTGGGATTACCTGCTCGTCAGTAACTGTTGCCAGCGGGGCGAGTTGGGCATAGATATCGTTCTGGCGGTCGCTCGCGGCACTTGCGATGACGACGTGCGGGGCCAACGTGTACCGAGCCATCGACATGAATAGACCTTCCAATGGGCCGTGATGCATGAAATGCAGCACCAGGCCACGGCTTCGGTCGCGGCTGGCAGCCAGCCGCTCGATCCCGGCTACCGTGAAGTCGTTGATGAGTTTGGGATGCCACCGGACCTCGGCTCGCCACATCGCGTAGGTAATCTGGGGTTCCACCAGATCGTCGACTTCCGCCGCTCGCGACGATTTGCCCAACAGGAAGTCGAGCGATCGCCGGTGCTGCTCGCGGATAGCAGGGGACGCTAGAGCTCGCCGTGTTCGCCACTCGACGATCTTGGGCACGTGATGCGTCGGCACGGCGCGCCGAACTCTTTGCCGGAGCTCGTCCTTCACGAGCCTGAAGGTAGCTGACAAGCAGCGTTGACCCTAGTCAGCACTCGCCCGTTGTGCGGATACCGGCTCACCCATGGCCCGCTGCGGCGCCGAATGTCCGGAGGCTCCGTCGGGGTAGCGAACGCCGATCGGGTCCTGCCGAGCCGCGTCGAACGACCGTCGAGGGGCAGGACCCGATGGTCGGCGTCGCGACGCCGATATTCGCTCAGACGGAAGTCTGGAGGGGGCCCTTGACGACTCCGCGCCCGCTCCGTTGCTTGCGTAAACCACCGACCGAAAGGACCACCAGAGCGAGCCACACGAGGCAGAAGCCGATCAGTTCGGCGCTGGAGA
>CAXTHY010000013.1:19106-32828 GCA_964244175.1 uncultured Jatrophihabitans sp. | reverse complement strand
CGGGATCACCGTGATCAGGCCCGTGCCGGCCAGGAGCAGTGAGGTCGGGCCGCGCGTGCCAAACACGAGATCACCCTGAACCGCGAGAACGACGATTGCGATCAGTGCCGGAACGAACTGCACCCCTGTTTCGACCGTCAGTGATTCGACGGCGCCGGCGTGGGCTTGTTTCTTGCAGAAGCCGTACAGCCCGAACGAGATCGCGAGGGTGAGGGCGATCCACGGCGGCCGGCCGTAGTCGATTGCGATGACCAGTACCGCGACCGTGCCGATGCCGACGGCCACCCACTGGGCCGGCCGGAGCCGTTCGCCGAGCACGACCACGCCGAGCAGGATCGTGAACAGCGGGTTGATGAAGTAGCCCAGGCTGGTCTCGACCACGTGGCCGCTGTTGACGCCGTAGATGTAAGTGCCCCAATTGACGCTGACCAGCACCGCTGCGGCGGTGAGCAAACCGAATTGCCGCCGGTTGCGTATCACCGCTTTGACGCCGGCGAAGGTGCCGCCTACGCGCACGATGATCACCATCAACACCAGTGACCACGCCATGCGCTGAGCCAGGATCTCGACCGTACCGGCCGGCTCGAGCAGCGGGAAGTACAGCGGGAAGATGCCCCAGAGGATGTAGGCCGAAGCCCCGTAGCCGAGCCCCTTGCGCTTCTCGTCCCTGTCCTCCGGTGACACCCGGCCAATGTACGACCGGCCTGGTTCGCGCGGCCCGCTCATTCAGCGGTGAGCGGCCCTGACGGGCGCAAGGCCGACCCGAAGCGACGGGTCCGACCTTCGTGATGCGAAATTCGCACCACAGTGCCGTCGCGGGCGCGCTCGCTGCTGGCACCGGGATCGGGCGGGCAGCCGGTCCGAAATATGGATCGTTAAAATGGTGTTAGTCAACGTTGAAAGCGGTTACGCTATGTATAGAGACGCAGCCCAACCAGATCCCCCGCCTGGTTGGACTGCGTTTCGCTATGTGCCCGGCGCGTCGTGCCACCGCCGCCCCGGTGCCCCTCCTTCGTACGTGAAGGGCCTGGGGCACACTGTCGCGATGGATCCCGGGCCGCGGTCGCGCCAGCCCGCGATCTCGGTCATCATGCCGAGCCTGAATGCGGGGCGGTACATCGCTGCGGCCGTCGAGTCGGTGATAACCCAACTGGGCCCCGACGACGAATTGATCGTGCAGGACGGGGGATCGACCGACGACACCCAGACGGTTCTGCATCGCTACCTCACTGACCCTCGGGTGCGCCTTGTCAGCGAGCGTGACGACAGCCAGTCCGATGCGCTGCACCGGGCCGTGGCTCGGGTCGGCGGCGACTACGTGTGCTGGCTGAATGCCGACGACGTGCTGGAACCCGACGCCTTCAGCGAGGTCCGCGCTGGGGCGCAACAAGGCGAGGCCACCGTCATCTACGGCGACTGGCGCGTCATCGATGCCGACGGCGCAATCGAGCGCACCCTGCTCCCCGGGCCGCTGTCGACGCAGCGGTTGTTCCGGCGTGGCTGCTATGTCAACAACGTCGCGGCCTACATCAGAACGGCCGACCTGCGCCGCGTGCCCGTTGCCACCGACCTGCACTACGCCATGGACTACGACCTGTTGCTGCGACTCAGCGCCCAACCCGGCTTCCGCGCCGTCCACATCCCACGCGTGCTCGGCTCGTTCCGCTATCACCGTGAGTCGAAGTCGGGCCGGCGGACCTGGCCCTTCATCGTCGAAGCCCTGACCGTGCGCCGCCGGATTCGTCGGGCCACGGGCTACCCCCTCAGCTCGTTGATCGTCCCGACCTTGGTCACCGCCTTGCGAGAGGTGTCGGCGCCGCTGCGCTACACGCCGTGGTACCGAAAGTTCCGCGGCACCGAGCACACGATCTGACCATGACCCTGCGACGGACGGTGTCCTGGAGCGTGGCCGGCCGGGCCACCCAGATCATCAGCGTCGCGGCGGTGAACGTGGTTCTCGTCCGGGCGTTGCGGCCGGAGAGCTATGCGATTTACGGGCTGGCCACCACCACCCTCACGATTCTGCTGCCGATCACCTTGTTCGGGCAGCTGCCGGTGGTTCGCGAGCTGAGCCGCAATCCGGACAACCGGTCAGTGCGACGCGCGGCCGTCACCTTCGGTGTGCTGTCGTCACTTGTCTGCGCGGGCGTCGCGGCCGGGCTCGCCCAGGCCGACGTCCGAACATTCCGGTCGGCCCACGACGAGTTGATCATCGTCGCTATCGCGCTGCTGGCGCGTCCGTTCGCCGTCGCCGGTTGGTTCTACCAAGCGAAGCTGAAGCTACGGGTGCCCGTGCTCTGGGATGCCGCCGCCGCAGTCGTCGCCTGTTCGTTGCGGATCGTCGTGGCGCTGACCAGCGCCGATATCCGCCAGCTGTGCTGGTTATTGGTGCTCGAAAGTTACCTCGGCTGCGTGGGCGTCGCCGCTTCCTACGTCCTCGGCCGTCGACGTGCCTTTGCATCGGACACCGCGCGCGCGGCCGTTCCCGCGGTCGTCGACCGTCGTCGTGGCGGCTCGATCGCGATCGAGAGCGGCGCCCTGCTGGTCTCAGCGTTAGCCGTGATGCTCTACCTGCGCCTCGACCAACTCATGATGGGCTGGCTCTCGACCCGCCGGCAGCTGGGGTTGTATTCATCGGTGGCCACCGTCGCCGAGGCCCTGTACTTCGTGCCGGCGGTGATCATCAGCGCTGTGCTCCCGGTGATCAGCCGGGCCTATGTGAGCGACCGCGAGAAGTACCGCACGATGGTCTTTCGGGCGACAACGATCGCGGTGTGGTCCGGTCTGGTCATAGCGGCCATCGGCTTCGTCACTGCGCCCTACGTCGTCGAGGTCTTGTACGGCGCCGCGTACGCCGGTGCAGGGTGGCCGCTGCGGATTCTCTTCCTCTCGACGCCGTTCGCCTTCTTGGGGATCGTCGAGAGCGTGCAGACCGTCAACGAGGGCCTACAGGTACCGGCGATGGCGCGGGTCGGGGCGGCGGCGGTCTTGAACATCGGTCTCAACTTCTGGACTATCCCGCGCTTCGGTGCGGTGGGCGCGGCCTGGACGACAGTGGCCGCCCAGCTGTGCGCGGGCTCGCTCGGCAACCTGCTCACGCGCCGATCGTGGCCGATCTTCTTGCTGCAGCTCGCCGCACTGCGGCCCTCGAGTCTGCTGCGCGAGGTGCGCCTGCTCGCGGACGGCAAGGCGGTGCGCGGGCGTGTCTGAGGCCGTGCTGGTGTGCGCCTTCAACCGGGTCGAGGCCGCTCGCGCCGTGCTCGAGGTGGTCGCCCGCTCGCGCCCGGCGGCGCTCTTCTACGCCGTCGACGGTCCACGCACCGAGGTGGCAGGGGACAACGAAGTCGTGCACGCCGTGCGGGGGTTGGTCGACGAGGTCGACTGGCCGTGCGCCGTCCACACGCGCTTTCTCGGCGACCACGCCGGCTTGGCCGCCGCGATGCACGGTGCGATCGACTGGTTCTTCTCCCACGTCGAACGCGGCATCATCGTCGAGGACGACTGCCTGCCGTCGCTGGCGTTCTTCCCGTTCTGCTCGCGGGTGCTGGATCGGTTCGAGACCGACCGCCGGGTCTGGCTGGCCTGCGGCACGAACCACCTGACGCGATGGCGGGCCGACGAGGTCGACGTGTTCTTCTCCGAAGCGCACATCTGGGGCTGGGCCACCTGGGCCGATCGGTGGGCGCACGCGCGGCTCGACAGCCTGGACGATCTCGATGCCGTCGAGGACGCGGTGGCCACGTACTACGGGCCGAACTGGCGCTACCGGCGACATTTGATCGAACTCGTACGCCGGGGCGTCGCGGACTCGTGGGCGATCCCATGGTTGTCGGTGGTGGCCCGCCACGGCGGCCTGTGTGCCCTGCCGGCGCGAAATCTCGTCGCCAACGTGGGCCACGGAGCGCTGGGCACCCACACCCTGGGCCGCTCGCGCTTCGCCGGCCTGCCCACCGCCGCCGACAACACGACGTTCACCCGCTTCGACGCAGTGCGTTTCGATCGGCGCTACCAGCGCCGGTGGGCCCTGGCGATCAGCGCCGAGCGGGTGAATCACCGAATACGCGGAACCGTTAAGCGCATGCTGTTCCGGTTGCCGCGCTGGCGGTGGGTGGCATGGGTCATCGGCCGCTACGTCCAGATGGGGGATCGGGCATGACGACGCTTGCGCGAGATGTCGCCCGCGCGGCCGCGCCGGCCGAACCGAGCCTGCGCGTGCTGGTGCGACTCATCCTCGACCCCGGCTTGCGCTGCGTCCTCATCCTGCGCCTGCAGCTCAACGCGACGAGGCGCCGGTTGCGGCTGGTCGCCTGGCTGCTGCGGTCGGTGAATCTGTCGTGGCACGGCATCGACGTCGTCCAGGGTTGCCGCATCGGGCCGGGACTGCTGATTCGACACCCCACCGGGATCGTCCTCGGTGGCGGTGCGGTCATCGGTGCCGATTGCACGGTGATGCAGGGGGTCACGGTGGGTGAGGCCCTCAGCCCGAAGCGTCCGGACGACAGTGCGTACCCGGTCATCGGCGACGGTGTGCTGCTCGGTGCGAATTCGGTTGTCCTCGGCGCGGTCGTCGTCGGCGACCGCGCCACCGTGGGTGCGAACAGCGTCGTGACCTCCGACGTGGCCGCCGGGACGACGGTGGTCGGCGCTCCCGCCCGCCCCGTCACCCGCGACAGGTAGGCCGTAGACACCGAGCGCCGAAACCGCCTCGTCCGCGCGGCCCTGGAGGCACGCGGACGAGGCGTTGCCAGTTCCATCGGTTGCCGTCGCGTGTTCTTGACCGACAGTGGGCCGCAACCGGAGTGACGTCGCGCGCGGCTAGGCTCCGGGATCATGTCGCTGCCACCACGCGCTGTCGGCTGGATCATCGCGATGATGTGCTTCGGCGTGGCGCTGATCCTTGTTGCGGTGCTGATGGCCGTCAACAATCCCGATTGGTTCTGACCGCGTCCCCATTGCCGCGCCGACCCGGATCCTGCCGGCCGAATCGAGTCCGACCCGCCTGATATGGGCGGCCGTCAGTACGGGGTCTCCAGCCCGCTGAACATCGGAGAGTGCTTGACGTTGCAGGTGAGCAGTCGGCTGCTCGCCTCGAAGGAAATTGATCAGTACGGAGGTGTCGACGACGACTGTCACTGTGGATCGCGCGATAGGCGCGACCGGAGTTCATCGACCAGGTGAGCGCCAGTGCGCTCGCGTCCGGCCCACGCACCGAACGACTGCCGCATGAGGGTAATGGCCTGTTCCGCGGGCTGTTCGTGTCCGTAGACGGTGCCGACCGCGTGCCGGATCAACCACGAGATCGATCTTCCGGTCCGAGCTGCTTCGGCGTCGAGCAAGCGGCGTTCCTCGCTTGTCAGCGAGATCTGCGTCCGCAACACGAGGTAACGCTACATCTTGCCGTCGACCGTCAGGAGCGGACCCGGCCCGAATCGATCGGCCGCAAGACGCGGGTGACACGGGGGGACACACCGGCGGGCCGACTCGCTGATCGCGCGGCCGCTGCGTTGCCCGTGGTGGCATCGACGTCGTAGCCGAACCAGAATGTGCCGTGGGTATCGATGTTCATCGTGAAGGCGACGTTGATCGCGGCCCCATTGGCCAGGCCGCCGCCGGGGAGCGGCAGCGTGAGTGTGCTATTCAGCCCACCGCCGGTCGAGCTGGTGATCGGCAGGTCGACGCTGAGGTTGTACACGGTCACGGCCGGACCACCGGGCACCGCAACCGACTGCGTCGGCGCCGCCGGATTGATCATCCGCAGGTCTGCGACCGTGGCGGGTGGTGTTGTGACTCCGGGTTGCGCTGGCCCGTAAAGCTCGCTGAGGGCAGACACCCGCACCTTCGCTGCCGTGATCGTGGCCCCCGTGGTATTCGTGATCGTTCGGCGCACGATCAGCGTGCCGGGGTTGCCACTGACCACGACGCGGTTGGGCGCGACCGCGGCGCCTGAACCGGGGTCGAGCAGGGTCGAGAGCAGGCCGGCGTTGTGCTGGAACGGATCGGCGCTGCCGGTCGGTGAGGCCGAGCCCAACGTGGGCTGCACCCCGCCGACGAGCGCAAGCGTGCTGGAGACGAGCACGAAGTCGGCTGCGTTGTTGCGGGTGTCGACCGCCGCGCCGGCCTGTTCGCCGCGCACCCATGCGTATTGGGCGCTCGGCGTGCCGGTCATGGCCGGCAAGCCGGTGCCGAGGTGCAGGCCGGACGCTGGCCCAACGGCGTCCGTTTGGGTGTGCGCGGTGTCCGGAGCCACGACCGCGATCCCACCGGTGCCCAATGTCGTAGCGAAGTCCGACGTGGCGACGGCCCCGAGCGAGAACCCGCTACCGGTGATCAGATACGAGCGGCGCGGGCCGAGGACGCCGGCATTCGCGGGCAGCGTTGACGTGGATCCCGAGCTTGTCGTCACGACGATGCCCGCCAGCGGTACAGCGGGCCCGGTGTTCAAGAGCTCGACGTAACTGTCGGCCGCGCCGCCGGGCCCGGACGAGCGGAACTCGGTCACGATGATCTCGCCGGCGTACGCCGAAACCTCCACCTGTGCGGTCGACGAGGTCGCTGACGCGTTGGTGCTGTCTCCGGCGTAGCGCGCGGTGATGGTGTTGACGCCGAACGCCGGCAGCGCGGCGCTAACGCTGGCCGTCCCCGTGGCCAGAGTGGACGTTCCGAGCGTTACCGTCGTTCCGGCCTGGGGTCCGGTGACCGGGACGTCGGTGAAGGTCACGGTGCCGCTGGCCGAGGTCGGGGTCACCGCGGCCGAGAGGGTCACCGAGGTTCCGAACCGCGCTGACGTGGGCGCGGACAGCGAAATCGCGGTGGTGGTCTTGGCGATGGTGATGGACTGGGGTCTGCTGCCCGTGCGGCTGTTGACGTCGGTCACCCGCACCGTGAAGCTGAACGGGCCGGGGGTGGTCGGGGTGCCGGTGATCAGACCGCTGGCCGGGTCGATGCTCAGGCCGCCGGGTAGCGTGCCGGCGCTGATCGACCACACGTAGGGGCCGGTGCCCGTGCCGCCGTTGATCGTCAACCCGCTGCTGTAGGCAGTGCCGACCTCGCCCGGCGAGGTGAGCGTTCCGGCCAGCGACGGCGCAACGACGACCGCGCTCGTCACGGTGTTGCTCGCGCCGGCCGTTCCGGTACCGGTGGTCAGGCTGTTGCTGCTGAACGACGCGGTGTTCGCAATGTTGGTGGCGTCGGCCACGGAGGGATTCACCGTCACCCGGAAGGTGACGGTGACCGTCGTCGCCGGCGGTAGTTGACCGCCGACCGTGGCCGTCGCTCCGGCGCCGAGTCGGGCAGTGACGTTGCCGGCGCTCACCTCGCCGGTGTCATCGCCGGACGCGTCGCTGACCGCAGTTCCACCGACGACCAGGCTGCTCGTCACATAGGTGGTGCCGACCGGGACCGCGTCCGTCAGGACCGTCTTGATCGCACTGTCGCCGCCGCCGTTGGTGACGCCGATCGAATAACTCAACACGTCGTTGCGGTTGACGCTGCCGCCGTTGACGTCGGTAACGGTCTTGGTCGCCGTGAGCGCGCTGCCGTAGAGATCGGTGGCAAAGGTGACCATGCCGGGGTAATAGGTTTCCGCGCTCGTGGTCAGATGGATCGTGGTGCCGGTCGACCCGTTGGCCAGCGCACCCGTCGCGTCGAAGCGATCGATGTCGTAGCCGAGCGTGTTGGCGTAGGACGGCGTTCGATCGGTTACCGCGACGTTCAGATCGGTGATGGAGGAGTTGAACACGTCATTGACCGGGTTGAGCGCGTTGGACAGCGCGGTGCCACCGACCGACATCCCGTCGCCGGTAGAACCCTTGTCACCTTCGTAGGCGACTACCCCGACGGTGGTCTTGACCTGCCCGGTCGGTGGCGTGGTGAAGCCGCTGACCGTGATGTTTACCGACGGCGTGCTGGTGCTCACCTGGTTGTAGCCGGTGAAGACGGTGAGGTTGCGGGTCGGCATCGTCGGGTCGTTGTAGGCGACGGCCAACGACCAGCCGGCGTAGTTCCCGCCGCCGGTGCCGGCCTGCACGTTGGCGACGGTGTAGACGCCCGAGCCGGCCGCTTGGACGGTGGCCGTCACATCGGCATAAGCCTGGTAGTTGCCGGCGTTGGTATCCGTCGTCGCCGAGGTGACGGTCGAATAGTCGGCGGCGCCCGGGGCCCGCAACGAGGCGCTCGTCTTGAGGCTCGCGTTGGGGGCGGCGACGCCGGTCAGCGCCGGGTAATCCGTCAACGACCCGGCGGTGGTGACCGCACCCCAGCTCAACCCGGCGTAGAGCACGGTCGCGCCGGCCGGGACCGTCACGGTCGCCGTGCTGGAGTCGAACGTCGCGGCGCCGATGCCGCTCGACCCGTCGGTGTCGACGTAGGTCATGAAGTAGTTGTTGTTCTGCTGCGAGGCGCCGTTCTGCGTGGCCGCACACGTGATGGTGCCCTGCGCCTGCACCGACCCGGCCACGCAGGTCTCCAGGGTGTTCCCGCGAATCGTCACGTCTCCCGGGGCATTGGCCGTGAACACCGGCGTGAAACCGCGGGTCGTCGCTGCGCTGGCGGGCGCGGCCAACACGATCAGCAGGCCGGAGAGCGAGAGCGTGACGGATGCGGCGGTCGCGACCAGGCGGCGGGGGCGCAGGCGAGGGCGCTGGAACATGGGGAGTCCTCAACCAGGACGCTCTGACCGAGGTCCTGAAGGCACGAGGTGCCGCCGTGGAATGGTTCCATCGGGGGGTGGGCCAGCAACGCCTCGTGTGCTATGCAACACCAGGATCTCACACTAAACGGCTGTTGAACGACCGCCGGTTACGCCGACATTTACCGCGGTGCGCGGCGCAGCAGTCCGTACTGGTCAAGGTCAGCCAAGAAACCGTCCAGGTCGGACTGCAGTTGCGGGCCGTCGCGGTCAGCGTGCGCGGACAGTTGACCGAGGAGCTGCGCGCGGCTGGCGCCACCGATCAGGCGTTTCCACAGTTGTGCCGCGGTGCCGTTGAGGCCGAAATAGACGGCTCCGGCGAGGTCGAGGATCACGATGTCGCCACCGGTCTCGCGCCACGCGACATCGGGTCCGCCAACGACGAACACGTCAGTGTCTGATCTCATCGCGATCCTTCGGACGGTCGGCGATCGTGGTTGTCGACGACAGCCACAGGTGCTGCACGAGCGCTGCGGTGGCGCCGGGTATGGGCCACCGCGACCAGATCTGCCGCAGTGCGCGCACGTCGACGACGCTCTCGTCCGCCCCGCGGCCGTCCCAGGACTGCACGAACTCGCGAGTCGGTGCGCGAAGGAACACCTCGAGAAAGTCCGCTTTCGGGCGGCGCTCGGTAGCGGCGGCCGGAAATGCGTCACCTGCGATCAACCGCAGCAGGTCGGCCCGGCTCAACCCTTCGCCGCGGGAACCAAGCGCCGCGAGCGCGGCGACAAATCCCGGGTTGAGCAGCGGGTTGACGACCCGCGGGCCGCACGCCCCCGCGACGGTGTCCAGGCTGGCGCAGGTCATGAGCAAGCCGCGCTGCCGGGCGCGCCAGGCGAGCCGCTGGTCCAGCGGTCCCGGCTCGTGGCGGCGGTTGCGGCGTTGCAGGCGGAACACGCTGCGTGCTGCCGAGCGCTGCAGCCATGGCGTGTGGTCGCGTCCTTGGCGCTGCCGTACCGCCGCGACGAGGTGATCCGGGGCCACGGCACGTAGGCGGGCCGCGCGTCCGGGCCGTCGCCGGCCGATGAGCATCTGGTCACCGCCGACTCCGCTCAGCACCGAGCCGGCCCCGGCCAGCTCGAAGATGGGTAGGTGCAGGTGGACGTTCGGCGGCAGCAGGACCCCGTGGCGAGTCAGTACGCGTTGCGCTACCGGTCCGATCAGATCGAGGTCGTCGTCAGCCCGGAGCAGGTGCCAGTCGAGGTTCGGCATCGTGGCGATGACTCGCTCCTGCCAGGCCGACTCCTCGGCCCGCGGGGCTCCGGTAAAGCGCCAGGTCACTGGTATCGGCGGGGGCAGGCCGGCGTCGCGGGCGGCGCGCACCGCGACGAACAACACAAAGGAGGAGTCCATGCCTCCGGAGAAGCTGACTACACAGGGTGGTCGCTGCAGGGCCGGCAGGACCGCCTGCTCCAGCGCGGCGAGTGGGCTCCGCACCGGGCCCACCGGCGGCTCATCGGCGGCGGCGGGACCGTCAGCGAAGCAGCTGGCGATCTCCAGCGCCGTCGGCGACAGGTCGGGGTAGTCACCCACGGGTGAGCGTCCCGCGGCGAGTGGCGAAGCGGACCGCTTGGTCGAACATCCAAATGCTGACGAGCAGACCGACCGCGCCCGCGACGGCGAGCACCAACGCCGAACTGGCCCACGAGCGTCCGGCGAGCGCCGCCCGCAAGCCATCGAGTGCGATCCGGGTGGGCAGCGGCACGGTGAACCAACGCAGCGCCGGCGGCAACACCGAAGTAGGGAAGTAGGTGCCCGACCCGAAGGCGATGGCCACGACCACGAGGCGACCCAGCATGCCACCGTGCTCCATGGCGATCGCGACGGCGGCGAGGGCGACGCCCACGCACATCATGGCGATGCCGGCGAGCACCAGCATGACAACCAGGCCGACCCAGTCGGCGGCGCCGACGTCGAGTCCGAGCAGCACGCTCGCGACCGCGAGGTAAGCGGCGGCTCGCCCGACTGCGAAGAGCATCGGGTACGCGCTGAGACCCACGGCTAGTGCCGCGGTGGCTATCGGGCGGGCGGCGAGCTGTTCCAGCGATCCACTTCGCTGTTCCTCTTGCACGCGCGACGTGATCTGGGTGCCGGCCGCCTGGACCACGAGCATGAAGGTGATTCCGACAGCAACGTAGTCGAAATAGCTGTTCGCGGCACCGAGGTGATTGTGCGGGCCGTGCAAGGTCCGGGAAATGAAGGCGAAGACCGTCAGATTGACGATGCCGAAGAGAAAGTCGAAGGCAAAGCCGATTCCGAAGGCGCGCCGCTCGGCGGCATCACGCCGCAGGATCGCAATTATGCCGACGCGAGCATTCGGCACGAACGGCGCATCGGCGTATCCAGTTCCGTCGTTCTGAATGCTGATCGACTCAGTCATCCGTACCTCGACAGGTCGAGCTCGCTATCGCAGCGGGTGCGGTCGGAGTCGTGGTGCGAGGCGATGACGCAGGCGACGTTGCGATGGGCCAACGCCGCCCACAACCGATCGCGGGCATCCCTATCCAACGAGCGGGTCGGCTCGTCCAAAAGCAGCAATCCCGGCCGGCCGAGAAGGGCTCGCGCTATCGCCACCCGCGAGCGCATCCCGCTGGAATACAACTTCACCTTGTTGTCGGCAAACTCGGTAATTCCCATTTCTCGCTCAACCAGGTCGACTGCGTCAGAGATGTCGTTTGGTGCGACGGCCAACCGGGCGGCAAACATCAAATTGTCGTGGCCGGACAACCGGCTGTAGAGCGCCTGTTCGGGATTGAGACAGAGCCCGACCCGTGCTCGGGCCCCACGGGATCCGGCCGGAAATCCGGCAATGGCGATCGATCCGGCCTGGAGTCCGAGGGTTCCGGCGAGGCAACGCAGCAGCGTGGTCTTTCCGGATCCATTCGCGCCCTTCAGGAACAGCCGCTCGCCGCTGGCGAGGTCGAGGTCCAGTCCAGTGAAGACGACGCGCGCACCGAAGCGGCGGGCGGCGCCCCGAATCCTTACGGGTATAGCGGCGTCGCCGGCCGGTAGCTCAGAGGGAATCTTCGTCGCCGGCTCCGCCCGTCCCGTCGTTCGGGCCCGTCGTACCACCATGGGTCAGTTCGGTCAGCGAGCCCAGCCGCACGACCTTGGGTGGCTCGTAGCCGGTTGCCTCGACATCCTCCTCCTGGCTTTCGTCACTCATGGTGGTACAGCTCTTTTCTGAGTTTGTATACGTGTGTTTTCGTCCCCGCGAAGCGGTGGCCCGGTGACTTCACGACCAGCGCCTCGGTGCGATGGAGTATCAGGTAAGTGTCATCGCCGTCTTCGCTGTCGCCGGAAAGCCAGGCGTGGGCCCGAAACTCTTCGCTCGGCGGGGCGAAGCCAACGATCAGGTCGCGCTTTTCACCTTTCGCCAAATAGAATTGTTGGCGCACCAGCGATCGCTCCAGACAACTCGCAGCATTGCGCTGCAAGATCGTTTCGACGCTTCGTTCGGTAACAGCGCGGCGCGGTCGTCGCAACGGAGGCTGTTGCTCGATTCCGGTCTCCTTCAACTGGCGCCGCACGGCACCGAGTGCGTCGAGCGTCCAACGGTCTCGCCCGGCCGGGCCTCCCCGCCGGGCGTCGGCAAGCTCGCCGAGCCCCCGGGGCAAGGTCCGGATCAGCTGCGCCCAGCGCTGCCCGTGCGCGTAGGCCAGGGCCAGCGGCCCGGACGTCGAGGCCGGCCACGCTGTGTGCATGAGCGCGACGGAAGGGAAGGCGCGGTCGACGAGATGCCGCACTGCCGCGCGCCGGCCGCGGGCCTCGATCAGGCGGCCGAGAGCCAGGCCGGCCGGCGACGCGCCGTAGGCGAACATGCGCATTGCCGTCGGCGCGGTTGTCGGCAGTTCGAAGCGGGCCAGCAGCGGCCGAGCTTCGGGCACGGTGTCGAGACCGAGCATCAGGCCCGGCAGCGCGTCGCAGTACCGCGCGGTCTCGATCGCCCGACGCCACTGGGCGTCATCGAACACGGCGGCGGCGCGGGCCAAATCGCGCAAGGGCTTTCGCGAACTTCCGGGGCGACTCGCGTGCAGGGCGATGATCAGCGCGCTGCCAGCGGCGTCGGGTACCGGCACGTCAGTTCCCTGCAGCACCATGGTCGTCCGATCGCGCCACAGCCGTGACCAGAGAGCGGGCGGGTCACCCACCCAGGCCAACGAGCGGTGCAGGTCGATCGGGAGCCGGGCTTCGCCGGGGAAGTACCACGTGGTTTCCCGTTCGTTGGTTTCCGACGGTCTGACCCCGGGGTGGCCCAGTTGGTAGCCGCTACGGGCCAGGGTGGCCTGGGCGTCGGCGAAGCGGTCCGGCGCGACGAGCAGGTCGACGTCGCAGTAGTTGCGCGCATCGGGCGCCTCGGCGTAGAGCCGCGCAGCGGTGAGCGGACCCTTGATCAGGAGCGCGTCGATGCCCGCTGCCTCGAGCAGGTGTGTCGTGGTGATCGCGGCTTCGTCCAGCGCCAGGGCTCGAGCGGCCACGATCCACGACCGGGTTTCAGTCACCCCGACATCACCGCGCTGCCCGCCAAGGTCCGGGTCAGGGCCTCGGTGGTCCGGTCGAACTCGTCCCAGTTGGCGGGGCGCACGAGATCCCATGCCGGTCGGGCCGCCAACTCGAGCATCATTCCCGGATCAGTGGCCAGGCCTCGCCGACCGCGCCACGCCGCCAGCCGGGCCAGGGCGATAGCCGGCGGGCAGTGCTGCATTGACACCTCAGCCCCCCAGTGGAGGAAGATCCAACCGCCTAGGGGGAGCTGCGCGGGTGCGCGCGGCAGCCGCAGCCGAAACCGCGTGCCCAGCCGTGCCGATGCGGCGGCCAGGGTCATGCCGGGCACCGGGGTTCGCAGGTCGATGCACCGCGGGCCGGCGAACGCGTCAACCCCGTCGGTGATGACGATGTCGTCCGAGAGCACCGTCATTCCGGCCTGGGCCAGCCCGGCCATCAACGTGCTCTTACCGGCGGTGCGCGGCCCGATCACACCGAATGCCTGTCCGCCCGCGGCGAAGGATGCGGCATGGAAGGTCTCGCGACCCGCC
>CAXTHY010000013.1:9801-19096 GCA_964244175.1 uncultured Jatrophihabitans sp. | reverse complement strand
GTGGCCCGGACGCGCGGTCAGGCCGTACGCGCCGGACTGGAAAACCACGGCCAGATCGCCTTCTTCCGCCACAGGCAGGTCCATGCGGTGCGCCAGCAGATCGGGGTCGAGCGGTGGCCCGACCAGGGCAGCTGTGCCGGCGGCGCGGTCAAGGATCCATTGGTGCAACTCGCCGATCGGCGTGACCGAACGCTCGGCGTCGAGTCGATGAAGTGGCTCGTGGGGGGCCTCGCGTCTGCTGACCTGTACGGCAATCGCACCGGCACCCGCAACGCCGGCAGCCAACTCGGCCACGTCGTCCAGCCCGTACACGAAGCGCCCGACGTCGAGGGTCGAGGTCGTCACGCTGGCCGCAGTCGGCGAACGGTGTCTCGGGCCATGCTTGCCTCAACCGGACGCCGTCACCGGCGTCCTGTGCGACCCGAGGTGCCGCCGTGGGGGGGACCCCATCGGGGGATGGACCAGCGAAACCTGCGAGCACTGTGCTCCATATGCCTATCACACCCGGAGAAGAATCGACGTGCCCACGGCACGGCTTCGCGCTAGGTAGGGCCCGCGGGCCCGAGCTGGGTGTCCCGCGCCGTCGTAGCTGGCGGGTTCAAGCTCGTGGCCGGGACCTCGCGCGGCAAGAACTTAAAGTTGATGTGATGATGGTGTTAGTTAAGCCCGATCGCGGGTTACGCTCTGTATCGAGACGCAGTCCAACCAGATCCCCCGCCTGGTTGGGCTGCGTCTCACTTAAGTCTCCGGGCTGGAAGGCTCAAGTGGCCGGCAGATCAGGCGACGGTCCAGGTGTCGGCGCCGAGCAGCAGTTTCTGCAGTCCGGCCGCGTCGCCGGGGGCCTTGGCCGCGGCGGTGTCGAGCTGCTCGCTCATCATCTCGTCATAGACCGGACGCTGCACGTCGCGGAATACGCCCATGGGGGCGTAACGGCGATCGAGCGAGGACAGCCTGGACAGCGCGAAGGCGTACGACGGGTCGTCGCGGTGCGCATCGTGAACCACGACGCGCGGGTCGTCTTCGGCCACGCCGTCGGCCACTGACAGGTCGCCGAACGAGTCACGCACAATGGCCTTCGACCCGACGCTGTTCGCATCAGGGGCGCCGAAGCGCAGTGGTTGGCCGTGCTCGAGCTTGATCGTCCAGTCGTCGCGGGTGGCGCTGTCCTTGAGGATGTCGAAGGCGCCGTCGTTGAAGATGTTGCAGTTCTGGTAGATCTCGACCAGCGCGGTGCCCTGATGCTCGGCAGCGGCGCGCAGCACCGACTGCAGGTGCTTGCGGTCGGAGTCCAGCGTGCGGGCCACGAAGGTGGCCTCCGCGCCGAGCGCGACCGAGACCGGGTTGAACGGGGCGTCGATCGAGCCCATCGGCGAGGACTTGGTGACCTTGCCGAGTTCGGAGGCGGGCGAGTATTGGCCCTTGGTGAGGCCGTAGATCTGGTTGTTGAACAGCAGGATTTTGAGGTTGACGTTGCGGCGCAGCGCGTGGATCAGGTGGTTGCCGCCGATCGAGAGCGCGTCACCGTCGCCGGTGACGACCCATACCGACAGGTCCGGGCGTGAGGTCGACAGGCCGGTGGCGATCGCCGGCGCGCGGCCGTGGATCGAATGCAAGCCGAAGGTGTTCATGTAGTACGGGAAACGCGAGGAGCAGCCGATCCCGGAGATGAACACGATGTTCTCGCGGGCCACGCCGAGTTCGGGCATGAAGCCCTGGACGGCGGCGAGGATCGCGTAGTCACCGCAGCCCGGGCACCAGCGGACCTCCTGGTCGGTCTTGAAGTCCTTGGGCTTGAGCGACAGCCCCCCAGAGATCGAGTCAGTCATGTCCGACAACTCCCAACAGCATTTCGGCCAGCTCGTCGGCCTTGAACGGCAGGCCGCGGACCTGGGTGACGCTGAGCGCGTCGATCAGGTACCTGGCCCGGATGAGGGTGGCGAGTTGCCCGAGGTTCATCTCGGGGATCACGACCTTGTCGTAACGGGCCAGGATCTCGCCCAGGTCGTTGGGGAACGGGTTCAGGTGCCGCAGGTGGGCCTGGGCGATGGACGCCCCGGTGGCGCGCACCTGCCGGCAGGCCGCGCCGATCGGCCCGTAGGTCGAGCCCCAGCCGAGCACCAGGACGCGGGCGTTGCCATCGGGGTCATCGACCTCCATGGGCGCCAGCGAGGCCGCGATGCCATCGACCTTGGCCTGGCGCGTCCGCGTCATGAAGTCGTGGTTGTCGGGGTCGTAACTGATGTTGCCGGTGCGGTCGGCCTTCTCGATCCCCCCGATGCGATGCTCGAGACCCTTGGTGCCCGGCACCGCCCACGGCCGGGCCAGCGTCTGCGGGTCGCGCAGGTAGGGCAGGTAGACGCCCTCTTCGGCGCCGGTGCCGTTGGGCTCGGTCGCGAACTCGACCGACAGGTCGGGCAGCTCGTCGACGCTCGGCACCGCCCACGGCTCGGAGCCGTTGGCCAGGTACCCGTCCGACAGCAGGAACACCGGGGTGCGGTAGGTCAACGCGATGCGCGCGGCCTCGACCGCGGCCTGGAAGCAGTCACCGGGTGACTGCGGCGCGACGATTGGCACCGGCGCCTCGCCGTTGCGTCCGAACATCGCCTGCAACAGGTCTGACTGCTCGGTCTTGGTCGGCAGACCGGTCGACGGGCCGCCACGCTGGATGTCACAGATGATCAACGGCAGCTCCAGGCTGACCGCCAGCCCGATGGTCTCGCCCTTGAGCGCGATCCCCGGCCCGCTGCTCGTGGTCACCGCCAACGCCCCACCAAAGGCTGCGCCCAGCGCCGCGCCGATGCCGGCGATCTCGTCCTCGGCCTGGAAGGTGCGAACCCCGAACCGCTTGTGCTTGGACAGCTCGTGCAGGATGTCGCTGGCCGGGGTGATCGGGTACGCGCCTAAGAACAGCGGCAGGCTGGCCCGCTGCGCCGCTGCGATCAGGCCGTAGGCCAGGGCCAGGTTGCCGCTGATATTGCGGTACGTGCCCGCCGCGACGGTGGCCGGTTTGACCTCGTAGGAGACGCCGAACGCCTCGGTGGTCTCGCCGAAGTTCCAGCCCGCCTTGAACGCGGTGATGTTGGCTTGCGCGATCTCGGGCTTGTTCGCGAACTTCTGCCGGACGAAGTTGATCGTGCCCTCGGTGGGCCGCGAGTACATCCAGCTCAGCAGGCCCAGCGCGAACATGTTCTTCGACCGGCCGGCGTCCTTACGGGACAGGTCGCTGTCGGCCAGCGCGTCCAGCGTCAGCTGGGTGAGTTCGACCGCGTGGACGTGGAAGCCCTCGAGCGTGCCGTCCTCGAGCGGGTTGCTGGCCCAGCCGACCCGGGCCAACGCGCGGGTGGTGAAGTCGTGCGTGTCCACGATCAGCGTGGCGCCCTTGGGCAGGTCACCGATGTTGGCCTTGAGCGCGGCCGGGTTCATCGCCACCAGCACGTCCGGGCGGTCACCAGCGGTCAGGATGTCGTGGTCGGCGAAGTGCAGCTGGAACGAGCTGACGCCGGCCAGCGTCCCCTGCGGCGCGCGGATCTCGGCCGGGAAGTTCGGGAACGTCGCCAGGTCGTTGCCGAAGACCGCCGTCTCCTGCGTGAACCTGTCACCAGTCAACTGCATGCCGTCACCGGAGTCACCAGCAATCCGGATCACGACCTGATCGAGTTGCTCGACGGGCTTGGTTACCTGCTCGGCCATGCGGTGACTGCCTCCCGGCATCGGAGTCGGTGCGTGGCATCTCGAGCGGGTAGCACCCGTAACCAGTCGCAACCTCGCTCATATTACGTGTGTCAGTCCCCAACCGACCTCGTGGGTTGTGCCACTTCGAGGGCCCGGCAAATTGCCCCGCCTGTTCCGAATACCCAATTTTCTGTCGCTGAACGTGAGCGCATGTCGCGAGCGCTCGCTGGTTCGTGAGCGATACGTCGCTTTACCAGGGAAGTAGGACCTTAGTCCTGCCCGTGATCACCCCGGTGGCCGCGGGTACACCGACAGCGCGCGACACCGACCCAAGGTGAGGGGTAATCATGGCTGACCCGGTCCTACCGGCATTCGAACTGGACTGCCGCGAGTGGTTGGTGGTGAGCCCCAACGAGGCCGGTCTGGCCGACGACGTGTCCGGCGCCCCCCTGCTCGCCGTGCTGAGCACCGCGATCATCGAAGGCGACATCCTCGAGGCGACCGGTGCGCTGACCGTCGGCCTCATCGATGACGACGAGGATCTCGACGTCCGCCCGGTTGCCCCCGGCGCGGCGGCTCACGAGCTGCTCGACAACGACTGCGCACCCGGAACCCGCCGCTACGTCATGCCGGCGCCCGGCCAGCATCACCTGGCCGTGCTGGCCGAGTTCGTGATGGCCCGCGGCGAGGCCGAGGACGAGTTGGGCCAGCGCGTCGAGGCCCTGATGACCTCGTTCCGGTGGCAGGCCGCCTGACCTTCAGCGTCGGCGCGGCCGCGCCACGTCGTGCAGTAACCGCTCGAACCGGTCAGCGACGGTGCTGATGTCGAACCGCTCCTCCGCGTAGGTGCGCGCCTGCCGTCCTCGTGCGGCGAGTTGGTCGTTGACGGTGGTGTCGATCCAGCGCGCGGCGTCCTCGACGCCCGCCGGCGTCGGCGCGCTGACGTGCCCGCCGGCGTTCACGATGTCGCTCGCAGCCGGGTTGCCGGCGGGCATGAACCCGACGACCGCCCGACCCCCGGCGAGGTAGCTGAGCACCTTGCTGGGGACGGAGTAGTTCGACGCGTCGGTCTCGAGCAGCGCGATCGTCAGGTCGGCGCTCGACAGCACTTCGGCCAGCCGCTCGGCTGGTTGGAAGCCGAGCACGCGGACGTCGGTGCGGGCGGTCGCGGCTCGGATCAGGTCGTCAGCACCGACGCCTTCGGAGCAAACCGTCAATGTGGCGTCGCGCCCGCGGGCCGCGAGCGCGTCCAGCAACTGCACCAGCAGCAACGGGTTGTGTTTGCGGCCGAGCGTGCCCGAGTAGAGCAGCCGCAACCCGTCCGCCGGCAGGCCTACCTCGCGGGCCCACAAGTTGTCGCGCGTGGTCGGCCGGATGTCGTCGAGCGGTGCCCAGTTCGGGATCACGCTGACATGAGTGGCGGCCAACCCCCACGCGGCGTACTTGTCGACGAACGAGTCGCTGATCGCCACGACATGATCGGCCGTGCGGACCTGTCGCCTCTCCAACCGGACGACGAGCGGCGCGAGCAGCGGGGCGGCGCCGGGGTAGCGGCGGCGCAACTCCTCGATAATTGCCTGGCTGTAGATGTCCTGGTGCCAGAGGATCCAGGGCTCGTGCCGACGCTGCAGGCTCAGCTGGGCCCGCGCCTGGCTGAGCAACGGCAGATTGCAGGCGATTGTGGCGTCGAATTGTCGGCCGGCCCGAAACGTGCGCCAGGCGCGGGCGTAACCCAACTCGAAGCGGATCCGGGGGCGGGCCTCGTACTTGTGCAGCGGCGTGGCGGCGCGCAGCGCCGTGATGCGCAGCGTCGGCGGGTCGGAGGCCAGCACGTCGAGCCGACCGCGACCCGTCACGTACTGCGCACAGTACGTGTGCTCGACCTCGTGCCCGCGCGCAGCGAGTTCACGTGACAGCTGCACCTGGAACGGGTGACCGCTGAAGTCGTGGACGTTGATGCGCACGTGGCCGCCGTACGGCTAGGAGACCTCGGTCAACGCGGCGGTGGACACGTCGAACACGAATCCGCGGACCTCGTCGCGGTATGGGATCCAGGGACAGTCGCGGACCGTCCGCACCGAGCGGCGCGCGTCGTCGTACAGGTCGGTGAACCCGTCAACCCGCCACGGGGGAGTCTGGCCGGTTTCCGTCGCGAGCTCGTGACGGAACGCGTCGTCGTCGAACCCGTCCATCCCGCACCCGGTGTGATGGATGATCACGACCTCGCGGGTGCCGAGCGCGCGCTGGCTCAACGCCAGCGACCGCAACACGTCATCGGTCGGGATCCCGCCGGCATTGCGGATCAGGTGGGCGTCGCCGATCTCCAGCCCGAGTGCGCCGAACAGGTCGAGCCGCGCATCCATGCACGCGATCACGGCCAGCCGTAGCTTGGGCCGCAGCGGGGGCGGCCCGGGGAAGCGGGCTACGTACTGCTCGTTCGCGTGGACGAGGTGTTCGATCGCCGACATGGCGCGAGTGTTCCAGATCAGGCCGGGGCGCCGAAGTCCTGCGTGTACCACATCTTGCCGTGCGCCTGGTCGAAGTAGACGTCAATGCCGACCTCGCGGAACGTCCGGCTCAGGATATTCACGCGGTGACCGTCGTCTGGTGGCTTCTCGTTGTACATCGCCCGCTCGAGGGCCTGCAGGCCGGCGTCGGTCTCGACACTGTTCCAGCCGATGTTCTCGCCCGCGGCGCGCCACTGGTAGCCGGCGCGGGTGATGCGGGCGGCGAAGAACGCCTCGCCCGGCAGCTGGTGCGACATGGTGTCCATCTTGGCCATGTCGGTGTTGTGCGTGTGGGCCGAGCGAATCAGCTTGGCGTTCATCCGCACTGCGGGCAGGCGGTGCGCCTTGCGTTCGGCGTTGAGCGTGGCGAGCATGTGGGCCGCCCACTCGTTGGCGGTGGCTGTCGTCAGCGCCGGGGCGGTGGCCGCACGAGCTGCGGTCGGGCTCACGAGCAGGGCGAGTGCGACGCCCAGGCTGACGAGCGAGGCGATCAATCGGGTGCTGCGGCTGGTCGACGCTGCTGCGGGGGAAGCAGTCATGAGCAACTCCGTGGGTCATGCCGGCTGTTGGTCGCCGGCGCGCGGTAACTCTGCGATACCCAACTAACGGAGACTTCACACCGCGATCGCACTGAGTGATAAATGTGACTCACAGTGAGTAGAGGGGTGACGGATGATCAGCCGATTGCGGAGCGGCGCCAGTCCGGGACGTGAACGCGGCTGGGAGGGGACGGGAACGGGGGGCAACCCACCGATCGTTGAACCGGTATGCACGGCGTACGCAACGGACTGAAGACCGCCGTCCTGTTCGGCGTGCTCGCAGCGTTGCTCGTCTTCGGCGGTGGGTTGATCGCCGGGCGTACCGGCCTGGTGATCGGGCTGCTGGTGGCCGTGGCGATCAACGCGTTCAGCTACTTCAACTCCGACAAGATCGCCCTGCGCTCGATGCGCGCGCGCCCCGTGACCCAGGTCGAGCAGCCGGCGATGTATCGGATCGTCCGCGAGCTGGCGACCTCGGCCCGTCAGCCCATGCCCCGGCTGTACGTGTCACCGACCACCGCACCGAACGCGTTTGCCACCGGGCGCTCGCCGCGGCACGCCGCGGTGTGCGCCACCGAGGGCATCCTGCAGATCCTCACCGAGCGCGAGCTGCGGGCGGTGCTGGCGCACGAGCTCAGCCACGTCTACAACCGCGACATCCTGATCTCGTCAGTGGCCGGCTGCCTGGCCGCGGGGATCACGATGATCGCGCAGTTCGGGATGTTCTTCGGCGGGGGCGGCGAGGACCGCGACCGCAGCCTCGTCGGCGAGCTGATGATGATCTTCCTGGGGCCGCTGGCGGCGACGCTGATCCAGCTGTCGATCAGCCGCTCGCGGGAGTACCAAGCCGACGAGTCGGGCGCCGAGCTGTCGGCCGATCCGCTGGCCCTGGCGTCGGCGCTGCGCAAGCTCGAGGCCGGCACGGCCGCGCGTCCGCTTCTGCAGACCCGGAAGCTGGCCACCACCAGCCACCTGATGATCGCCAGCCCGTTCGCCCGCCCGCGGTCGTGGTTCTCGACCCACCCGCCGATGGACGACCGCATCGCCCGCCTCGAACGCATGGCCAAGGCCGACCCCCGCTACCTCCACTGAGCCCGCCCCCGCGCCCGCCCAGGTCACCTCCCCGCCCAGGTGACCTCCCAGCCCCTGTCACCTCCCAGCCCCTGTCACCTCCCAGCCCAAGGTCACCTCCCAGCCCCTGTCACCTCCCAGCTCTTCTCGGGTGCCGAGATGACCACTTCGGCGCCCGGAATGTGGTCAGCTCGGCACCCGAGAAGGGCCAGGGGCGGGTTGTCCACAGGGCAGATTCACGCGCCGGCCGATCGGCCTACCGTCACCGGGCGTGGGAATCGTCGAGGTGCCGGACCCGGACTGGTATCTCGACCACGTCCTCGTCCCGTCCGGTCCCGATCGCCAGCCGATCGGACCCGCGCGACGGCGCCAGGCGGAGTGGGGCGCTGCCGTCCACCAGCTTCAGACGGGCGCCGCCGGCACGCCGCACGAGGCCGCGGTCGGGCTGGCCTGCCGCCAGGGTCTGGTGCTAAAACGCGACCAGGCGCGCGCCTGTGGAATGACCGACGCGGCTGTCCGCAGCCTTGTGCGCCGCCGATGTTGGTCGGTCCCGCGCTACGGCGTCGTCTGCCCGCTGCCGCCGGAGGTCGGCGAGGCGCGGGGCCGCCCCGCCGCGCGGGCCCTGCAACCGCACGGCAACGCGGTGCAGATCCAGGCGGCCGCGGCCGCACTCGTCCGCCGCGACACCGTCGTCAGTAATGAGAGCGGGGCGGCGATGCACGGGTTGCCCCTGCTCGCCACGCCGGCGCGGCCGACCCTGAGCGCAGTGCACGCCCCGCAGATGGCTGTGCGGCCGGACGTGCTCGTGCGCGGCATCGGCATCCGGCCGCAAGACACGACCGACTGGTACGGGACGTCGGTGATGACGATTGAACTCACGGTGATCGACGTTGCCCGCAGTTCCGGGGTCGCGGCGGGGCTCGTAGCGGCCGACGCGGCGCTGCACGACGGCCTGACCACACACGCCAAACTGGCCGACGCGCGGGCGCACCGGCGTTACCGTCCCGGCGTCAAGAGCGCCGACCGGGTGCTCGAACTCGCCACGCACCTGGCCGAGTCGCCACTTGAAACGCTGGTCCGACTCTGCGTGAGCGACGGCGGCCTGCCCGCGCCGGAGCCCCAGGTCTGGGTCGACACCGATCGTGGGCGCTACCGCGTCGACCTGATGTACCCGGAGCAGCGGGTGATCATCGAGGCCGACGGTGAGCTCAAGTACAACCCCGACGACCCGGACGCCTTGACCGAGGAGAAGCGGCGGCAAGAGGCGCTCGAGCGGGCCGGCTTCGTCGTTGTGCGGGTGAGCTGGTACGAGGTCATGTTCGAGCCGCAGACGGTCGTGGCCCGGGTGCGACGCAAGCTGCTCGCCGCGGGCAGCTGACCGCCCCGATCGCACCCAGCCGAGCACACCCAGAACGCTTGTCGGGTGCCGAGATCACTACCTTGGCGGCCGCAGAGTGGTCAGCTCAGCACCCGAGAAGGGGCAGGGGGCAGGGGCAGGGGGCAGGG
>CAXTHY010000013.1:0-9791 GCA_964244175.1 uncultured Jatrophihabitans sp. | reverse complement strand
TCGGCTTCGACAAGCGCGCCCTCGACTGACCCCGTCGCGGCCCGCGCCGCTCGCGCGAGGAACCCTCGCGCCAGGGGGCAGGGGCAGGGGGCAGGGCAGGGCGGGGGCGGGGGGCTCAGCGGTAGTTGGTGAACTGCAGCGGCACCTCGAGGTCGGCGCCATTGAGCAGCGCCTGCACCTCTTGCAGGGCGTCGCGCTTCTTGCCCGACACCCGCACCTGGTCGTCCTGGATCGCGGCCTGCACGCCCTTGGGGCCCTCGTCCTTGATCAGCTTGACGATCTCGCGGGCGTGGTCCTTGTCGATGCCCTGGCGCAGCGTGCAGGCGATTACGTAGATCTTGCCCGACGGCTTGGGGTCACCGGCGTCGAGCGCCTTCATCGAGATCGAGCGCTTGACCAGCTTCTCCTTGAACACGTCGAGGGCGGCCTTCGCGCGTTCCTCGGTGTCGGCCTTGACGGTGACGCCGAGCTCGCCGGACCACTCGACGCTGGCGTTCACGCCGCGGAAGTCGAAGCGCTGCGAGAGCTCCTTCGCGGCCTGGTTGAGCGCGTTGTCGACCTCTTGGCGGTCGATCTTGCTCACGATGTCGAAGGACGGGTCGGCCATCTGCTGATTACCTCCTGCTGGGCTGGCTCCCCCGACCGTAGTAGACGGAGCCTCCGGTAGGCTGTCGCCTCGTTGCCGGAGCGATCCGGTGCACGGCGGGTTGCCCGAGTGGTCAAAGGGAGCGGTCTGTAAAACCGCCGGCTCAGCCTACGTTGGTTCAAACCCAACACCCGCCACCCCTTTTCGCTTGTCGGGTGCTCAGCTGACCACTTTCCGGCGGACGAAGTGGTCAACTGAGCACCCGAGAAGCGAAAACAGAGAAGCGGGCTAGTGCGAAACGGACACCGGCGCGTCGGCCGGTGCGAGCGTCTGGGATAGGAACGTCGTCAGGGCGTGCAGCAGGGTCAGCCGCGATTCGACGTGGCGATACTCGTGCCCCTCGCCGGCCAGCTCCAGGTAGGACACCGGCCGCCCCAGCTCACGCAGCCGGGCCACGATCTGCAGGGCCTCGCCCTTCGGCACGTTCGTGTCGAGCTCGCCGTGCACCACCAGCAGCGGCACCGCGATGGCCGACGCGCGGTGCAGCGGCGACAGGTCGGCCAACATCGCCGCGTCGCGCGCCGGGTCGCCGTACTTGGTCACCGCCGCGGCCGCGATCCACGGCTCGGTGTCGCGGTAGAACGTCAGCAGGTCCGACATCCCGCAGATGTCCACTCCCGCGGCGAAGACCGGCGCGTGGACGGCCAGCGCCATCAGCGTGGCGTACCCGCCGTACGAGCGGCCGGTCACGGCGATCCGGGCACTGTCGGCCCACCCCCGCGCCGACAACAGCCAGGCACACTGCGCAACGTCGCGGATCGCGTCCAGTCGACCCCACCGGTCGTCGGCATGGACGAAGGTGTGCCCGTATCCCGACGACCCGCGGATGTTGGGCGCGAACACGGTGATCCCGGCCGCCGCGAGCACCTGGTGCTGCGGGGTGAACACCGGCCGCTCCTGCGCCTCGGGGCCGCCGTGCAGGCTCAGCATCGCCGGCCCGCCGACAGTTGTCCGCGCGTCGCGCGGCTCGGGCCCGCCGGCGCGCGGACAACTCGGGGTGGACGCCGGGGTGGACGCCGGGGTGGACGTGGGTGCCCGGTACAGCCACCCCGACAGCGGCAGACCGTCGTGGGCCTCGAAGCGGACGAGCTCGGGGTAGACGAGGTCACCGCGCGGCTCGAGCGTCTCGGGCGTGATCGGCGTCCACGTCCGCTCATGCACGTCCAGGCGCCACAGCCGGCGCGGCGCCACGGGGGACTCGACCGACAGGATGGCGCAACTGCCGTCGCGGGCCATGGCCACGCCGGCCACGACCTCGCCCGGCAGTCCGAGCACCGGGAAGCGGTGACCGGTCAGGGTCTCGAGCAGCTGCACCTCGCTGCGCCCGTCGACGTTCCACACCAGCACCAGCCAGCGCCCGGCCGAGTCGGCGTCGGCGAACTCCAGCTCGGCGTCCTGCCGGGCCGCGAGCGCGCCGGCCGCGACGCGCTGCCCCTCGGGGTCGAAGCCGATCGCCAGCAGCTCGCGCCGCGGCCGGCCGGCGTCGGTGACGAGATAGACCACCCGCGCGTACTCCTGCCAGCCGGGCGGGGCCGGGCGCAGCATGCCGCGGTCGGTCGAGCCGGTCTGCGGGTAGGGCAGCACCGGGTAGTCCTCGTCGGCCGCGCGATCGACGAGCCGGCAGAACTGGGCGCCGCGGGTGCCGTCGCGCAGCAGCGCGAACCGGCCGTCGGCAGTGAGGTCGAGGACGTTGATCAGCCAGCCGATGGCAATCGTGTCCTGCGCGCCGGTGGCGGGGTCGACGAGCAGGCAGTGGTTCGGGATCGCCGCCTCGTCCGAGCACAGCGTCACGACCAGGCCGTGGCCCTGGCGCGCCCACGGCCCCAGGACGGCGTGCTGCTGGCCGCCGGCCACGCGCCGGGCCGAAGTGCCGTCGGCCCGCACGACCCAGACCTCGGTGCGCACGCCGCCGCCGGTCGCCACTGAGCAGGCCAGCCAGCCGCCGTCCGGCGACCAGGCCACCGACAGCACCGGGTCGTCGCTGAGTTCGAGGCACTGCGCGTCTGAACCCGCGGCAGCGTCTTGCACCCACAGCTGCGGGAAGCCGTGGCGATCGCTGACGTAGGCCACCCGGCTGCCGTCGGGCGTCATCGTCGGGGCCCAGCAGCCCCACGCCTCGACGAGCTCGCGCGCGAGTGGTGCGACCGCGTCCCAGGCAGCGCCGCCGGCGGTCGGATTCGGTGCCGTCATCGTCAGTGGACGTCCATCGTCTGCAGCCACATCTCGAGCAGCGCCAGCTGCCACAGGGCGTTCGAGCCCAGCGTGGTGCGCGTCGTGTTCGGGTCGGCCAGCAACGCGTCAACGGCGGCCGGGCGGAACAACCCGCGTGAACGGGCGGCCGGATCGGTCAACGCGGCACGCACCCGCTCGAGGTAGGGCCCCTCGAGCTGGCGGATCGCCGGCACCGGGAAGTAGCCCTTCGTCCGGTCGATGACCTCGTCGGGGACGATGCCGCGGCTGGCCCGCTTGAGCACGCCCTTGCCGCCATCGGCGAGCTTCAGCTCGGGCGGGATGCGCCCGGCCAGCTCAACGAAGTCGTGGTCGAGGAACGGCACCCGGGCCTCGAGCCCGGCCGCCATCGTCATGTTGTCAACCCGCTTGACCGGATCGTCAACAAGCATGACCTCCGTGTCGTTGCGGAGCGCGGCGTCGACCGCGGTGTCGGCGCCGGGACGAGCGAACTGGCCCGCGATGTAGTCGCGCGGCTCATCCGAACCGACCAGCCACTCGGGGTTCAGCAGACCCGACAACTCGCCGAACGGCCGGTCGAAGAAGACCTTGGCGTACGCGTCGACCGCGTCGACGCGCGCGATCCCGGCCAGCGGCGGGTACCAGTCGTAGCCGCCCAGCACCTCGTCGGCGCCCTGCCCGGACTGCACGACCTTCACCGACTTCGCGACCTCCTGGCTGAGCAGGTAGAACGCCACGCAATCGTGCGACACCATCGGCTCGCTCATCGCCGCCACGGCACCGTCGATCGCCGGCAGCAGCTTACGCGAGTCGATCTTGATGCGGTGGTGGTCGGTGCCGAAGCGCTGCGCCACGAGGTCGCTGTACTCGAACTCGTCGCCCGACTCGTTGCCGGCCGAGTCGAAGCCGATGCTGAAGGTCTGCAGACCGGTTTGGCCGGCCTCGGCCAGCAGCGCCACCACGAGGGAGGAGTCGATGCCGCCCGACAGCAGCACCCCCACCGGCACGTCGGCCACCATGCGCCGCTCGACCGCCGTGCGCAGCGAATCGACGACCGCCTCCTGCCAATCACGCTCACTCCAGTCGGCGCGCGACTCGTCGCGGGTGAACGGCGGGTCCCAGTACAGCGTGTCGGCGAACGTCCCGTCGGGCTCGACCACGCGGACGGTGGCCGGCGGCAGCTTGCGCACCCCGTTCAGGATGGTGCGCGGCGCCGGCACCACCGAGTGGAATGTCATGTAGTACGACAGCGCGACGCGGTCGAGCGAGGTGTCGACGTCGCCGGCCGCCAGCAGTGCCGGCAGCGATGAGGCGAACCGCAGCCGCTCCCGCGTCTGGTCGAGGTAGAGCGGCTTGATGCCGAGCCGGTCGCGGGCCAGGATCACCCGGCCGCTGTCGCGCTCGGCGATGGCGAACGCGAACATGCCCTTGAACCGCTGGACGCAGTCGAGGCCCCACTCGGCGTAGGCCTTGGCGATGACCTCGGTGTCGGCGTGGGAGAAGAAGCGGTGGCCGAGCCCGCGCAGCTCGTCGCGCAGTTCCTCATAGTTGTAGATGCAGCCGTTGAAGATGACGGTCAGGCCCAGGTGCGGGTCGGCCATCGGCTGGGCGCCGGCCGACGACAGGTCGATGATCGCCAGCCGACGGTGCCCCAGCGCTACCGGGCCATTGGCCCAGATGCCGCTGCCGTCCGGACCGCGGGCCGCGAGCCGGCTGCACGCGCGCTGCAGCGCGCCGACGTCGGCCGCGCGTCCGTCGAAGCGCATCTCACCTGCAAGACCGCACACGTGTCGTACTCACCTGCCTCCTCCGTCGGGCGGCCACTGCGATGGCCGCGCTGGGTCAGTCGACCTCGTCGCGATCGGCGATGATCCAAGTGTCCTTCGCCCCGCCGCCGCGTGAGGAGTTCACCACCATGCTGCCGCGCGGGGCGACCCGGGTCAGCGCCAGGTCGGCCAGATGCACCTGGTCGGCCCCCGTCCCGTTGAGATAGACGAAGGCGCGCAGGTCGACGTGGCGCGGTTCGAGCCGCCCGTCGGCCAGCGTCGGGTGGGTCGACAGCGGCACGACCTCCTGCGCGATCCACCGCGCCGGGGACTCCTCGATCTCACGGCGGCGGTCGTCGATCTCGGCCTTGGACGCGTCCGGGCCGATCAGTACCCCGCCGCCGCCGTAACCGTCGACGGGTTTGCTGACGAGCTGGTCCAGGCGGGCGAGCACCAACTCGCGCTCGCCCGCCAACGCGCAGCGGTAGGTGGGCACGGGCGCCAGCAGCGGCCGCTCGGCCAGGTAGTAGTTGATCAGGTCGGTGATCTGGCAGTACATCGCCTTGTCGTCGGCAACGCCGGAGCCCGGCGCGTTGGCCAGCACGACGTCGCCGTCGATGGCGGCCTGGACGATCTTCGCGCCGACCTTCTCGCCCTGCGTGGTGTGCAGGTCGCCCAGCTCGACACCCAGGCGCAGGTAGAGCACGTCGACCCGGCGCCCGGCCGCGAGCACCCGCCCGCCGCTGACCTCGATCTGGCTGGGCTCGACCAGCAGCAGGCCGGCCTGCGCGGCGATCATCCGGTGCTCGTACCAGGCCGAGTTGTCGGCGCCGTCCGACAGCAGCGCCACCACCGGGTTCGGCCGCCACGCGCACTTGCGCAGGGTGTCGCCGATCAGTTCCAGGGCGGTGCGCGGATCGCGGATCGCGACGTCGCCGGTGAGTTCGGGCAGGGCGTCGCGCATCAACCGCCGGATGCCGATCGCGTACCCGACACCGGACGGGGTGCGGGTGTTGTCCTCGAGCACCCGCCAGCCGCCGAGCGCGTCGCGGACCAGGTCGAAACCGATGACCGGAGCGTTGACCACGCCCTTGGGCAGCTGCGAGGCCGACGGGTTCCAGCCCGGCGTGCTCGTCACCGTCTCCCAGTCGAGCAGGCCGTCCGCGACGATCTTGGCCGGGCCGTAGATGTCGCGCAGGAACAACTCGATCGCGCGGGCTCGCTGGGTGAGCCCGGCGGCGAGCACGGCCCACTCGTGGGCGGGCACGATGCGCGGGACGATGTCGACCGGAAACGCCTGCTGCTGGCCGTCGACGCCGAAGGTCAGCCCGTCGGCCAGCGCCGAGTCACGCAGCAGTTCGACCCGACCGTCCAGCTCGTCGGCCGGTAGGTCGTCAAGCACCTCGAAGACGGGACGGTAGGCGGGGTAAGGGATGCCGGAGACCGCGAGGGCCTCGTCCTCCGGTGCCTCGGGGTAGCCGCTGCTGACCTGCGGAGTGCTGAGCGGGAAGGTGATCTTGCCCTGGGTCTCGGCGACCGCGAGCGCGACCACGTCGGAGACCTTGCCGCGCTCGGCGTAGCGCGCCCGCTGCCGGCTGCTGGAGTCGCCGCGGCTGAGCAGGGCCGCCGACAACTCGGCCACCGTGTCGCGGTCGCCGGTCTCGTCGAGCTGGTCACCGAGCCGATCGATCATGGCCCGGATGACTTCGGCCGACGGACGCGATTCGGGCCGACTGCTGGACGTGAGCAGTGCGCCGGTGAGCCCGCTGCGGGCCGCGCGCCAGATGGCCGAGCGCTGCACGGGCTCCGGTCGCCCGCGCAGGTCGTCGCCCCGCTCGTCGGCCGCGATGGCCTCGGCGACCAACGCGCGGAACAGGCCGGCGACGAGGACGCCGTCGTCGACCACCGGGCAGGCGTCGCACACCCGCAGCTCGAGCGTCGGGACGTGCGTGGACGGCCGCACGTCGAAGTAGGCCATCTTCGGATCGGAGATGATCTTGGCTTGGATGAGGTCGTCGACGAGTTGGTCGTAGTCGGCGGCCGTCTCGGCGTAACCGAAGCTGCCAGCCGTGGGCCAGCGTTGCCAGACCATCGTGCGGAAGCTCGAGTAGCCGGTGTCGACGCCGTGCCAGTAGGGCGAGCTGGCGGTCATCGCGAGCAGGGTGGGCAGGTCGGCGGCGACCCGCTGGGCCACCCGCACCGCGACGTCGCGATCGGCCACCCCGACGTGCACCTGCAGCCCGCAGATCAGCTGGTCGTCGACGAGGAACCGGTAGTCCTGCTGCATGCGGCTGAACCTGCCGAGCGCGGTGAGTTCGAAGTCGGAGCGATGCGACAGCGGGGCGGTGCCGGTGGCGACCACACCCAGGCCGGCCGCCGACGCGACGTCGTCGACGAGGACCCGCAGGCGCACGATTTCGGCCCGCAGCTCCTCGAGCGAGGTGCAGACCTTGGTGTTGGTCTCGACCGTGCTGCGCTGCAGCTCGACGGAGAATCCCGCCGACGGGAGGCCGCGCAGGAGTTCGGGGGCCCGGGCGCTGAGGCGGCCGCTGCCCAGGTCGACGACGTGCATTTCTTCCTCGACGCCGAGCGTGCGCGCGCCGGTCATCCATTCACAGTAGGCCGGACAGATTTCCGCCGTGTGAAAGCACGCCACGTGGGTGGTCAGTGTTCAATAGATGGCTGATTGTCAAGGGTTGTTGCCCTGTGCCCATTGTGGGGATAATTATGACCGTCCAGGCGGACTGCCCCCCGTACGTCCGCCTGGATTTACCCTGTCTGGATTGTTGTCCCGGGCTCAGTTGGGCCGGCGGCGGATGATGTTGCCGATCCGGACCAGCGGGTCGAACTTGCGATCGACCACTCGCTCCTTGAGCGGGATCAACGCGTTGTCGGTGATCTTGATGTGCTCGGGACAAACCTCGGAACAGCACTTGGTGATGTTGCACATCCCCAGGCCGTGGTCCTCTTGCGCCGCGTGCTGACGGTCGAGAGCGTCCAGCGGGTGCATGTCGAGCTCGGCGACGCGCATCAGGAACCGCGGGCCGGCGTAGGACTCCTTGTTGTCCTCGTGGTCACGGATCACGTGGCAGACGTCCTGGCACAGGAAGCACTCGATGCACTTGCGGAACTCCTGCGAGCGCTCGACGTCGGCCTGCGCCATGCGGTACTCGCCGGCCTTGATGCCCGGTGGCGGCGCGAACGCCGGCACCTCCTGCGCCTTCTTGTAGTTGAACGACACGTCGGTGACGAGGTCCTTCATCACCGGGAACGTACGCATCGGGGTGACGGTGATGACCTCGTCCTCGGTGAACGTCGACATGCGGGTCATGCACATCAGCCGCGGCCGGCCGTTGATCTCGGCGCTGCACGAGCCGCACTTGCCGGCCTTGCAGTTCCAGCGCACGGCCAGATCGCCGGCCTGGGTGGCCTGCAGCCGGTGGATGATGTCCAGGACGACCTCGCCCTCGTTCACCGCGACCGTGTAGTCGACCAGCTCGCCGCCGCTGGCGTCGCCGCGCCAGACGCGAAAGTGCGCGTCGTAGCCGGCCTTACCCTCGTCGGCCTTCGCCTTGACCCGATCGAGGGCCTCGTCGGAGGTGACACTCGCGTTCTCTTCGACCGCAGTCATCGTTACGCCTCGACTTCTTCCAGGACCGCGTCCGGCAGCTCGTCGGTCACGTCGACGATCTCCTCGTCGGTGAAGTACTTGTGCAGCTCGTCCTTCTTGAACAGCTGCAGCAGATCCGGACGCATCGGCGGCATCGGCTGCTCGACGACGTCGATGCCGTCGCCCTTGGCGTTCTGCGCGCAGATCAGGTTGACCTTGCGCCAGGTCGCGCTCATCGCCGGGTAGTCGTCGCGGGTGTGGCCGCCGCGCGACTCCTCACGGATCAGCGCCGCCCGGGCGATGCACTCGCACACGGCCAACATGTTGTGCAGGTCGAGGGCGAGGTGCCAGCCCGGGTTGAACGCCCGGCCGCCGGCCGCCGACACGTGCACGGCCCGCTCCTTGAGCTTCTCCAGCCGCTCCAGAGCGTCCTCGATCTCGGTGCGCTTGCGGATGATGCCGACGAGGTCGTTCATGCACTGCTGCAGTTCCTCGTGCAGCTCGTAGGCCGTCTCGCCCTTGCCGTCGAACGGGGCGATGGCCTCGGCCGAGAGCTGATCGATCTGGGCCTGCGTGATCCTCGGGTACCGACCCCGCAGCGCCTTGACGTAGGCCGCGGCGCCCTCGCCGGAGCGCCGGCCGAACACGAGCAGGTCCGACAGCGAGTTGCCACCGAGCCGGTTCGAGCCGTGCATGCCGCCGGCGACCTCGCCCGAGGCGAACAGGCCGGGGACGTTGGTGGCCGCCGCGGTGTCGGCGTCGACCTCGATGCCGCCCATGACGTAGTGGCAGGTCGGCCCGACCTCCATCGGCTCGGCAGTGATGTCGACGTCCGCCAGCTCGGAGAACTGGTGGTACATGCTGGGCAGTTTCTTGCGGATCTCCTCGGGCGAACGCCGGGAGGCGATGTCCAGGAACACCCCGCCGTGCGGGGTGCCGCGGCCGGCCTTGACCTCGGAGTTGATGGCCCGCGCCACCTCGTCCCTCGGCAGCAGCTCGGGCGGCCGGTGATTGTGCTCCGGATCGGTGTACCACCCGTCGGCCTCGGCCTCGGTGGCATCGTCCAAGCCGCCGAGGTGGAGCGCGCCGTGGATCGCGAGGTACGCGAGTTCGGTCGGAAGGGGGACGCCGCGCCGTTGGGCCTGCCGCGCGGCGTAGGGGACGGCGATCGCGAGGTCGCCGCCGACCCCGTCGCCGCTGGGGAAGGTGAGGACGTCGGTCGGCTCGTCGACGCCGCGGAACTCGCGGTTGAGGGCCTGGACGCGCTCGTCGGTCGCGAGGAGGACGGCGACCTCGGCGGGGCTTGCGCCCTCCTGGTCGAGGGCGGCGCGGACGGCACGACGCACGAGGGTGCCGTCGAGACGTCGCTGCGTCTCGTCGACAACCTCGATGCGGTGCTTACTGGGGGGTTCCATCGCGTCGGCGAAGGGCCGGCGTTCGGGGCCGCGCTAGCTACGGTTGCTGCTGCGGCGTCGGCTGAGGCGGCGTCGCTTCTCGCTGGGCTTCTCGTAGTGGCTGTGCTCCTTGAGCTGGCGAAGGACGCCGCTCTGCTGGAGCTTCATGTTGAAGCGCTTGAGAG
>CAXTHY010000012.1:47242-59856 GCA_964244175.1 uncultured Jatrophihabitans sp. | reverse complement strand
GATGAAGATGGTCGGCCGGGTCGAGGTGCCGCAAGAGGCCTTCATCGCCGCCCTGTCGACCGGTGACGCCCCCGCCAAGAAGTGAAGCGGACCGGCCGGGGCCGGCGTGCCGCGGTGATCGGATTGGCCGCGGCGGCGCTCGCCGGCTGCTTCGGCAGCGTCCCGCCGCCCGGTGGCACCGAGCCGCCGGCCGCCGATTCCGACCGGCCCGGAAACCCGGCGGCGGCCTGCACCGACGTACGCACCCTCAGCACGCTGAACCAGCAGTTCGGGGCCACCGGCAATGACCTCGCTCGGGCCAAGTCGCTGCTCGGCCGCCTCGTCGGTACGGCCGACCAGTTCGCCGCCGACGCACCCGGGACCGTCGTGGCCGACGCCCGGATCTACCGCAAGGACGTGACGCTGCTCGCCGCCGCCACGGCCAAGGCGAAGAGCGTGACCGACCTGAACAACCGCTCGCTGTCGGACCAGAAACTGCGCCGGGCCGCGACCGAACTCGGCCCGACCAGCAAGCGGATCAGTGCGTGGAGCGCGAAGCACTGCTGAGCCCTACAACTCCAGGACGATCTTCCCGACCAGCTCGCCGGAGGCCATCGCGGCCAGCCCGTCGGCGGCCTGCTCGAGCGGGATCGTCCGGTCGATGTGCGGGCGCAGCCCCGTCGCCTGCAGGAACCGGATGAGATCGCCCAGCTCGGCCTTAGTCCCCATCGTCGACCCGACAAGCTCCAACTGCAGGAAGAAGAAGCGGTTGAGGTCGGCCGGCGGATTGGGGCCGGACGTCGCCCCGGAGATCACGATCCGCCCGCCCGGCTTGAGCGACTTGGCCGAGTGCGAGTACGTCGCCTCGCCGACGGTCTCCATCACGGCATCGACGCGCTCGGGCAGGCGGGCACCCGACGCGAACGCCTCGTGTGCGCCGAGCTCGAGCGCCTTGGCCTGCTTGGCCTCGCTGCGCGCGGTCGCGTAGACGCGCAAGCCGGCCGCGCGGGCCATCGCGATGCACGCCGTGGCCACGCCGCCGCTGGCCCCCTGCACGAGCACCGCCTGCCCCGGGCGCAGGCCGGACTTGGTGAACAGCATCCGGTAGGCGGTGAGCCACGCCGTCGACAGGCACGCGGCCTCGCCGAACGACAGCTCGGCCGGCTTGGGTACGACGTTGCGCTTGGGCACGATGACGTAGTCGGCGATCGAGCCCTGGTGCTTCTCCGAGAGCAGCGTGCGGCCGGGGTCGGTGGTGTCGTCGCCCGTCCAGCCCGGCGTGTTGATCACTGCGTGCACGACGACCTCGTCGCCGGTCGACTCGTCGATGCCGGCCGCGTCGCAGCCCAGGATCATCGGCAGCTGCTCGGCCTTGATGCCGACGCCGCGCAGCGTCCACAGGTCGTGGTGGTTCAGGCTCGCCGCCTGCACCGCGACCCGCGTCCACCCCTCGGGCGGCTCGGGGTCGGGGCGTTCGCCGACGACCAGCCCCTTCAGCGGATCGTCGGGGTTGATCGACTCGGCATAGACGGCGCGCATGCCTCGACCCTAGTCAGGCGGTGAGTTCGGCCGGCGCGCTGTCGAGGGCGGCCTGGATCGCGATCATCAGCTCGCGCGCGGATGCCGCGGTGAGCTCCAGCGCCACCCGGGCCGACGGGCCCTTGGCCGGTGCGGCGAGGTCGATGTTAAGCGTGTGGTCGGCCATCGCGTGCACGGGGTGGTCGAAGTAGACGGTGGCGTCGGTGACCTTGAACCAGTTGCCGTTGGGCCCCTTGGCGCTGCCCGTCATGGGCGCGGTCACGGTGACGTAGGTGCACATGGTCAGCTCCCCAGGTTCGTGGCGAAGAAGTCGGTGATCTGCTGCCAGCCGTCGTTGGCGGCAGCGACCCGGTACGACGGCCGGTCGGGGGAGAAGAACGCGTGGCCCGCGTCGTCGTAGCGGTGGAACTCGTAGGTCTTGCCGTTGTCCTTCAGCAGCTGCTCGAGCTCGTCCACCTGCTCCGGCGACGGGTACTTGTCGTCGTTGCCGAACAGGCCGAGCAGCGGGCAGCGCAGGTTCGGGAGCTGGTCGACGAGGTTGGTCACCTTCAGCGGGAACTCCGGTGGCGGCGTGCCGACAACGAACGCCCCGTAGCAGTCGACGGCGGCGTCGATGTCGAGGTTGCAGCCGGCCAGCACGCTCTGCCGCCCGCCGGAGCAGTACCCGATGACGCCGACCTTGTCGTTGGCCGTGGGCAGGCCGCGCAGGTAGGCGGCGGCCCCGCCGACGTCACCAATCAGCTGCGCGTCCGGGATTCCGCCCTGGGCCCGCGCCGTCGCGGCGGCGTCATCGGGTGCCGCGCCTGGGGCCTGGCGCCAGTAGAGGTTCGGGCAGATCGCGTCGTAACCGAGTTCGGCGAAGCGCCGCACGATCTCCTTCGTCGACCGGTCGTAGCCGGGCATGTGGTGGATGACCACCACGGCGCCGCGGCGCTCGTCGCCGTTGGGACGGGCGAGGTAGGCCTCGATCTCGTCGCCGCTGTGTCCGTCGATCCGGATTGTGTCCGCGCTCAGTGAGTCACCCATACCCCGATCGAATCACTTGCCACCGCAGCCCGACAGGGGGAGTCATAGAGTCAGCGCTCGTGCGCAGCCTCCGACGGGCCCGCCGGCCGCTCCTGGCGCTGGTGGTCCTCGTCGTCGCCCTGGTGGTCGGCTACGCGCTCAAGTCGGCCGACTCCAACCACGGGCCAGCGGCGGGCGCGGGCGCGTCGAAACGGGTGACGCTGTCCAGCCTGCCGGCGCAGGCGGCCGAGACGGTGCGGCGCATCGAACGGGGCGGCCCGTTCCCGTACCCGCGCAACGACGGCGTCGTGTTCCACAACGACGAGCACCGGCTGCCGCGCCGACCCGACGGCTACTACCGCGAGTACACCGTCCCGACACCGGGTTCGGGCGATCGCGGCGCCCGGCGGATCATCACCGGCAAGGGCGGCGCCTTCTACTGGACCGGCGATCACTACGAGACGTTTCGGCGCATCGAGGTGGATCAGTGAGCGACGCGATCCGGGCTGTCTACGCGCAGCTGCGCGCGCCGGCCTGGGCGGCCGCCAACCTGGACGGCCTGGCCGACGTGCTGCGTGACCTGTCGTGGCTGCCCGAGGGCCCGGTGGTGGTTGACGTGCCGGCCGACGAGCGGGTCGAGGCCGTGCTGCGGCGCGCGGTCGACGAGACGGCGGCCGGCCCTCGTCCGCTGCGGCTCCAGCGCGTCGATCCGGAACTCGGGTGAGCGTGCCGCACACTTGAGGCGTGCCATCCGCGCTGCCCCAGGGCGACCCGCCACCACCTGACGGGCGGCTACCGATCGACGTCCTGGATCGGGGCCGCGGGGTGCCGTTCGGGATCTACGTCCATGTGCCGTTCTGTCACCGCCGCTGCGGGTATTGCGACTTCAACACCTACACCGCCAGCGAGCTCGGCCCGGGCGTGAGCCGTGGCGGCTACGCCGACACCGTCCTGCGCGAACTACGGCTGGCCGCCGACGTGCTCGGCGACGGCGACGCGTTCGGTGACCGCCTCCCGCCGGTATCGTCGATCTTCTTCGGCGGTGGCACCCCGACCCTGCTACCGGCCGAGCACCTCGCCGTGCTCATCGACGAGATCGGCGAGCGGTTCGGGCTGGCTCCCGGCCTCGAGATCACCACCGAGGCCAATCCCGAGACGGTGGCGCCGGGCTATCTCGCCAAGCTGCGCGAGTCCGGGTTCACCCGCCTGTCGGTCGGCATGCAGTCGGCCGTGCCGCGGGTGCTGTCGGTCCTCGACCGCGAGCACCGGCCGGGCCGGCCCGAGGCCGTCGTCGCCGAGGCCCGCGCCGCCGGGTTCGACCACGTCAACCTCGATCTGATCTACGGCGCGCCGTACGAATCCGACGCCGACTGGCAGACCTCGCTGGATGCCGCGATCGGCTCGGGCGCCGATCACATCAGCGCGTACGCGCTGATCGTCGAGCCGGGCACCGCGCTCGCCCGGCAGATCGCGTCGGGCGTCATCCCGCCGCCGGACGACGACGTGCAGGCCGACCGGTACGTGATGGCCGACGAGGCGCTGACCGCGGCGGGCTTCGAGTGGTACGAGATCTCGAACTGGGCGCGGACGCCCGCGGGCCGGTGCCGCCACAACGAGCTGTACTGGAGCGATGCGAGCTGGTGGGGGCTGGGCCCCGGCGCGCACAGCCACGTCGGCGGCGTGCGCTGGTGGAACGTCAAGCACCCGGTGCGCTACACCGCGCTGGTCGACGGCGGGCGCAGCCCGGCCGCCGGGCGCGAGACGCTCGACGACGAGGCCCGCTTCACCGAGCAGGTCATGCTCGGGGTGCGGCGCCGTGAGGGGCTGTCGATGCTCGATCTTCCGCAGCCGGCGCGTGGGGTCGTCCCGCAGCTCGCGACGTGGGGCCTGGTCGACCAGCAGCGCTTCGAGGCTGGCCGGCTCGTGCTGACGCAACGCGGGCGGCTGATGGCCGACGCGGTCGTCAAGGAACTGCTCACCGTGACCTGAGCGCGCTCAGGTGCTGGACCGCAACGCATCCAGGTCGAGGATCCGCACGTGCAGGGTGTTGCGGCCCTGCAGGGCGGCGCGCAGGGCGCGGTGCAGCCCGTCCTCGAGGTAGACCTCGCCGCGCCACAGCACCGCGTGCGGGAACAGGTCGCCGTAGAAGGTCGAGTCCTCGTCGAGCAGGTGATCGAGCGCCAGGGTGCGCTTGGTGGTCGTCAGCTCGTCGAGGCGGATGGTGCGCGGCGCGACGTTGGCCCAGTCCCGGGCCGAGAGTTTGTGGTCGGGGTAGGGACGGCCGTCCCGAACCGCCTTGAAAATCATCCGAGGTCCTCGTTGGTCGCATCGTGTCCGATTCGTCCGCGGCGCGAGCCTAGCGCCACCGCCGAGACGACGCCGGGCCGTCCTAAACTGGAGGCCACTCACCAGAGGGAGCGTCGCCGTGGCCGCCGAGGACCGCAAGCTGCAGGTGTTGCGGGCCATCGTCGAGGACTTCATCTCGACGAACGAGCCGGTCGGCAGCAAGGCGCTCGTCGACCGGCACAACCTGGGCGTCTCGTCGGCCACGATCCGCAACGACATGGCCGCGCTGGAAGAGGACGGGCTCATCGCGCAGCCGCACACCAGCGCCGGCCGGGTGCCCACCGACGCCGGCTACCGGCTCTTCGTCGACCGGATCACCGAGATCAAGCCGCTGACCAGCGCCGAGCGGCGCGCGATCGGGACGTTCCTCGATGGGGCGGTCGACCTGGACGACGTGCTGCACCGCGCGGTCCGCGCCCTCGCCCAGCTGACCCGCAACGTCGCCGTGGTGCAGTATCCGAGTCTGGCCCGTTCCTCGGTGCGCCACCTGGAGCTCGTGCCGATCTCCACCACCCGGGTGATGCTGGTGATGATCGCCGACACCGGCCGGGTCGAGCAGCGTCTGGTCGAGCTGCCGGCCCCGACGATCGACGAGCATGTCTTCGAGCTGCGGGCCACGCTGAACGGCTGCCTGCGCGACCGGCCGCTGTCGGAGGCCCCGGAGATCGTCAGCGACCTGCCCGGCCAGGTCCAGCCCGCGCTGCGCGGCCTGCTGGGCACGCTGACCGCGGTGCTCTTCGAGGTCCTCGTCGAGCCGTCCAACGACCGCGTCGTCCTGGGGGGCACGGCCAACCTGAGCCAGCAGACCCTCGACTTCCCGGCCATCCGTCCGGTGCTCGAGGCGCTCGAGGAGCAAGTGGTGCTGCTGCGCCTGCTCGACCAGTCGGTGTCGACGAGCAAGGTCCTCGTCCGGATCGGCAACGAGACGCAGCACGAAGGCCTGGCCACCGCATCGGTCGTCTCGACCGGCTACGGGATGCACGGCTCGGCGGTCGGCGCCGTCGGGGTGCTGGGCCCGCGGCGGATGGACTACGCCCACACCATGGCGCGCGTCGCCGCCGTCGCGCGCTACGTCGGCACCCTGCTCGAGGATCGCTGACCGTACACTTGACTGGCACTCGGCTTGCCTGAGTGCCAACCCCTGACTAGGCCTGATTTCGAGGACGGACGGTTCGTGGCAGACGCTCCACGCGACTACTACCGCATGCTCGGCGTGCGCAAGGACGCGACCCCGGAAGAGCTCAAGCGCGCTTACCGCAAGCTGGCGCGCGAGCTGCATCCGGACGTCAACCCCGACGCCGCCGCGCAGGACCGGTTCAAGGAGGTCACCACCGCCTACGAGGTGCTGTCGGACCCCGAGAAGCGGCGCATCGTCGACCTCGGCGGCGACCCGCTGTCGCAGGGCGGCGGCGGGGGTGGCAGTCCCTTCACCAGCAGCGGTTTCGGCGGCTTCGGCGACGTGTTCGAGGCGTTCTTCGGCGGCAGCGGCGGCCCGATGGGCGGCGGCCGCGGCCGCCGCAGCCGGGTGCGGCCGGGCACCGACGCGCTGCTGCCGATCTCGCTGACGCTTGAAGAGACTGCGTTCGGTGTGCGGCGCGAGATCGTCGTCGACACCGCGATCGTCTGTGAAACCTGTCAGGGCAACGGCTGCGCCCCAGGCACCCGGCCGCGCACCTGCGCGACCTGTGGCGGCGCCGGCGAGATCCAGACCGTGCAGCGCTCGTTCCTCGGCCAGGTCATGACGACCCGGGCCTGCAACGCCTGCGCTGGCACCGGCGAGCAGATCTCGTCGCCGTGCCAGACCTGCAACACCGAGGGCCGCGTCCGGGCCCGGCGGACCAAGACGATCGACGTGCCGGGCGGCATCGAGGACGGCATGCGCATCCGGCTGGCCGGCCAGGGCGAGGTCGGCCCCGGCGGCGGCCCGGCCGGGGATCTCTATATCGAGATCTCCGAGCAGCCGCACGACACGTTCACCCGCGACGGCGCCGATCTGCACTGCACGATCGGCGTGCCGATGACCTCGGCCGCCCTGGGCAGCGATCTCGTGCTCACCACCCTCGACGACGAGGAGAAGATCGAGGTCCGGCCGGGCACGCAGAGCGGTGCGGTGCTGCACCTGCGCGGCAAGGGCGTGCCGAAGTTGCGCAGCTCCGTGCGCGGGGACCTGTACGTGCACGTCGAGGTCCGCACGCCCACCCGGCTGGACGAGGAGCAGGAGCAGTTGATGCGCCAGCTCGCCGACCTGCGTTCCGAGGATGTCGCCGTGACGACGCGCTCGGGCGGTCTGTTCGGCAAGGTGCGCGACGCCTTCCGGCAGTAGTCCCGGGTGACACCACCGCTGTTCCTGCTCACCGACATCCCGGCCGGTGACGAGCTCTACCTCGCCGGCGACGAAGGCCACCACGCTGCGCGGGTCAGGCGCGTCGCGGTCGGTGAGCGGGTCTTGGTGGCCAACGGGATCGGCACGGTGTTGCGGTGCGTGGTGCGGGCGGTGACGCTCGACGGTGTCCGGCTCGCGGTCGAGTCGCGCGCGCTCGTGCCCGCCCCACAGCCGCGCATCGTCGTGGTGCAGGCGCTGCCCAAGGGTGATCGGGCCGAGCTCGCCGTCGAGGTCATGACGGAGCTGGGTGTCGACGGCATCGTCCCCTGGGCCGCGTCACGCTCGATCACCCAGTGGCACGGCCCGCGGGGCGAGAAGGCGCTCGAGCGCTGGCGCCGCACCGCGCGCGAGGCGGCAAAGCAGAGCCGGCGACCGCGCTTCCCGCAGATCGCCGCACTGGCGTCGACGTTCGAGGTCGCTCGACTGTTGCGCGACGCGGCGACGGCCCTGGTGCTGCACGAAGACGCGGCCGGGTCGCTGGCGGTGGCGCCACTGCCGCGGGTCGGCGAGGTGCTGGTGGTCGTGGGGCCCGAAGGTGGGATCGCGCCTGACGAGTTGGCCGCGTTCACCGCGGTAGGCGCGCACCCGGTGCATCTCGGCGCCGGGGTGCTGCGCACGTCGAGCGCCGGGGCGGCGGCGCTGGCCGCGCTGTCGGTGCGGCTCGACCGCTGGGCCTGAACCGGCGCTCCACGCACTACGTTGATGGCCATGGCTGACTGTCTGTTCTGCCGGATCGTCACCGGCGACATCCCGGCAACCAAGCTGTACGAGGGCGAGCACGCCGTTGCGTTCGCCGACACCAATCCGCAGGCACCCACGCACATCCTCGTGGTCCCGAGGAAGCACCTGCGCGACCTCGTCGAACTGGGCCGCGACCCCGAGGCCGCGGCCGGACTCGTCGCCGGCATCGGCGCCGTGGCCCGACAGGAAGACCTCGATGACTTCCGGACGGTGTTCAACACCGGCGCCGGGGTCGGCCAGAGCGTGTTTCACGTCCACGCGCACCTGCTGGCTGGGCGCCCGATGAGCTGGCCCCCGGGCTGACTTCAGGGGTTATGTCCGGGCGGGGCGCCGGTACAGTGGAGGCGACCACAGCAGCCGATCAGAAAGCACGCCTTGACCGCACCGTCCGATCCCGCGCCGAGCGCGGATCGCGTCACCACCACCCTCGTCGTGCCCGGTGAGCAGGCCATGGTCGCGCTGCTCGGCTCAAGTGACCAGTTGTTGCGGGTCATCGAGAGCCGCCTGGACTCCGACGTCCACGTTCGCGGCAACGAGATCACGATCACCGGGCGGCAGGCTGACAACGCCACCGCGGTCCGGTTGTTCGAGGAGCTGCTCGAGCTGATCAAGTCCGGCCAGCACCTGACCGCCGACTCGGTCTCGCGCGTCTACGGCATCCTCACCGCCGACTCCGGCGAGCGCCCGGCCGAGGTGCTCAGCCTCAACATCCTGTCGCGGCGGGGCAAGAACATCCGGCCCAAGACGCTGAACCAGAAGCGCTACGTCGACGCCATCGACAACCACACGATCACGTTCGGCATCGGCCCCGCTGGCACCGGCAAGACCTACCTCGCGGTGGCCAAGGCCGTGCAGGCGCTGCTGGCCAAAGAGGTCACCCGCATCATCCTGACCCGGCCCGCGGTCGAGGCCGGTGAGCGTCTCGGCTTCCTGCCCGGCACGCTGTTCGACAAGATCGACCCGTACCTGCGGCCGCTGTTCGACGCGCTGCACGACATGCTCGATCCCGACTCGTTGCCGCGCCTGATGCAGGCCGGCACCATTGAGATCGCCCCGCTGGCCTACATGCGTGGCCGCACGCTGTCGGACGCGTTCATCATTCTCGACGAGGCGCAGAACACGACGCCCGAGCAGATGAAGATGTTCCTGACCCGTCTCGGCTTCGACTCGAAGGTCGTCGTCACCGGCGACGTCACGCAGATCGACCTGCCCGGCAACAGCCGCAGCGGGTTGCGCGTCGTCCGCGACATCCTCGGCGAGGTCGAGGACGTCCACTTCGCCAATCTCACCTCCACCGACGTCGTCCGGCACCGACTGGTCGGCGAAATCGTCGACGCCTACGAGCGGTACGACCGCACCGCCGAGTCGACAACGCAGCACCGCGCCCAACCGCGGCGATGAGCTCGCCGGTCGGTCGATGAGCGTCGAGGTCAACAACGAGTCGGCCACGCCGGTCGACGAGCGCGCGCTGGCCGAGCTCGGCCGCTTCGTCCTCGACGGCCTGCGCATCGATGCGTTGGCTGAGGTGTCCGTCCTGCTCGTTGACGCCGACACGATGGCGGCGCTGCACCAGCAGTGGATGGATCTGCCCGGCCCGACCGACGTGATGGCCTTCCCGATGGACGCCGCGGACGGTCCGGCCGAGCGCCACGACCCGTCCGCGCCGCCCGGCACCGACGAGAGCGCCGGCGCGGCGATGCTCGGCGACGTCGTGCTCTGCCCGACCGTCGCCGCGGATCAGGCCGCCTCGGCCGGGCACTCGACCGAGGCCGAGCTGCACCTACTCTGCACGCACGGCATCCTGCACCTGCTCGGGTACGACCACGACGACGCCGACGATGAGAAGGCGATGTTCGAGCTGCAGGCGCGGTTGCTGGGCGAGTGGACGAAGTCGACCAAGCGGCCGGCGATCCGCGCGCCGCTGCCCGGCACCGGCGGCGAGATGCGCGACAGCGGCGGGCGCTCGCGATGAGCAGCGCGGACATCGTCGCGATCATCGTGGCGCTGTGTCTCGTCCCGATCGGCGGGCTGATCGCCTGCGTCGATTCCGCGCTGGGTCGCGTGTCCAAGGCCCGGGCCGAGGAGTTCCTGCGCGAGGACCGCTCCGGCGCGAAGTCGCTGTGGACGATCATGGGCGACCGGGCCCGGTATACGAACCTGCTGCTGCTCCTGCGGATGGCCTGCGAGCTGACGGCCACGGTGCTGGTGACGATCGTGGCCCGCTCGCAGTTCGGGGCGCGGTGGCCCGTCCCGCTGCTGACCGTCGCCGTCATGATCGTCATCTGTTACGTCCTCATCGGGGTCGGGCCGCGCACGCTCGGGCGCCAGCACCCCAACAGCGTGGCGCTGGCCGGGGCGACCGCCGTGCGGATCCTGGGCCGGCTGTTCAACCCGCTCGCAGCGCTGCTGGTGCTGACCGGCAACGCGCTCACGCCGGGCCGGGGCCTGCGCCACGGCCCGTTCGCCTCTGAGGTCGAGCTGCGTGAGCTGGTCGACATGGCCGAGCAGCGCGGCGTGGTCGAGCACGACGAGCGGCAGATGATCCAGTCGGTGTTCGACCTCAGCGACACGATCGCGCGTGAGGTCATGGTGCCGCGCACCGAGGTGGTGTGGATCGAGCGCGGGAAGACCGTGCGGCAGGCGCTGGCGCTCGCGCTGCGCAGCGGTTTCTCGCGCATCCCGGTAGTCGGTGACAGTGCCGACGACGTGCTCGGTGTGGCCTATCTGAAGGATCTCGCCCGGCGGGCGCAGGACTCCGAGCGGGCGCGCACGACGCCGGTCGAGGACGTCATGCGCGCCGTCACCTACGTCCCCGAATCGAAGCCGGTCGATGCGCTGCTGCGGGAGATGCAGGCGGCCCGTTCGCACATCGCCATCGTGATCGACGAGTACGGCGGTACGGCCGGGCTGGTCACCATCGAGGACATCCTCGAGGAGATCGTCGGTGAGATCACCGACGAGTACGACGTGGAGCGCGAACGCATCGACGACGGCACCGCGCGGGTCACCGCGCGGTTGGCGGTCGAGGACCTCGCCGAACTGTTCGACGTCGAGTTGCCCGACCGCGACGACGTCGAGACGGTCGGCGGCCTGCTGGCCGAGGCGCTCGGCCGGGTGCCGATCCCGGGCGCGTCGGCGGTGGTGCACGGACTCGAACTCACCGCCGAGGATGTCGGCGGCCGCCGCAACCGCATCGACACCGTGCTGGTGCGGCGAGTGTCCGAACCCGACGCGGACGCGGCGCGTGAGCGTGACAGTGAGGTGGCCGTCCATGACTGAGCTGATCCCCGAAGACGTGAAGCTGGTGACGCTGGCCCGGTCCGCGCGGGCCCGGACCGGCGCGGCCCAGGGCGCGGCCGTGCGCGACGGCGACGGCCGCACGTACGTGGCCGGCTCGGTGGCGCTGCCGTCGCTGACGCTGTCGGCGCTGCAGGTCGCGGTGGCCATGGCCGTCTCGTCCGGCGCACCGGGCCTCGAGGCGGCGGTCGTGCTCGGCGACGACCCGACCGACCCCGACGGCGAGCAGGCCGTCCGCGACGTCGCCGCCTCGGCCACCATCCACCGCGTCCGCCCCGACGGCACCCTGGTCTCCTGACTCGTCCCGGCTGACCCCCTTCTCGTCCCGGCTGAGCCCCTTCTCGGGTGCCGAGATGACCACTTCTGCGCGCGAAAAGTGGTCATCTCAGCACCCGACAAGAGAAAGGGTCAGGACGGGGGGAGGTGGCCGGCCAGCAGCGAGGGGAGCGCCGCCCGGACGTAGGACCAGGCCGGGCTCGACGGGTCGATGAGGGTGAAGTGGTCGCCGGGGGTCTCGTGCAACGCCGCCGCACCACCGGCCGCCTTGGCCGCCGCCACGTACCCGGTGCTCTGGGCGTACGGCACGTTCTGGTCGCCCCGTGCATGTACGCACAGCACGGGAGCCGTCAGCGGCACCTGCTCGATCGGGTCGGCGGCGCGGTAGCGCTCGGGATGGACCGCCTGCGTGCCACCGAGCAGGTCCACCACCGCCGTGCCCCCGACTCCCGTCCGCGCCGCTGTCGCCAGATCGAGCACCCCGGCCTGCGCGACCACGGCAGTGACCACCACGGCGGGCGCGGCGCCGGGCGTCCCGGCCGCCAACTTGGCCCGCCCCGCGGCCCAGGTCGCGAGCTGGCCGCCGGCCGAATGACCGATCGCCACGACCCGTGACAGGTCGACGTCCAACGAGCCGAGGTGGTCGATGCCGGCAGCGACGTCGTCCAGCGTCGCCGGCCACCCGCCGCCGTTGCCCACCCGCCGGTACTCGAGATTCCAACAGATGTAACCGCGCCCGGCCAGATCGCTGGCCAGCGGGTCGCCGAGTGACAGCCCGTACTCGGCCTGCCAGAAGCCGCCGTGGATGATCACGATCGTGCCGCGATGAGCAGCGTGCGCCGGGCGGTAGAGCCGGCCGAACTGCGACGCGTCGCTGCCGTACGCGATCTGCTTCTTCTGCACGGCGCCATTCTTCCCGGAGCCCGCGGGTCGTGCGCTCGTCGAGCAGCCGGCCAGCACCGCGCCACCCGCGGCCACGAGGCCACGGGTCCCCGCGGGACGGCGCGGCCCGGCCGGCCGCGGCTGCAGCCCGGCCGCGCGCACGGCG